>REDU01000109.1 GCA_007693335.1 Ilumatobacter sp. | reverse complement strand
ACGGGATGATCTCGATCACCGCCGGCCAGAACGCCACGCACGTCATCGTCGACGTGATCGGGTTCGTGCTCTGATCGTCCGGAGACGGATCTCGACCTGATCAGGTCGGTCCACCAGGTGCCGGGGTCCTCCGTGGCCCCGGCACCGTCTGTTTTCGGACCGCTACGGTGCCGGTCAGTGCAAGCGATAGTGGCGATCGTGCCGGTGACGGTGGTGCTGGTACTCATGTTGGCTGCCCAGTGGTCGGCGGCACGTGCCGGCGCGATCGCCGCCGTGATCGCACTGGTACTCGCCCTCTGGGCGTTCGACCTCGGCGGCGCCGACGACCCGTTCGGTCGCGTCGGCGGCGTGGTCGGCGTGCTGGCGGAGGCAGCGTTCATCTCGGCCACGGTCATCTTCATCATCGGTCCGGCGCTCGGGATCCATCACCTCCAGCAACGCACGGGGGCGACGCAGCGGCTGCAGGACGCGTTGTCGACACTCACTCCCGACCCGCGGGTGGCGGCGCTGCTGATCGCCTGGTTCTTCGCCCTGTTCATGGAGGGCGCCGCCGGGTTCGGGACACCGGTCGCGTTGGCGGCACCGTTCCTCGTGGCCGCCGGCTTCACCCCGGTGATGGCCGTGGTGGCGGCGATGGTGGGCCACGCAGCCGGGGTCTCGTTCGGCGCCGTGGGCACACCGGTGGCAGCCCAGGTGAGCATCACCGGCCTCACCGGCGCGGAGATCGCAGCGGCCACGGCGCCGTACCACGTTGCGTTGGGCTGGATGCTCATGGCCGTGGTGGTCGTCACCATCAGTCGTGCCGAAACGGGTGAACGTCTGTGGCCGTGGGGCGTCCTGGCCGCGGTGACGTTCTTCGTGCCCTTCTGGATGATCGCCACCTGGATCGGCCCGGAACTCCCCACCCTCGGCGGAGCGCTCGTGGGCGCGATCGCGTTCGTGGCGGTGCGCCTCGGGGTGCAGCGACGCCGAGCTGACGACGACCCCGGCGATGGTGCCGGCGACGGTGCCGGCGATGAAGACTCGATCGACGATGGCGAACCCGACCAGGAGCGGATGAGCACCCTGGCTGCGGCGTCCCCGTACCTCACGCTCATCGTGCTGGTGCTCATCACCCGACTCGTGCCACCGGTGAACGACACACTGTCCGACATCCGCATCTCGTGGAGCATGGCGGGCGGCTTCTCCGGATCGGTGCAGCCACTCATCCATCCTGCACTGCTGCTCACGATCGCCGTCGTGACCGGCGCGATCATCCAGCGAGCCGGGGCTGACCACACCCGCCAGGCGTTCTGGACCGCCACCCGACAGCTCGCCCCGGTGATCGTGGCCCTCCTCGCCATGGTCACGATCGCACGGGCCATGTCACAGGCAGGAATGACCGAGGAGCTCGCGCTCGCGGCAGCTGGGACCGGCGCGGCGTGGCCCCTCCTCTCGCCGGTGGTGGGTGCGCTGGGCACGTTCGTCACGGGGTCGGCCACCGCCTCGAACATCCTCTTCACCGAGCTCCAACAGGAGACCGCCATCGCCTCCGACTTCGACGTCGCGACGCTGGTGGGCGCCCAAGGCTTCGGTGCAGCGGTGGGGAACATCGTGTGCCCCCACAACGTGGTGGCCGCGGCCGCCACCGTGGGCCTGGCGGGCCAGGAGGGCTCCATCCTCCGCCGCACGTTCCCCACGGCTGCCGTGTACGTGCTGCTCGGCGGCGTCCTCGCCTGGTTCCTCGTCCGCTGATCCCCGACCTGTCCGCGGCGAACGCCCGGAACCACCCGATCCACACAGACAGTTCGGCACGACCCCCACCAACTGTCCGCGGCGAACGCCCGGAACCAACCGATCCACACAGACAGTTCGGATGGGTACGGTGGTGGGCATGTACGACATCGTGATTCGCGGCGGGTTCGTGGTGGACGGATCCGGGACTCCGGGGCTCCGGACCGACGTGGCGATCGACGGGGATCGGATCGCAGCGGTGGGCACCGGCATCGGGCGCGGCCGACGGGAGATCGACGCTGAAGGTCTCACCGTCACACCGGGTTGGGTCGACGTGCACACGCACTACGACGCCCAGGCGTCGTGGGACCCGTTCCTCACCCCCTCGTCGTGGCACGGCGTCACCACCGCCGTGATGGGCAACTGCGGGGTGGGATTCGCTCCGGCGGCGCCCGATCGGCACGAGTGGCTCATCGAGTTGATGGAAGGTGTCGAGGACATCCCCGGATCGGCCATGACCGAGGGCATCACGTGGCAGTGGGAGAGCTTCCCGGAGTTCCTCGACGCACTCGACGCCCGTCAGTACGCCCTCGACATCGGCGCCCAGGTGGCACACGGGCCGGTACGGGGATACGTGATGGGCGACCGCGGGGCCGCGAACGAGCCCGCGACGGCCGACGACATCGCCGCAATGGCCGCCATCGTCGCCGACGGACTGCGCGCCGGGGCGCTCGGGTTCTCGACCTCGCGCACCCCCATCCATCGCTCGAAGTCGGGCGAACTCGTGCCGGGTACCCACGCCGATGCCGACGAGCTCTACGGCATCGCCGACGCCCTCGCCCGAGTCGGGCACGGGGTGTTCCAGTTCGCGCCCGACCACGCCTACGTGCCGAGCCAGGAATGGCCGTGGATGCGTGAGCTCGCCCGGCGCTCCGGGCGCACCGTCAGCGTGAACCTCAATCAGCCCGACGACGCGCCCGACCTGTGGCGTGAGGTGCTCGGACTGCTGGACGAAGCACGCGCCGACGGCATCCCCATCGTCGCGCAGGTCGCCGGACGCGTGGTCGGTCTGCTCATGTGTCTCGAGGGCAGCTTCAACCCGTTGTCGTTCCATCCGGCCTACGGCTCGATCGCGCAGCTCCCTCTGGCCGACCGGGTGCACGCCCTGCAGCATCCCGACCTCCGCGCCCGTCTCGTCCACGAGGTGCCCGACGACGGCGGCCTGTTCAGCAAGGTCGTGCTCGACAACCTGCACAAGTTCTGGGCGGTGGCCGACGGCGACATCGACTACGAACCCGAGGCCGCCGACTCGATCGCCGCCCGAGCCGTGGCATCTGGACGTCCACCGATGGAACTCGTGCTCGACCAGCTGTGCGCCCACGATGGCAACGGCATGATCCTGACGCCGTTCTTCAACTACGCCTACGGCGATCTGTCGTTCACGTACGAGGCGCACCTCCATCCCTCGACCCGGATGGGCCTGGCCGACGCCGGCGCGCACTGCGGAGTGATCTGCGACGGTGGAACCCCGACCTTCATGCTCACCCACTGGACGCGCGATCGCCGTCGCGGCCCGAAGCTCCCACTCGAGCTGGTGGTGCACCGTCAGACCCGCCAGACCGCCGAGCTCTACGGTCTCGGTGACCGCGGGCTGCTCGCGCCGGGACTGCGCGCCGACGTGAACCTGATCGACCTCGATCGACTCACCTTCGGCCCGCCCCGCATGGTCCACGACCTGCCGGGTGGTGCTCGGCGTCTGGTGCAGAAGGCCGACGGCTACGTGTCGACGTTCGTGGGCGGGGTGCAGACGGTCGATCACGACGAGTTCACCGGTGAGCTGCCGGGACGACTGGTGCGCGGGCCACGCACCGCGCCGGTTCTCCGGGCGTGACCGTCGGTGCCTCCGATCTGCGGGGCACGGTGGTGCTGGTCACCGCGAACGACGCGCCGTCGCTCCCACCGGTGTTGGCCGAGATCCACGAGGCAGCCACGGTGCTGGCACCATCGGGGATCGAGCTCGACCTCCTCCTCGTCGACCGAGGGTCCACCGACGGCTCGGTCGGCACAGCTCGCGCCGTGGCCACACGGCTGGGCATCCCGATCGAGGTCGTGCACGCGCCGGACGTCGAGGGCTGGGCCGCAGCATCGCTCGGCCTCCACCACGCAGTGGCCGGACGCACGCCCGATCTGCTCGTCACCCTCGATCCCGACGGTCACCACGATGCTCGGCAGCTCCCCGACCTGATCCGGCGCTTCGTGGCGCGCGGCAGCGGGATCACCATCGGATCGCGTTGGACGCGTGGCGGTGCCGCTCCTGGCACGCCGCTCGC
The DNA here is from genome assembly GCA_007693335.1 of Ilumatobacter sp. Classification (GTDB taxonomy): domain Bacteria; phylum Actinomycetota; class Acidimicrobiia; order Acidimicrobiales; family Ilumatobacteraceae; genus SKSP01. The sequence goes on along the minus strand of REDU01000109.1, from coordinate 85,198 downwards.
ACGCCGGGTGCTGAGTCGTATCGCCGGAACGCTGGTGGGACGGTTCACGGGTACCCCCGGCACCCGTGACGTCACCACGTCGTTCCGGGTGATCCGGCCCGACGTCGTCTCGCTGGTGGGCGGCGACCGCGCCGCCGCCGGCTACTACGGGTTCTTCGCCGAGTTCGTGGCGGTGGCGCGCGCTCTGGGCTTCACGATCGACGAGGTGCCGATCACGTTCCGCCCGCGGTACTCGGGCGTCGACGCCCTCACCGGTGGCGACCTCGTCGAGTTCGCACGCGACCTCCCCCGCATCCGGCGACGGGTGCTCCGCGTGCGCAGCGAGATGCGTGACGACCAGACGGTGTGGGCGGCGAGGTCGGGACGTACCCGCAGCCAGGCAGCGTCGACCGACGCGGAGTTCGGTGCCCTCGAGGAGTTGGGCACGCTCGGCGACGCCGTCCGGTTCACCGACTGGATCGTGGAGCAGTTCGAGCCTCACCTCGACGGCGAGGTGTTGGAGGTCGGCGCCGGACTCGGTGCCGTGGCCCGTCGCGTCGTCGAGCACCATCCGGGAGCCAGGGTGACCGCCCTCGAGCCGGCCACGAACGTGTTCGATCGGCTCGCCGCCCTCACGGCCGATCAGCCCCGCGTGCACGCCCACCGTGTCACCTCCGCCCAGTGGCTCGCAGATGGCAACGCCGGCCGAGCGAGCACCGTGCTCTACGTGAACGTGCTCGAACACGTCCACGACGACCTGGCGGAGCTCCGGACCGCTTTCGAGCTCCTCCGACCCGGTGGCACCCTCGGGGTGTTCGTGCCCGCCCTCCCCCGCCTCTACGGCAGCCTCGACCACAAGTCGGGTCACTACCGCCGCTACCGGCGAGACCGGCTGGAGCGCGTCGTGACCGATGCCGGCTTCGAGATCGAGCGCATCGACCACCTCGACGTGCTGGGTGTGGTGCCGTACTGGTTGCTGTACCGGATGCTCGACCGCGACCGTCTCGACCGGACCACATCGGGGCTGTACGACCGCGTGTTGGTGCCGATCGGGCGCGTCATGAACCGCTGGTTCGGTCCACCACCCATCGGGAAGAACCTGGTGGTGGTGGCGCGCCGACCCGACTGAGAGCCGTGCACACGCCTCAGTCAGCGGTGCCGAATCGTCGACCCACCACCACGTCGTCGTCGTCGAACAACACCTCGAACTCACCACCCACGCCCACCAGTCGCTCGAGCAGGTCGAGCTGTGCGGGCCCGACCTGCTGTCGATCGACCACCACGAACTCGATCGACTCCGGATCGGGGAGCCGGAACTCGTCGTCGTTCCCCCAGTACGACGGCACCCACGGGTTGGGCCAGTCGTAGATCTGCTCCCGGTGCGACAGGTGCGGGAGCATCGAGTACGTCGAGCTGACCGACACGTCGTCGGGCACCAGTTCGATGGCGGTGCGCATCGCGTCGTGGCGTGGGTTCGGTCCCACCCACACCGCCGAGTTCGCTCCCCACGGCGACGGCGACCATGCGATGTTCGTGACGTAGGCACACACGAGCAGCCACGGCACCAGCACCCGACGCACCAGCGCGAACCGCCAGATCGTCCAGGCGCCCTGGATGCTGGCGATCATGATCGGCGCCACCATCACCGAGGTGTACTGGAAGCGGATCGTGCGGGCGTACGGGCTGAGCCCGATCACGCTGGCGAGCATCTGGGGTACCGCCATCAGCAGCTGCAACGGTGCCAGCAGCGGCATGCCGCCGAGCGGGAGGAAGAGGTCCCGGTAGAAGCGCAGGCGATCGGGCTGGGTGGCGTCGCTCACCACCCGATCGGGGCGCTCCAGCATCGTGCGGGCGATCCCGGGCATCGAGTCGCCGTAGTGACCGAAGAAGTAACCCACGTAGAACGGTTGCTCGCCCTGGTTGAAGTACGGGATCACGAACCGGGTCGTCACGAGGTACCAGACCACGCCGAGACCGGCCGTCGCGAGTGCCATCCACTGATCACGCTCGGACCTGCCCGACCGACGGAACATCCACCAGAGCACCCCGCCCATCACGAACACGGCCATCGCGGTGTCTTCGCGCGTCGACAGCGCGATGACGAGGGCGACGAAGAACGCCACCCATCGGCCCCGCTGCGCGAACCACCAGGCGAACAGGAACGGGGTGATGACCAACGCCTCGGGGTGGAAGTTGGCCCAGGCGATCCACTGGACCGGGGCGTAGAGGAGGAACACCACGGCGAACACGAGCCCCATCCACTCGTTGCGGAAGCGATCGCGAGCGATGAGGTACGTCGGAACCGCGCCCGCCCCGAGCACCACGGCCTGCGCCACGTAGAGGAACGACGGCCCGGCACCGAGCCAGTAGAAGGGCACGAACGCCAGCACGATCAAGTTGACGTGATGGCCCCAGAACTCGAGGCCGCGGACGGTCACGAAGCTCTGGCCACCGCGCGACACCAACCAGAATCCCTGGTCGTAGATGCCCATGTCGTATGCCCAGGTGCCGAAGTTCTGGTGCTGCTGTACCCCGAGCCGACCGAACACGACGGCGAACACGATCGCCAGGAGGCCCACCGTCCAGGCTGCGGGGTGGATCTCGGCCAGGCGCCCCCGGAGCCGGTGGACGACGCCACCGATCCGATCGCCTCCGTGCTCATCCGGGGTGGCTTCGAGCGGCTCGACGACAGCTGCCTCGTCGGCCGGTCGATCGGTGTCGAGCGCCACCAGGCGATCCTACGAGTCGTCGCGCGGTGGGAGATCGCGGGCGATCGCGGCCAGGACCCCGTTGACGAACCGGCCGCTGTCGTCGGTGGAGAAGCGTTTGGCGAGCTCGACGGCCTCGTCGAGCACCACGGCCACCGGCACGTGGGGTCGTTCCATGAGCTCGTACGTGGCCAGGCGCATGATGTTGAGGTCGAGCACCGGCATACGGGCCAGGGTCCAGCCCTTCGCCCGGCCGGCGATCTCGTGGTCGATCCGGTCACGCAGCTCGGCCACGCCACGAACCAACGACGAGGTGAGCTCGTCGGGTTCGATCACCTGCAACTCGAGCGTGTCAGCCGGGTCGATACCCTTCGAGTGCGCCTCGTAGAGCAGGTACAGCGCCCGCTCGCGGGCGTCGGATCTGGCATCGGGCCGGTCCATCGGAGGAGCGATCACACGCGCGTCATGTACTCGCCGGAGCGGGTGTCGACGCGGACCTTGTCGCCGATCTCGACGAACAGCGGGACCTGGATGACCTTCCCGGTCTCGAGGGTGGCCGGCTTCCGGGCACCCGACACGCGGTCGCCCTGCACACCGGGCTCGGTGTCGGCGATGGTGAGCTCGACCGATGCGGCGATCTCGGCGCCGATGATCTCGCCGTTGAAGAAGCCGAGCTGGGCGGTCATGCCCTCGACGAGGTAGTCGGCCACCTCGCCCAGTGCCGCCGACGTCACGTTCATCTGCTCGTACGTGTCGTTGTTCATGAACACGTAGTCGTCGGCGTCGCGGTAGAGGAACTGCATGTCGTCGCGGTTGATGATGGCCTGTTCGACCTTGATGCCGGCGTTGAAGGTGCGATCGAAGACGTTGCCGGTGCGGATGTTGCGGAGCTTGGTCCGCACGAAGGCTCCGCCCTTGCCGGGCTTGACATGCTGGAACTCGACCACCTGGAACAGGCCGTTGTCGAGCTCGAGGGTGATCCCGGTCTTCAGATCGTTGGTGGTGATGGAAGGCATGGCGCGTCCTTGGGCGAATGGGTGAGGATGCGGTGGCCGTGGGCGGTGACCTCTACCAGGTCCTCGACACGGAAGCCGCCGAAGCCTGCACGATAGAGCCCCGGCTCGACCGTCACCACGTCGCCGACCACGAGCTCGGCCTCCGATGTGCGGGCATGGAAGGGTTCTTCGTGGATGACGAGGCCCACGCCGTGACCCGAGGCGTGCACGAACCACTCGCCCACACCGGCCTCGTCGAACACCTGACGGCAGGCTGCGTCCACCTCGCGGCTGGCGACGCCGGGCCCGACGACCTCCAGCCCGGCGAGCTGAGCGGCCAGCACGAGGTCGTACCATTCCTGCTGGAGCGGCTGTGGGACGCCGATCACGTAGCTGCGTGTCATGTCGGAGTGGTAGCCGTCGACGAGCGCCCCAACGTCGATCACGACCGTGTCGCCCGGCACGATGGTGCGGCGTACCGCTCCGTGGTGGGGTCGGGCCGCGTGCACGGGCCCGGACGCCACGATGGTGTCGTAGCTGGGCCCGTCGGCGCCCATCTGCCGCATGAGGTGTTCGAGCTCGTCGTGGACGTCGGTCTCGGTCAGCCCGTCGCCGAGCCGCGGTGCGACCACGGCGAGGGCGGCATCGGCGATCCGGCAGGCGTGGGCGATGCGGGCCAGTTCGGCGGTGTCCTTGACCCGACGCTCGGACTCGACCGCTCCGTCGGCGGCCACGAGGGGGAGATGTTCGGCGAGATCGGTCCACCGCGCATGGGTGAGTCGTGCGGCCTCGGCACCGACCGCGCCGAGACCCGATGCCAGCCGCACGACGTGGTCGCGCATCGCTGGCTGGCTGTCCTCCACCGCCACCTCGACCTCGTCCTCGACGCCGGCTCCGGCGACGTCGGCCGACGCACGATCCGCGTACCGGCCATCGGTCACGAGCACGACTCGGTCGGGCAGCACGACGGCCCACGCCGTGGAGCCGGTGAAGCCGGTGAGCCATCGGATGTTGGCCGGATCGGCCGTGATGAAGGACGAGGTCTCGAGCCGTGACCTGACACGCTCGGACCGGCCGCGGTGATCGAGCGGCGGGAGCTCCTGCGGCACGCGCTCCTGCATCGGGAACTGGGGCCTCGACATCCGGTTCACCGGGGTTGGTCGTCCATCGCGTCGAGCAACCTCGCCACGGCGGTGACCGCCAGCTCGTAGCCCGCCGCGCCGAACCCGGCGATGGTGCCGGCGGCGACCGGTGCCACCACGCTGGTGTGGCGCCACGGCTCGCGGGCGTTCGGGTTCGACAGGTGCAGCTCGACCACGGGACCGGTGAACGCGGCGAGCGCGTCGTGGATCGACCAGGCGTAGTGGGTGAAGGCGCCGGGATTGATGATGATGGCGGCGCAGCGACCACGGGCACCCTGGATCAGTTCCACCAGCTCGCCCTCGTGATTGCTCTGGTGGGACTCGACGTCGAGGCCGAGGGCGCGGGCCACACGCTGGGCCTCGGCCACGTGGTCGTCGAGGGTGGCCGTGCCGTAGATCTCGGGCTCACGCTCACCGAGCAGGTTCAGATTGGGCCCGTGGAGGAGGAGGACGCGCAGATCGTGGTCGTTCGGGGCGGCGCTCACGATCGTGCACGGTACCCGTCAGCGGTGAGTCGGTACAGCACGTGCGGTCGCAACGGGTTCCCCTCGGGGACCGGTCGGCACCGGATCAACCCATCTCGTCGAGCGCGGCGACCACGGGCCCCTCGTCCACCCCGGCCACGACCTCGACGCCAGCGGGACCGTCGAGCACGAAGGTGAGGCCGTCGAGTGCCTTCTTGTCGCGGTGCATGAGCTCCACGAGCTGCTCGGCGAGGAGTCCTGCGGGCAGGGCCACGTCGAGGTCGTACTCCCCCGCCACCACGGCGAGGTGCTCGTCGACCCGTGCGGTGTCGATCCGCCCCATCTGCCGGGCGAGCCGGGCGGCGTAGACGAGTCCCACCGCCACGGCCTCGCCGTGGGCGATGCGGTGCTCGGTGGCGGTCTCGAGGGCGTGGGCCAGCGTGTGGCCGTAGTTGAGCAGGGCCCGGCGGCCACCTTCGCGCTCGTCGGCGGCCACGATCTCGGCCTTGATCTCCACGCAGCGCGCCACGCGATCGGGCAGCGACATCGACAACAGGTCGTCGCCGGTCAGGAAGTGGTACTTCGCCATCTCGCCGAGCCCACACCGGCGTTCGCGTTCGGGCAGGCTGTCGAGCGCGTCGAGGTCACAGACCACGGCTGACGGTTGCCAGAAGGCACCGACGAGGTTCTTGCCCTCGGGAAGGTTCACGCCGGTCTTGCCGCCGATGGCGGCATCGACCATGCCGAGCAGGGTGGTCGCCACGTGCACCACCGGCACGCCACGGTGGTACGACGCGGCGGCGAAGCCGGCGACATCGGTCACCATGCCGCCGCCGACGCCGATCACGACATCGTGGCGTGAGAGACCGGAGCGGGCGAACGAGCGGCACAGCTGCTCGATGGTGGTGAGCGACTTCGCGGTCTCACCCACGCCGATCTCGATCACGTCGAACGGGATGCCGGGGTCGACCTCGAGGGGGATACCGGTTTGCGTGACCACGGCGGCGCGCCGCGCGGTCGTCGGGAGGAGGGTCGCCAGCTCAGCCACCGCGCCATGCCCGATCACGACCGGGTAGGACCGGTCGCCCAGCGGCACCTCGACCCGCCGGAACCCGCTCATCGCAGTACCGCCTCGACCACCTCGCCGATCGACCGGCCGTCGACCGACACGATGGCGTCGGCCACCTCCTGATAGAGCGGTTGCCGCTCGTCCCACATGCGTTGCAGTGTGCCCTCCGGGTCGTGATCGAGCAACGGTCGGTGCATCCCGTTGCGGACCCGCTCGATGAGCAGCGCTGGATCGGCCATGAGCCAGACCACGCGCGCGTTCGATTCCGTGAGCAGCCGTCGATTGTCCGGTCGCAGCACGACACCGCCCGCGGCTGCGATCACCGCCGGTTCGGCCGTGGCGAGTGCCTCGCGCAGCGCCTCGGCCTCGAGCGCCCGGAACGCCTCTTCGCCGTCGGTGGCGAAGATCTCCCGCACCGTCCGTCCGGTGGCAGCCTCGATCACCTCGTCGGAGTCGATCAGCGGCCGTTCCATCCGCTCCGCCACGATCCGGCCGATCGTGCTCTTCCCCGATCCCATCATCCCCACGAGCACCAGGTGCTCGCCGGCCGGATCGGGCCGGTCGACGCCGTTCACGATCTCAGCGCGGCGTCGGCGGCCTCGGCATTGCGCACGAACTCGCCCACCGAGTCGCCGCCGTACTTCCGTTGCGCCTCGGCGGCCAGCACCAACGCGACCATCGTCTCGGCCACCACTCCCATGGCGGGCACCGCCGTGGTGTCGGTGCGCTCCTTGAACGAGACGCCCGCCTCCTTGGTGGCGGTGTCGACCGTCTCGAGCGTGGGGACGTTCAAGGTCGCGAGGGGTTTCATCGCTGCTCGCACCACGAGCAACTCGCCGGTGGAGATACCGCCCTCCGTGCCGCCGGCAAGTGCGCTGCCCCGGCGGTACCGCTCGGTGATGGCGTCGTAGTGGATCGGGTCGTGGGCCGCGCTCCCCCTGCGGCCGGCCACCTCGAACCCGTCGCCGATCTCGACGCCCTTGACGGCCTGGATGCTCATGACCGCCTGGGCGAGCAGCGCGTCGAGCTTGCGATCCCAGTGGACGTGGCTGCCGAGACCGACGGGCACGCCGTATCCGAGCACCTCGACGATGCCGCCCAGCGAGTCACCGGCCTTGGCGGTGGCCTTGACCTCGGCCACCATCTCGTCGGAGGTCGCGGCGTCGAAGCAGCGGACCTGGGAGGCGTCGATGGTCGCGAGATCGGCCGGGGTGGGACGGGCCAGATCGGCCGAGACCCGCACCGGACCCATCTGGATCACATGCGAGAAGATCTCGACACCCAGGTGGCCGAGCAGCTTCTTCGCCACTGCGCCGGCCGCCACGCGGGCTGCGGTCTCGCGGGCGCTGGCCCGTTCGAGCACGTCACGGGCGTCGGTGAAGCCGTACTTCTGCATGCCGGCGAGATCGGCATGCCCGGGGCGAACCTTGGTGAGCGGCTGCTCGGTGGCGCCGGGGGCCGGCGACATCTCCTGATGCCACTTGTCGCTGCGTTGCCACTCGGTGTTGGCGATCTCGATGCACAGCGGCGATCCGAGCGTGCGACCGTGCCGGACTCCTCCGATCAGCGTGAGCTCGTCCACCTCGAAGCGCTGCCGAGGCCCGCGGCCGTAGCCGAGTCGCCGTCGGGCCATCTCGGCCTGGATCTCTTCCACCGTGATCTCGAGCCCAGCGGGCAATCCCTCGATCACCACGACGATCGCCTGGCCGTGGGATTCCCCGGCGGTCAGATAACGCAGCATCGTGGCGAGGCTACCGCCCACCACCCCACCGAACCGTCCGCGATGAACCCGCACATCCACCCGATCCCCGCGGACAGTTCGCAGAACACCCCTCGAACTGTCCGCGGGAAACCGGCGATGTCAGGCGTCTCGGGCAGACAGTTCGGTGAGGGCGGCGGCGCGGAGGACGGCGGGGTCGGGGCGGGTGCCCGTCCACAGCTGCTGTTGCAGCACTGCCTGGTGCACGAGCATCCCGAGACCGTCCACCGTGGTCGCGCCCGCATCGGCCGCCGCCCTCAGCAGGGCGGTCTCGAGGGGGTGGTACACGAGATCGGCCACCACGTGGCCGGGACGGAGCAGCGAGACGTCGAACGGGAGCTCGTCGGTCCCCATACCGACGCTGGTGGCGTTCACGACGAGGTCGGCGGCGGCGATGGCCGACGGAGCCGCGACCGAGGCACGCCCGCTGAGCGCGGCAGCGCGAACGGCGGGCTCCTCGGAGCGGTTGATCACGGCGATCTGGCTCGCCCCGGCACGGCCGAGGGCATCGATGACCGAACGAGCGGCCGCACCAGCACCCACGACGGCCACCCGCTGACCGAGCGGATCGTGCCCCGCCGCCCGCAACGACTCGACGAAACCGGCGCCGTCGGTGCTGGCACCGAACGTGGTGCCGTCGCGACGGCGTACCACCGTGTTGACCGAGTCGAGCGCCGCCGCGGCGGGATCGACCTCGTCGACGGCGGCCGCCACATCGGCCTTGTGCGGGGTGGTCACGGCGAAGCCGCCGATGCCGAGCACCTGCATGGCCCGCACCGCCGCGGCGCCGTCACCGGGTGCGACCTCGAACGCGACGAACACCCACTCGGCGCCCGCCGCAGCGAAGGCAGCGTTGTGGATCACCGGCGACAGGCTGTGGCGGACCGGCGAGCCGATCACGGCGGCCACCTGCGTCCGGCCCGTGACGGAGCCGGTGAGGTCGGCCTCGACGCTCATCCGAGCAGGCCGAGCTCGCGCGAGCGCTCGACGTTGCGCTCGTGCTGCTCGAGCGTGGCGGCGAAGGTGTGTCCACCGCTGGTGTCGGACAGCACGTAGTAGAAGTAGAAGCATGTGGTCGGGTCGGGCAGCTCCTGACACACCGGGTCGCCCGGAGGGGGCGGTGGCGCCGGATTGAGCGCCGCACGGATCGACGCCCGACCGGGGTTGGCGATGGGTGTTGGCGGGAGGCCGACGTAACGGTACGTGTCGTACGGCAGATCACGGGCGCGCAGCTCGGCGAACGGGGTGTTCGGGTCCTGGCCGTAGTAGAGCGTGGCGTCGATCTGCAGCGGCATCCCGATGAAGAGGCGGTTGTAGATCACCGCCGCGATCTGGGGACGGTCCTCGTCGAGCTTGGCCTCGCGTTCGATCATCGAGGCGATGACGAAGATCTCGTAGGGATCGCGCCCCAGCTCGGCGGCACGTGCCTCGAGGTTCTCCTGACGGGCCACGCGCTCCATCAGCGCCACCATGCGCTCGACCACCTGCGCCTCGCTCTCGCTGTTCGACACCTGGTACGTGTCGGGGAACAGCAACCCCTCGAGTGAGTCGATGCCCGGGGGCAGGAACTGGGGTCGCACGGCCGCTGCGTCGGCCGCGGCGCGGAACTCGTCGGCAGACATCCGCACCACGGTGGCGTCGAGACGAGCGGCCATCTGGTCGATCGTGAAGCCCTCGGGGAACGTGACGCGGGTGAACGTCCGCTCCGGAGGTGTGCTCAGGCGCCCCAGCACGTTGCCCATGTGGTCGCCCGGCAGGATCTGGAAGAAGCCGGGGTTGGGTTCGAAGTCACCGCTGCGCTGGGCGTACCAGCGGAACACACCGGCGTCGGTGATGATCCCTTCGGCCTCGAGGCGCTCGCTGATGGTCTCGAGCGTGTCGGTCTCCTCGACGGTGAAGTTCACGGGCGCCGACGCCGCCGCACCCGGATTCACCTTGCCCAGGTACCACCAACCGGTGTAGCCCGCCACGAGCACGAGAGCGATCACGATGGCGAACACGCCCCACACGATCCACTTGGCGGTGCGGGTGTGGCGTCGGACGGGCTCGACGGCGGGTACCACATCGGCGTCGTCCCACGGATCGTGCGACCAGTCGTCGTCGGGACGGAGTGGATCGGGGGCCAGCGTCACGACGCCCCTCGGGCGCGACGCGAGTCGAGCCAGGCCTGCAGCATGATGGCAGCGGCCACCTTGTCGACCACCTTGCGGCGCTCGGGTGCGCGCATGTCGGCCTCGATCATGCTGCGATCGGCCGTGACCGTCGTGAGGCGTTCATCGTGCATCTCCACCGGCACGTCGACCACGGTAGCCAGCCGATCCGCTTCCTTGACGGCGGCCTTCGCTGCGGCACCGTGCTCGCCGTTCATCGAGAGCGGGAGCCCGACCACGATCACCTCGGCTTCCTCGTCGCGGGCGATACGAGCGATCTCGGCCAGATCGTGCCGACGCGACTTCGATCGTGCGAGCACCGACAACGGCGACGCGATCGTGCCCGAGCGATCGCTGACGGCGAGCCCGATCCGCTTGGACCCGAGATCGACCCCCAGCGCCCGGGTCACGCCGAGGCGGCCTCGCGTGCGAGCCGGAGGGCTTCGTCGACGCCACCCGCGTCCTTGCCTCCGGCCGTGGCGATGTCACCCTTGCCACCGCCACCGCCACCGACCGCCTTCGCAGCGTCGCGCAGGAGCGCCGCTGCCTCGACGCCGGCGTCAGAGCTCACGGCTGCCACGAGCGACACGCCACCGGTGGGCGTGACGCCCACGAGCACGACCCGGCTGACATCGGGCTGCTGGCGCACGGCGATGGTGAGGTCGCGGAGGTCGCCCGGAGCGAGATCGTCCACCCGCTCGACCACGACGCCGTCGACAGCGTTCGCCGCGAGCTCACCGGCACGAGCGCCGGCGAGCTGCGCCCGGAAGACCTTGACTTCGTCCTGCAGCGCCTTGATCTCGTCGAGCTTGCGCTGCACGCCGTCGACGAGATCGTCGGGCTGGGCGCCCACCAGCTTGGCGACCTGGCCGATGAGACGCTCGTCGCGCTGGAGCAGGTCGAAGCTGGCCTGACCGGTGATGGCCTCGACGCGACGCAGGTTCGAGCCGATGGAGGCCTCGCTCACGATCTTGATGGTGCCGATGTCGCCGGTGGCCCGCACGTGGGTACCACCGCAGAGTTCGATCGAGCTGCCGGCTTCGAGCACTCGCACCATGTCGCCGTACTTGTCGCCGAAGAACGCGATCGCCCCGAGACGCTCGGCTTCTTCCTTGGTGGTCTCGAACGTGCGGACCGGTTCGTTGGCCAGGGTCTCCTGGTTGGCGAGTGTCTCGATCTGCTCGATCTCGTCGTCGGTCACGGCCGCGTAGTGGCTGAAGTCGAACCGGAGGCGATCGGGGCCGACAGAGGAACCGGCCTGCTTGACGTGCTCGCCGAGCACGGCACGCAGGGCCCAGTGGAGCACGTGGGTGCCGGTGTGGTTCCGACGGATGGCGGCGCGGCGCTCGACGTCGATGGCCGCTCGCACGGTGGCGCCAGCGTTGATGGCGCCCGCGGTGACCCGGGCGGTGTGCCGCCGCAGGTTCGGGAGGGCGAACGTGGTGTCGAGCACCTCGGCCACACACTCCGCGCCACCCTCGGTCACGAACGAGACCGTGCCGGTGTCACCCACCTGGCCACCGCTCTCGGCATAGAACGGCGTTCGGTCGAGGAAGATCTCGACCGTGCCCTCGCCCTCGGGGCCGTCGAGCACGGCCAACACGCGTGCCTCGATCTCATCGGACACGTACCCCACGAACTCGGTCACACCGAACTGTTCGACGATCTCGCGGTAGAGCTCGAGGCGGGAGTCGTCGACGGCGGTGTCCTTGCGGGCGGCCTTGGCGCGGTCGCGCTGGGCTGTCATCTCGGCCCCGAAGCCCTCGATGTCGACCTGTACGTCGCGCTCGCCCGCGATCTCCTGGGTGAGCTCGAGCGGGAACCCGTACGTGTCGTGGAGCACGAACGCGGTGGTGCCGTCGAGCGTCGAGGCGTCGGCCCGATCGGCCATGGCGGCGTCGAGGATGCCGAGGCCGGTCTTGAGCGTGTGCCGGAAGCGCTCCTCTTCCTTGGTGAGCACACCCGTGATGAAGTCGCGGTTCTTCGCGACCTCGGGATAGGCGTCGCCCATCACGTCGATGGCGGTCTCGGTGAGACGAGGGAGCACCAGCTGCTCGGTGCCGAGCAGGTACGCGTAGCGCACCGCCCGACGCAGGATGCGGCGCAGCACGTACCCGCGACCCTCGTTCGAGGGGAAGACGCCGTCGCTCACGAGCATGGTGGCCGAACGGGCGTGCTCGGCGAGCACCCGCATGGCGAAGCTGTCGCGATCGTCGTAGTCGCCGGGCCGGTACGAACGCCCCGTGAGCGAGCAGGCCGTGTCGAGCAACGGCTGCAGGAGATCGGTCTCCCAGACGGCATCGACACCCTGGAGGAGGGTGAGGATGCGCTCGAGACCGGCACCGGTGTCGATCGACGGCCGGGGCAGCGGCGTGCGGGTTCCGTCGGGTGCCTGGTCGTACTGCATGAAGACCAGGTTCCAGAACTCCATGAACCGGTCGCCGGCCGGGTCACCGAGGGGGCCGCCGTCCGGACCGAACTCGGGACCCCGGTCGATGTGGATCTCGCTGCACGGGCCGCAGGGACCGGTGTCGCCCATCTGCCAGAAGTTGTCCTCGTCGCCGAGGCGCTGGATGCGCTCCATCGGCACACCCACCTGCTCGTGCCAGATCTGCTCGGCCTCGTCGTCGCTCTCGTGCACGGTGATCCAGAGCCGGTCACCGTCGAAGCCCCAGACATCGGTGACCAACTCCCAGCTCCACGGGATGGCCGATTCCTTGAAGTAGTCGCCGAAGCTGAAGTTGCCGAGCATCTCGAAGAACACCAGGTGACGCTTGGTGCGACCGACGTCGTCGAGATCGTTGTGCTTGCCACCGGCGCGGGCGCACTTCTGCGAGCTCACCGCACGGTCGTAGGGAGCGGTCTCGTCACCCACGAAGTACGGCTTGAACGGCACCATGCCGGCCACGGTGAACAGCACCGTCGGGTCGTGCGGGATCAGGCTGGCCGAGGGCACCACCGTGTGGTCCTTGGCCGCGAAGAAGTCCCGGAACGAGTCGCGGAGCTGATCGGCGCTCATCGTGCGGAGTTCGGTGCTCGACATAGTCGTTCGAAGCCTACCGATGCCGGGGCCGGGCGTGAGGGGGCCGCTACCCTGCGGCGCCGTGCCCCGCAATGCGTCGTCCGACGTGCCCCCCGACGAACTGCACGAGTGGATCAGCTTCGAGGATCCTGGTGAGCAGCGCACCTGGATGTTCGATGCCACCTACCTGCGGTCGAACCACCGGTGCATCTACGGAGAGGGTTGCGAGGGCATCCTCGACGGCCCGGCCGCGGCGATGTCCCAGGGATGTTGCAGCTACGGCGCCCACTTCGTCGACCACGACGACGTGCAGACGGTGGTGCGGGCGTTCGTGAGGCTCGAGCCGCGTCACATGCAGTTCCACGCGAAGGCGGTGCGTGGGGGATTCCTGCGCCCCGGCGACCCCGACACCGAGGGCAACCCCACCACGACCACCCGCCTGGTGGACGACGCCTGCGTCTTCTTGAACCGCCCCGGTTTCGACGGCGGTGCAGGATGCGCCCTGCACATCGCGGCGATGGAGGCGGGCGAGCGGCCCCTCGACTGGAAGCCGAACGTGTGCTGGCAGGTGCCGATCCGCCTGGAGCACTCGACCGACGACCACGGTCACGTGATCTCACGGTTGCGCGAGTGGAAGCGGCGTGACTGGGGCGACGGCGGCGCGGAGTTCCACTGGTGGTGCACCGAGGCACCCGAGGCGTTCTCGGGGGCCGAGCCGGTGTACCGATCGAGCCGTGACGAGATCGTGGAACTGATCGGCCATGAGGTCTACGACCTCATGGTGGTGCAGCTCGAGCGGGGCGGCTGGACTCCTCTGCCCCACCCGGTGGTGCGGCGCTCGACCCGCTGACCGCGTCAGTCGTCGGTGTCGTCGTCGTCGTCGAACTCGACGCCGTACTTCTCGGCGAGCGCGGCGTACTCGTCGTCCTCGGTCTCGCGCTCCGGCGAGCGATCCCCGAACCCGAGATCGAACGCTCCCGGACCCGACTGCTTGAGCTTTCGCGCTTCTTCGAAGCGGCGATGACGACCCTTCTTCACGACAGGGCTCCCAGACTAGTGAACTTGACGGTATCGCCGAGCCTATCCGGCCGCCCCTGCATCTGGGCGGTTCAGACGTGCCACGATGTCGACATGATGCGCACGGTCGCCGTCCTCAATCAAAAAGGAGGCGTCGGCAAGACCACCGTCACGCTGGGGTTGGCCTCGGCTGCGGCCGCCGCCGGCCGGCGGATCCTGGTGGTCGACGCCGATCCCCAGTCCGCCAGCACGTGGGTGCTCGGGCACGATCCGGCCGAGATCGGGGGGTCATTGGCAGATCTCCTCGACGACGAGCCGACGGCCGACGACGTCCGCGACACCGTGGTGACGTCGGCGTGGTCCGATCTGGTGCACATCCTGCCCGGATCACCGCGCCTGCAGGAGTACGAGCGGGGGTCGAAGAAGCGGATGCGACGGGCCATCGATCTGGTGGCCGCCGACTACGACGTGGTGCTGATCGACTGCCCGCCCTCGCTCGGAACACTCACCCGGAGCGCGCTCACTGCGTCACGGCACGCGCTCATCGTGGTCGAACCGTCGGCACTGGGGCTACGGGGCATCGGCGGGGTGGCCGACGCCATCGACGAGGTGTGGGACTCGACCAATCCCGACCTGGTACTCAGCGGGGTGGTGCTCAACCGGGTCCCGGCCATCTCGTCGGAGGCCGAACGGCGCATCGACGAGCTCACACGCATCGTGGGCCGGAGCGCCATCTGGAAGCCGTCGGTGCCACAGCGGGTGGTGCTCAACCAGGCGATCGGCGAGCGCCGTCCGGTTCACCACTACGGTTACCGCGCGTCCGACCCGATCGACGCGTTCGATCGTCTGTGGCGCAAGCTCGACGCCACGGTGCGGCGCGCCGCTGACTGACGGGCCCGACCGACGCATCGAAGGGTTCGGTATCGAGGAGTTCAGCGAGGAGTTCAGTCGGCCGAGGCGATCTCGACGAGGCGCAGCCCGCGCTCGCCGTCGAACGTCAACCCTGCCCGTCCGGCGACGAGGTCACGGATGCCGTCACCCAGCAGCTCCGCCCGCCAGCCACGCGCCAGCCGCGCATCGACATCGCCGCTCAGCAGCGCCACGATGTCGTTGCGCGTCGCGAGGATGGAGGTGTCGATCCGCTCGGTGCGGGCCACCTGGCTCACCCATGCCGACACCAGCGTGACCGCGGGCCGGAGTCCACGGTCGAGATCGTCGGTGCTCACCCGGGCCAGCGGGGGCTCGGCCGCCTGCCCCGCCTTCACCGCAGCGATGATGTCGTCGGCGAGCGATCCGCGGAGCGACCGCTCGTCGACCCCTCGGGTCTGTGCGAGTTCCTTCACGGTGGTCGGTTGTCGCTGGGCGATGCCGAGGACGGCGAGATCCGGCAGGACGTGACGCACCGGGATGTCGACCGACATCGCCCGCCGCTCACGCCAGGCCGCGACCGCTTGTGCCACGGCACGAGCCTTCGGGCGCAGGGCCCTGGTGTCCTTGAGCTTCATCCACGCATCGTCGGGAGCCGAACCGCTGACCGGCTTCGCGAGCAGTTCGTTGCACGCATCGACCACCCACGAGTTCCGGTCCATCTCGTGGAGCTTCGCCTCCAGCAGATCGTGCACCTCGAGCAGGTACGCGACGTCGGCGGCGGCGTAGTCGCACTGGTCGTCGGTGAGGGGGCGCCGCAACCAGTCGGTGAGACGATCGCCCTTGGCGGGCGTCACGTCGATCTCACCCTGCAACAGCGCGACCAGTGACGGCGTGCCGTATCCGACGAACCCGGCGGCGATCTGGGTGTCGTAGAGCCGCCGCGGCACCGCACCCACCGCGTGCGTGAGGACATCGAGATCCTGTTGGGCGGCATGGAGCACACCCAGCACGTCGGACTCGAACAGAGGCGCCAACTCGGTGATGTCGACCGCCAGCGGATCGATCAGGACGAGGTCGTCGGGCCAGGCGATCTGCACCAGCGCGAGCTTCGGGTAGTAGGTGCGTTCGCGGTGGAACTCGGTGTCGAGCGCATATCTGGGCTGGTCGAGCAGCGCCTCGACCACCTCCTGGAGCTGGTCGGTGCGATCGATCCAGCGATAGCCGTCAGGGCCGCTCACTGGCTCCCGCTGACGACGTCTCGGCCGGATGCGATCCAGGCACCGGTGCCGCCGGCCACGTTCACGACGTCGATGCCGTGCCCGGCCACGAACTCACACGCTCGCAGACTGCGACCACCGGCCTGACAGATCACGTAGGTGGGTCCTTCCCCACGGAACGCGTCCACCTGCTCGGGTACGGTCGCGAGCGGCACCGACACGGCACCGCTGACTCGAGCGGTTTCGTACTCGTCGGGCTCGCGGACGTCGATCAGCCTGACGTCGGCACCTTCGAGCAGGGCGGCGAGCGCGTCGACGTCGATCTCGGGAATTGCCATGGCTTCACGCTACCCGTGCTCGGCCGGGGGTTCCTGGCGGAGCACGGGCCCCTCCCGGTCGAGGGCCGCGAGGTCATCCGGGCTGTCGACGTCGAGCGACGACCACGAGTCGATCGGCACCTCCAAGGCGCCCAACGTCTCGAACGCTGCCCGCCACGACCTGGTGCCGGTGGCGAATGCGACCTCGAGCGCCGGTACGGCCTCACGTCGCCAACGCGCCACCGGCACATGACGACCGTCGGCCACGGCCACGACCACGGGCCATCGACGGTCCGGATCCGCTGCCAGCAGCGCACGCACCGAGGCCTCGTCGAGGTTCGGGAGATCACACGCCGCGACCACGACGTCACCCGTCGCGGCGACGAGCGCCGTGAGCACCCCCCCGAGCGGACCCTCACCCGGGAAACGGTCGGCCACGACCGGGTATCCGTCGGCGATCGAGTCGCCCACGAAGTTCACCGGGCGGCATCCCCCGGCCGCGAGCGCCCTGGCCACCCGGACCGCGAGTGGCACACCCCGGATCTCGATCCGGGCCTTGTCGCGTCCCATTCGGCGGCTCCGTCCGCCGACCAGCACCGATCCCGACACCCGATCGAGCTGGGTCAGCGCTGCTCCCCCTCGCTCGAGCGGAACTCGTCGATCACCTCGTCGGGTGGGCCGGCCGGATCGAGCTGACCCAGGAAGAGCGCACACCGTTCGGCCTCATCGTCCTCGCCGATCACGGCCGCCATCCGCTGCAGTCCGAGCAGCGAGCGGAGGAACCCGTGGTTCGAGGGTGCCGCCCAGCGGACGTACCCCGAACCGCGCCAGCCGTTGGCGCGCAGTGCATCGAGGCCACGGTGGTACCCGATGCGGTAGGCCGCGTAGCGCTCGACCGGATCGCGTCCCACGTCGCCCAGCGCCGCCCAGCAGTCGAGCAGCTTCGGGTGATCGGCCACCACTGCCGACACCGCGTCGTGCCGTGAGACGGGGTCTGCTGCCAAAGCCTGCGTCAGCCGGTGGCGCACCGTCGGATCGGACTCGGGCAAGACGGTGGTCGGGAGACCCGACGAGAACTGGATCGGCTGATCGCTCATCGACGGCACTCTACGCGGCTCCCACCCGACCATGCCCGACCGGCCTATCGTGAGCGCCATGTCCGGCCTGACCCTCGACACCGTGACGACGATCGCCCTGGTTTCGGCCATCGCGTTCGTGATCCTGGCGGTCGTCGCTGCGGTGCTGCTGAAGTCGATCGCGCAGAAGCTGGCGGTCGCGTCCATCTTGGTCCTGCTCGCCCTCCTGGTCTGGACCCAGCGGACGGCGCTGCAGACGTGCGCCGAGCTGATCCGCGACACGGATCGCACCGTGAGCACGACGTGCACGTTCTTCGGTCAGGACGTCGACATCCCCACACGACCTGGTTCGTGACCGTCGACGGGCGGGGCCGCGCCACCGATCTCACGGTCCTCACCGCTGCAAAGACCGTCGCCAACACCGCGCTGCGCTGGGTCGGGCCGTTCCTTCCCACCCTCGAACGCGCCTTCGGCACCACCATCGGCACACTCACATCGATCATCGCGGTGGCCGAGTTCGGTGGACTGACCACGGCCGCCACCGGACGGGTGCTCGACCGCGGCCATCAGCGCCGGATCTTCGTGATCGGCTTGGTCGCGATCGCCGTGTCGTCGGTGATCGCGCTGGGCGGGTCGGTGCAGTGGTTCGCGCTCTCGTTCATCGTGCTGGTGCTCGGTGTCACCAACCTCACCGTCGCCGGCCACGCCTGGATCAGCGCGCGGGTCCCGTACTCGGGGCGGGGTCGGGCGATCGGGATCTTCGAGCTGTCGTGGGCCCTGGCGCTCTGCATCGGCGGGCCGATCATCGCCGTGCTGATCAACCTGTTCGGCTGGCGCGGTCCGTTCGTGGCACTGGCGATCTCCTCCGCGGTCGCCGCGATGGCCGTGAACGTCCTGGTGGGCGACGACGTGACCACCCGGCGGATCGCCCGCCGCGATCGTGACCCGGTGGGCACGCGCCTGCCCGGCTCGGCGTGGCCCGCGCTGTTCGTCTCGGCGCTCCTCGGCGGGGCCGGACTGGGCGTGTTCGTGATCAGCGGTGCCTGGCTCTCCGATCAGTACGGGGTCTCCACCGCCGGGCTCGGGATCGTCGTGACCGGCTTCGGCGTGCTCGAACTGACCGCGAGCGGTGCATCGGCCGCCTTCTCCGACCGGATCGGCAAGCGGCGGGCCGTGGCGCTCGGACTGGTCGGGCTCGGGATCGGTCTGGCGATCACGGCGACGGCGGGCGACTCGCTGCTCGTCGGTGTGCTCGGCCTCACCGTCTTCCTGACCGGGTTCGAGTTCGCGTTCGTGACCTCGTTGTCGCTCGTCAGCGAGGCCGCACCCGACGCGCGCGGACGCGCCCTGGGCGTCGGCAACTCCCTCGGCACGCTGGCCCGTTCAGCGTCGATCTTCGCCAGCGGCCAGCTCTACGTCGCGGTCGGCATCGGCGGTCCGCTCGCCCTGTCGGCGGTGGTCGGCTCGATCGCACTGGGTCTGCTCGTGGTCTCGCGTCCCTGAACTCGAGTCCGGATCAGTCGGAGTCGGGGTGAACCGTGCGGGCCAGCCGCGTGATGGCGGCAGCCACGTCGTCGGCGTGCGTGTTCGGACCGAAATGACGAGCGTCGTCGATCATCTCGACGGCGCACGACGGGAGGATCTCGGCCAGATGGTGCATGGCGTCACGGTGGTGCGGAGCCCCGTGTTCGCCGTGGAGGGCGAGCACCGGCACCTGGATCCGCTCGGCCGTCCACGGCGGTCGCTGGCGCAGATCGGTGAGCTCGCCCACCATGGCCGGCCCCTCGGCACGACGGGCCGCCCGGCTCGACGGGGGCAGCTTCGACCACCGCTCGTCGCCCACCAGGCGCCGCATGAACCGCTCGGCGGCATCCGAGGGATCGCCCTGGGTGGCGAGCGCCGTGGATCCGGCCGTGGATCCGGGCCACCAATCGAGCCACGACAGCGGTGTCTCGAACACCACCACGGCCGACACGAGGTCAGGACGTCGATCGGCCAGGGCGAGCACCACGTTGCCGCCGTAGCTGTGACCGAAGAGCAACGCGCGACGGTCGTCCAGGAGGGCCTCGAGATCGTCCACCTGCTGGGAGATCCCGAACGGCCCCGGGTGGGGTGCGGAACGCCCGTAACCGCGGCGGTCGTAGCGCAGCACGCGGAAGTGCTCGTCGAGTCGACGACTCAGGCGCAGCATGCCGGCCGACCGGTCCATCGAACCGTGCACCACCGCAACGAGCCGCCCGTGGCCGGTCTCGTTCGACCAGATGGCACTCGGGCCGGTCACGAGACGGTGACGATCCGGAGCACGTCGGCCGCGGCAGTGCTCGCTCGGTCGGGTGCTCCGGCCAGCACCAGCACGGTGTCGCCGGGCGAGATCCGTCCCGTCTCCAACGCCGTCTCCACGGCGAACCAGACCATCTCGTCGGTCGTGGTGTACGTGTCGACCGCGATCGGATCGATGCCCCACGACAGCGCGAGTGACCGCACGGTGGTCGGATCGGGCGACAGTCCGATGAGCTGGGCCTCGGGCCTGAACCGGGCCATCGCCCGGGCGGTGCGTCCGCTCCTGGTGCAGCACAGGATGGCGGAAGCGCCGGCATCGACGGCAGCCTGCGACGCGGCGTGGGTGAGTGCGGCGGTGATGCGGTCGGTGCTCGTGGCCCACCACTCGCGCTGCAACCGACCCAGGCGGACCGCCCACTGCCGATAGCTGGCCTCGGCCTCGGCCCGTTCGGCGATGCGTCCCATCGTGACGACCACCGCGGCCGGATCACGACCGATGGCGGTCTCCCCCGACAGCATCAGCGCATCGGTACCGTCGAACACGGCGTTGGCGACATCGCTCACCTCGGCCCGGGTGGGCGACGGTGCCGTGACCATCGACTCGAGCATCTGGGTGGCCGTGATGACCGGCACCCCCTGCTCGACACACTGGCGGATGATGTGCTTCTGGAGGTGCGGGACATCCTCCATGGGGCAGTCGATCCCGAGATCACCACGGGCGACCATGAGGGCGTCGGACACCGCGACGATGTCGGACAGGTTGGCGAGGGCGGCGCTGGTCTCGATCTTCGCCACCAGTTGCGCACGGTCACCCACCACCTCCCGCACCTGTTCCACATCACCGGCACGCCGCACGAACGACACCGCGATGAACTCGACGCCGGCACTGGCAACCGCCTCCGCGAGCACGAGGTCGTCGTCGGTGGGGGTCTCGAGCCTGAGCCGATCCGACGAGAGGTGCACGCCCGGTTTGCCCTGGGTGCGGCCGCCCGTCTCGATCCGGGCGAGCACCGATGTGTCGTGGTGCTCGGTGACACGCATCGAGATCGCACCGTCGCCGAGGATCACCCGATCGCCGACCGTGAGGTCGTCGAGCAAGGTCTCGTACTCGACGTGGATCGTGCCGGCATCGCTGGCACCGTCGCCGGGCACGAGATGCACGAACCCACCAGCGGCAAGCCCCACACCACCTTCGATGAACTTGCCGGCACGAACCTTCGGACCGGGGAGATCGGCCAGGACGGCAACGGGGCGCTCGAGACGGCCGGCCACCGCCCGGACGCGATCGAGACGTGCGAGGTGCTCGGGCAGCGGACCATGACTCAAGTTGAGACGGACCACGTCGACACCCGCAGCGATGAGGGTGTCGAGCTCACCATCGGGATCGCTCGACGGCCCGAGGGTGGCCACGATCTTGGTCCGTCTCGTCATACCTGTTTATCTAGTCGATCCATGGAGCTACTGCTGATACGCCACGCACTACCGGTCCGGCGCGAGATGGTCGACGGGCCCGCCGATCCGGAACTCTCGGAGGCCGGCGTCGCCCAGTCGCAGCACCTGGCCGCGTACCTGGCCGACGAACACCTCCACGCGATCTGTTCGAGCCCGCTGCGTCGAGCACTCGAGACCGCCGGGCCGGTGGCGGACTCCCGAGGACTGCCCGTCGAGGTGATCGAGGGCATCGCCGAGTGGGATCAGCATGCCACTGAGTACGTACCGGTCGAGGAACTGAAGGCGTCCGACGACCCCCGCTGGCGGGCCCTGCTCCAGGGAGAGTGGGACAGCGACGAGTCACGCGACGAGTTCCGCGACCGTGTGGTCGACACGATCGAGGAGGTGATCGACCTGCACCGGGGTCACCGGGTGGCCATGGTGTGCCACGGTGGGGTGATCAACACCTACCTGGCTCATGTGCTCGGCCTCGACGATGCCGTCGGCTTCTTCTACCCCAACTACACCTCGATCCACCGGGTGGCCGCCGCGAGCAGCGGCGAGCGTTCGGTCGTGACGCTCAACGAGACCTCGCACCTGCGGGGCACGGGCCTCCCGGTCGGACTGTTCCAAGGGCGCTGACCATGGGTGACGACCGGCGCGACCACCTGCTCGACGACCTGCTCGCCCATCTCGACGCCTCACCATCACCGCACCACTCGGTGGCGTCGTGCGTCGGTCGACTGCGCACGGCCGCGTTCGAACCGGTCCACGAGCGGGATGCCTGGTCGGACCTCCCGACCGCCGGCTACCTGGTGCGCGGCGGCGCGATGGTGGCATGGCGCCTCCCGGCCGACGACGCTCCCGACGTCCCGATGCGGATCGTGGGCGCCCACACCGACTCGCCCGGTCTCCACGTGAAGCCCCGGCCCGACCTCGCCCGCCACGGGTGGCGTCAGCTCGCCGTCGAGGTGTACGGGGGCGTGCTCGCGAACTCGTGGCTCGATCGCGACCTCGGGATCGCCGGGCGCGTGGTGTTGGCCGACGGCACCGATCGGCTGGTCGACGTTCGCGAGCCGGTCGCACGCGTCCCGCAGTTGGCGGTACATCTCGACCGCAACGTGAACGAGTCCGGGCTCGTGCTCGACCGCCAGCAGCACCTGACGCCCGTGTGGGGTCTCGACGTCGGTGTGCCGGGTGACTTCGCGACATGGATCGCCGACCGGGCGTGCGGCGGCTCCGCCGTCGGCGCCGCGAAATGGTGGGAGTTGTGCCTGTACGACGTCCAGCCCGCGGCACTGCTGGGTGCCGACCGCTCACTGCTCGCCAGCGGTCGACTCGACAACCAGCTCTCGTGCTGGGCGGCCACCAAGGCACTGATCGACGCCGATGACCCGACGCACGTGACCATGATCGTGTTGAACGACCACGAGGAGGTCGGCTCCGCCAGCGAGACCGGAGCGAGCGGTCCCCTGCTCGAGCGCGTCCTCGAACGGCTCGTGACCGCGCGCGGCGGATCGCGCGACCACCTGCTGCGGGCACTCGCCGGGTCCACGTGCATCTCGGCGGACAACGCTCACGCGGTGCACCCGAACTATCCCGAGCGTCATGACCATGACCACGCACCTCGGGTCGGTGGTGGCCCGGCCATCAAGCTCAACGCCAATCAGCGCTACGCCACGTCGGCCGACACCGCCACCCTGTTCCAGACCGCGTGTGAGATCGCGGGGGTGCCCTGGCAGGTGTTCGTCTCCCGCAACAACATGCCCTGTGGGTCGACGATCGGACCACTCACGGCTACTCGGCTCGGGATCGCCACCGCGGACGTGGGCGTGCCCCAACTCTCGATGCACTCGGCCCGCGAACTGAGCGGCTCGGGAGATCCGCTCCACCTCGCCCACGCCCTGGGTGCGTACTTCGGGATGTGACTCGCGAACCTCAGCCCACGCGACGCTCGGCCTCGTCGAACAGCCGCTGCAGCTCGGCGTGCAGCCGCTCGGAGTGTTCCCTCACGGAGCTACGAGGCAGACGACGACCGTCTTCGGCCCGTGGAGGCTCGATGGGAGGCCCCACGATCACGTGCACCCGACGCGGCCTGGGCAACCGGACGCCCTTCGGCATCACCCGCTCCGACCCTCCGATCCCGACGGGCACGATGGGGACGCCGGCCCGCACGGCCACGTACACCGCGCCGTCGAACAGCGGTTGGACCGTCGGACCCGACTTGCGTTCACCCTCGGGGAAGAGCACGAGCGGCTCCCCCGCCTCGAGCACGGCCACGCAACGCGAGAGCGCCTCGCGATCGGCCGTCCCCCGGGTGACCGGGAACGCCCCCAGTGCCGAGGCGAGCCATCCGATCGGCCGGGACTTCCACACGGAGTCCTTGCCCATGAACCGCATTCGACGCCGGGTGACGCATGCGGCGATCGGGCTGTCGACGTAGGAACGGTGCACGGGTGCGAGCACGAAGGCACCGGTGCGAGGCACGTGCTCGCGTCCGTCGATACGCATCCGGGTGAGGAGGCGGACCACCGTGGTCACGACCGCACGGACGACCACGTACAGGGAGCGGCTCAACGGACCGTTGCCGGCCAGGAACGACTCGACCGAACTCACGACCGACCGTCCGCGACGCCACGGACATGGGTCAGGATCAACTCCACCACCTCGTCGACGCCGAGCGCGCTCGTGTCGACCACGAGCGCGTCGCTCGCCTCGCTCAACGGGCTGTCGATCCGCGACGAGTCCTTCCGGTCGCGCTCGATGATCGACGACTCGACCTCATCGACGTCGCCCCCGATCTGCGCCACCCGACGCTCGGCTCGGACGCGGGGCGACGCCGTGACGTACAACTTGGCGGTGGCGTCGGGGAACACCACGGTGCCGATGTCGCGGCCCTCGAGCACACCGCCACCGCGCTGGAGGGCCCAGGCCCGCTGCCGTCGGACCAACTCGGAGCGAACGGCGCTGTCGGCCGCCACGGTGCTCACGTGGTCGGTGACGTCACGACCACGGATCTCGGCGGTGGCATCGACGCCGTCGACCCGAACCCCGTGGTCGTCCACCTCCATCTCGATCGACGTGAGCAGCTCGGCGAGCGCGGACGGGTCGTGGACGGCCACGCCCCGACGCAGCGCACCGAACGTCACGGCCCGGTACATCGCGCCCGTGTCCAGGTACTCGAGGCCGAGACGCTCCGCCACCGCTCGACCGACGGTGCTCTTGCCGGCACCGGCGGGGCCGTCGATCGCGATCACCAGAGGCCGCAGCGGTGCCTCGCCCACCGGATCGCTCACCACGACGTGCCCAACGGGCGACCCTCGTCGTAACCGGCGTGGCTCTGGATGCCGACCACCGCCCGTTCGTGGAACTCTGACAACGTCGACGAACCGGCGTAGGTGCAGGCGGAGCGGACGCCCGCCACGATCTGGTCGATGATGTCCTCGACACCTGGTCGGTGCGGATCGAGGTACATCCGCGACGACGAGATCCCCTCCTCGAAGAGCTCCTTGCGGGCGGACTCGAGCTTCGTCGTGGAACGGTTGCGGATCTTCACCGCCCGGTTCGACGCCATGCCGAAGCTCTCCTTGTAGAGACGACCGTCGGGATCACGCAGGGTGTCGGCCGCCGACTCGTAGGTACCGGCCAACCACGATCCGAACATCACGCTCGACGCACCGCCGGCCAGGGCCAACGCCACATCACGCGGGAACCGTACGCCGCCGTCGGCCCAGATGTGGGCGCCGAGACGGGAGGCCTCGTCCGCGCACTCGACCACGGCGGAGAACTGGGGGCGACCCACACCGGTCATCATCCTGGTGGTGCACATGGCTCCCGGACCCACGCCGACCTTCACGATGTCGGCCCCGGCCTCGATCAGCTGGCGGGTGCCATCGGTGGTCACCACGTTGCCAGCCACGATCGGGGTGTCGGGCGCCACGGCACGTACCTGCTCGACCACCTCGAGCATCGGTGTCTGATGGCCGTGCGCGGTGTCGACCACCAGGACGTCGACACCCATCTCCGCCAGGGCGCGAGCACGACCCACCGGATCGGCGTTGATGCCCACCGCGACCGACACCAGCAGCCGACCCGCGCTGTCGACCGCAGGCCGGTAGATGGTCGACCGCAGCGCACCTTTGCTGGTGAGCACACCCAGCAAGCGTCCGTCGTGATCCACCACGGGTGCCATCGACAGCCGTTCGTGTTCGAGATGCTCGAAGGCGGCCTCGGGTGTGACGTCGGACTCGAGGGTGACGAGCTCGCTGCTCATCACGTTGCGGAGCTGGGTGTAGCGATCGAAACCCGCTGCATCGTGCTCGGTGAAGACACCGAGAGGCTGGCCGGCGCCGTCGATCACGACCACTGCGCCGTGGGCCCGCTTGTGGATGAGGCCGAGTGCGTCGCCGATCGTGTGGGTCGGGGTGAGCGTGATGGGTGTCTCGAACACGGGGTGCCGGGTCTTGACGAAACCGACCACGCTCTCGATCACATCCACCGGGATGTCCTGGGGAAGGACGGCGAGGCCACCGCGACGGGCGACCGTCTCGGCCATCCGGCGGCCTGCCACCGCGGTCATGTTCGACACGACGAGCGGGATCGTGGTGCCGATGCCGTCAGGGGTCGTGAGCTCGACACCGAAACGCGAGCCGACCGACGACAAGCTGGGCACCATGAAGACGTCGTTGTAGGTCAGGTCATGGACAGGGTTCGGGTGCAACATCCGCATCGGGGGCTCCTGGGACTCGTGGCGACCGCAGGCTACCCAACCACCGCCGTGGGTCACCGCCTACGCTGTCGGTCGTGAACAGCTCCACCTCGTCAGGTCCACCGGTCGTGCTCGTACACGGATGGGGCGGGTCGTACCGTGACACGTGGGAGCGCACCGGAGTGACGGCGCTGCTGGCCGATGCCGGGCGGCCGGTGCTCGGGGTCGACCTCCTGGGTCACGGCTCCGCCCCCAAACCGCACGATCCCGAGGCCTACGCCGACCTCACCGAGCGAGTGCTGGAGGCCATGCCGGCCGATCCCGTCGACGCGGTCGGCTTCTCGCTGGGCGCCCTGACGATCCTGCGAGCGGCCATCGACCATCCCGAGCGCTTCAACCGTCTCGTGCTGGCCGGCATCGGCCGCAACGTGTTCGAGCGCGACGATTCCGGCACGCAGCGCATCCTCGCTGCGCTCGACCGTGTCCGCGACGGCTCCACCGACGCCGACGACGAGGTCGACAACGTGTCGCGCCTGTTCGCCCAGTACGCCCAGCAATCGGGGAACGACATCGATGCACTCGCCGCCGTGATGCGACGCCCGCCGGGCGCCGCGATCACCGAGGAGGCACTCGCCGCGATCACGTGTCCGACGCTGATCGTGGTGGGTGACCGTGACTTCGTGTACCCCGCCGACCAGCTCGTGGCGGCACTGCCGAACGCCCGTGCCGCGGTACTCAAGAACGTCGATCACTTCGCCACCCCGGAGGCGTTCGGGTTCATCGACGCCATGCTCGAGTTCCTCGACGCCGTCCCGGTCTGACGCCTCGGCTTCGATGCCCGCTGCTCCGCATCCCCACGACCAGCTCCTGACGACCGACATCGCAGCGGCGGCCGCGCTGATCCGCTCGGGAGGGCTGGTGGCGATCCCCACCGAGACGGTCTACGGCCTGGCGGCGGCTGCGGACGACGAGGCGGCGGTGCACAGGGTGTTCGAGGTGAAGGGCCGACCGGTCGGCCACCCCCTGATCGTCCACGTTGCGTCGATCGAGCACATCGCAGGATGGACCGGCGCACTGTCGACGGCCGCTCGGGTGCTCGGGGCCGCGTGCTGGCCGGGCCCGCTCACGTTGCTCGTGCCGCGCGGACCACGGGTGACCGACGCCGTCACCGGCGGCCGTGACACGGTGGGGATCCGAGTGCCGGCCCACCCGCTCACCACGGCACTGCTGCTCGAGCTCGACGGCGGTCTCGCCGCGCCGTCGGCCAATCGTTTCGGGCGTGTCAGCCCGACGACCGCCCGGCACGTGCTCGACGATCTCGGTGCGTTCCTCGAACCCGGTCACGATGCCGTCCTCGACGGCGGTGCATGCCCGGTGGGCGTCGAGAGCACCATCGTCGACTGCACCACCGATCCCCCGCAGGTGCTCCGCGCCGGTGGGATCCCGACCGAGCAGATCTCGCGACTGCTCGATCTCGAACTCGCCCCGGCGTCGGGCCCCAGCCGTGCCGCCGGGATGCTCGCGTCGCACTACGCACCCGAGTGCCGCGTCGAGCTCGTCGACCGGCCCGAGACCGGTCGACGTCGCGTCGACGAGCTCCGCAGCTCTGGTGTGAGCGTCGACCTCCTCGACCGCACCGACGATCTCGTCGTCTCCGCCCGCGAGCTCTACGCCGACCTCCGCGACGCCGATCGACGCGGTCTCGAGGTCGTGGTGGCCGTGCTCCCCCCGGCGGAAGGGCTCGGACACGCCGTCCGTGATCGGCTCACGAAGGCGGCCGCCGGTCGCGAGGATCCGGCTCGCGGAGACCGTCCCAGTCGAGCCGGTTGAGCTCGGCCACCCACACGTCGCGCACCGCGTCCACGTCGGGCATCGGGCCCACCTCCACGGTGGCGACCGTGAGGCTCACGGTGCAGGCGCCGGCGTCGGGCACCAGGTCGAGGCGACACCAACACTCGACCGGATCGCGGAGGTGCACCTCGAGGAGGTAGGGCGGATCGTCCACGAGCGTCTCACCGATCCACGTGGCAACCACCAACAGGGCCTCGAACGCCTCGGCCGGGAGCGCCTCGATCGTGAACGATGCGTTGTCGTGCACCACTCGTCGACCGTCACGCTCCCCGCTGACCGGCTGCCGACCGGGTGTCGACATGGTCGTCGAACCGGTCGTCGAGTCGTTCCGGCCCCACTCCGGCGCGGCGGGCGGGACCACGCGACGTCGGTCGGCACGACGTCCGATCTCGACCATCGCCGCGGTCACCGCGGCATTGAGGCGGCGCATCTCGGCCTCGTCGCCACCGACATCGGGGTGGTGCTCCTTGGCGAGTCGGCGGCGGGCCCGCTGCACATCGGCCTCGGTCGCATCGCCGTCGAGGCCCAGGAGCTCGAAGGGGTCGACGCTCATGCGTCCG
This sequence comes from Ilumatobacter sp., assembly GCA_007693335.1. Classification (GTDB taxonomy): domain Bacteria; phylum Actinomycetota; class Acidimicrobiia; order Acidimicrobiales; family Ilumatobacteraceae; genus SKSP01. The sequence goes on along the minus strand of REDU01000109.1, from coordinate 56,583 downwards.
GGAGGGCTGCCGCCCGGGCATGTCGTTCTCGGATCTCGTCCACCGCGTTCGAGCTCGTCTCCACCGGTGTGACCGGCGTGCGCGACGACAGGTGCCACCGGCGGTAGACCGTCTCCACCGGTTCTCGACCCCAGACCGCCGCCGCCTGCACGCACGCTCCCGCGGCCACCGCCTCGTCGGTCGCACCGAGCACGACCGGCCGGTCGCAGAGGCCGGCCAGCACGGCGCGAACGGCGGTCGATCGGCTCGCTCCGCCGGTGAGGACCACGTGACCGGTCACCTCGGCGTGGGCGCGCAACGCGTCGAGACCGTCGAGGAGGCCGCACACCACGCCCTCGACGGCCGCTCGGGCGAACTGCTCTCGGGACACGTCGGATCTCAGCCCGACCAGCAGCCCGGTGGCATCGGGTCGGTCGGGTACCCGCTCTCCGTCGAAATAGGGCAACAGGGTGAGTCCGTCGGAGCTCCCCGCGAGCGCCAGCCGGTCGAACTCGTCATGGTCCACCCCGAGCAGCCGCCGCACGGCGTCGAGCACCTTGGCCCCGTTGAGCGTGCACACGAGCGGGAGGAATCCGCCCGCAGCATCGGCGAAACCTGCGACCGCACCCGACGCGTCGGCGGTCGGTGTGGCCGAGCGGGTGAAGACGGTGCCCGACGTGCCGATGGAGATCACCACGTCACCGGGCCCCAGTGCGAGACCCAGGGCGGCCGCCATGTTGTCACCGGTGCCCGGCGCGACCACCGCCGATCCGAATCGGCCGATCACCTCGTCGGGAGCGGCCACCCGGGGCAGGGCCCCGCTCCAGTCGCGCTCCCGATCGATCAGCTCGAGTACGTCGTAGCAGTACTCACCCGTGGCCGGCGACCAGTACCCCGTGCCCGAGGCGTCGCCCCGATCGGTGGTGAATCCACCGGTCCGGTGGCCGTTCGCCGCGTGCCCGTCACCCGCAGCGACCAGCCGGGCGGTCATCCAGTCGTGCGGGAGCACCACACTGGCGAGCCGCGACCAGTGGTCCGGCTCGCTGCGATGCAGCCACGAGAGTTTCGCCGCGGTGAAGGCCGCCACCGGAACGCTCCCGATCCGATCGGCCCAACTGCGATCGCCGCCGTCGAGCTGCGACCGGAGCCATCCGGCGTCGGGGGCGCTCCGGGTGTCGTTCCAGAGCAGCGCCGGACGGATCACGACACCGTCGGTGTCGAGCACGACCGCTCCGTGTTGCTGCGCACCGACCGAGATCGCGGCCACCTGCGGGGCACCGACGCCGTCCCAGGCCTGCTCGAACGCCCGCCACCAGGCAACCGGATCCTGTTCGCTGATCGGCGGTGTGGTGGTGGGGTGCGGCGCGGACGCGCTCGCCACCACGGCGCCGGTGTCGGCATCGCGGACGACCACCTTGGTGGACTGCGTGGACGAGTCGACGCCGGCGACGAGGGGCACGGGTGCGAGACTACGACTCGTCGGGGATCCAGTCCGCAGTCTGGTCCCAGCGGTCGTCGAAGGTCAGTTGACCGATCGGCTTTCGTCGGACCGGACCGTGACGGCCCATCGGACGGCCCAGGGTGATGCAGGCGGACAGCGCGACCTCGTCGGGGATCCCGAGGATCCGCCGGAGGTCGTCCTCGACGCCGAGGTGCCACATCGTGAGCGCGCCGCCGTAACCGAGGGCCCGGGCGGCCAACAGCAGGTTCTGACACGCGGGGTACACCGATGCCCCCTCGTACGGGTTGGCCGACCGGTAGCGAACGAGACACACGAGCACGACCACCGGCGTCTGCTCGAGATGGTCGACGAAGTGCTGCATCGAGTCCGCGAACCTCGAGGGCCGGTACCCGTCGGCGGCGCGCTTGGCCGACCATCCGGCACGGAACGAATCGCCGAGCACAGCCTTGGCCTCGACAGCGGACGGGCCGTCCCGCAACACGAGGAACCGGAAGGGCTGGCGGTTCGAACCCGACGGGGCACGCCCCGCATGCCACAGGATCTCGGCCAGATGGTGGTCAGGGATCGGCTCGTCGCGGTAACGGCGGATCGCCCGAGTGGTCGCCAACCCCTCGAGCAGACCGAGACCACCCGTGGCCCCGCTGTCACTCACCGGCCCCGGAACTCCGGCTCGCGCTTCTCCATGAACGCTGCGACCCCTTCGGAGAAGTCGTTCGTGCGCAACAGTGGGAGCAGCTGGAGGAAGACGTGGTGCACGTTCTGCTCGAACGTCTCGGTCTCGGCCGCCCGCATCATGCGCTTGATCGCCCTGACGGCCAGTGGGGCGTTGGCGGCGATCTCGACGGCGAGATCGCGGGCGGCGTCGGCCAGCTCAGCAGCAGGGACCACCCGGTTCACGAGGTCGAGCTCGAGGGCCTCCGTGGCAGTCAGGGTGCGGCCGGTGAACGCGATCTCGGCGGCCTTGGCGTAGCCGACGATCCGCGGCAGCAGCCACGTACCACCGCTCTCGGGCAGGATGCCGCGCTTGGCGAAGCCGGGGTTGAGCTTGGCGGTGTCGGCGGCGATGCGGATGTCGCAGCCGAGCGCGAGGTCGAGTCCGTATCCGGCGGCTCCGCCGTTGAGCGCGCAGACCGTGGGCGTGTCGAGCCCGTGCAGCACGATGGGGGGCGCGTTGCGCAGATCGAACTCGCCGGGGTTGGTGTCGAGGCTGCCGAGACCGCCGAGCGACCCCTGCTTCCCACCCGACTGCTCGGCCATCTGGGCCCCGAGATCGAGTCCGGCACAGAAGGCCCGGCCCGCGCCGGTCAGGACGATGCACCGCACCGCAGGATCACGATCGGCCGCGAGGAGCCGACTCGAGATCGAGTCGAGCATCGCACCCGAGATGGTGTTCATCCGGTCCGGGGCGTCGAGCGTGATCGTCGCGATGTGTGCGTCGACCTCGTAGCGGACCTCGTCGTGCACGTCGACTGGTGTTTCGGGCATGTGAAGACCGTATCCACGACAGGCGTCGGTGCTTGTACCGGCGGACCCCAGGGCGTACCCTGACCGCACCTACACACGATGGAGCAATCCCGCACCATCGAACATAGGGGGAGAACCACCAACATGCAGAAATCACGCGTCCGCCGCGTCGGTGGGCTGCTGGTCGCACTGTCTCTCGTTGTCGCTGCGTGCGGCGGCGACGACGACGGTGCCGCCGACGAGCCCGCCGTGACGACCGAAGCACCCGACGAGGCAGCACCCGACGAGGAGGCCCCCGACGAGGAGGCACCCGACGAGGAAGCACCCGACGAAGAGGTCGACGAGGGTGTCACCGACGAGGAGGCACCATCCGGTGCCGATTGCGTCGGCACCAGCGACGGTGTGCTCACCGTCGGCACGATCCTGCCGGTCACCGGAGACCTCGCGTTCCTCGGACCGCCCGAAGTCGCCGGCGCCCAGATCGCCGTCGAGGACATCAACGCCGCCGGTGGCGTGCTCGGTGAGGACGTCGTCCTCCACCAGGGTGACTCCGGCGACACCACCACCGACCTCGCCAACACCGAGGTCGACCGTCTGCTCGCGCTCGGTGCCGACGTGATCATCGGCGCTGCGTCGTCGGCCGTGTCGTTCACGGTGATCGACAAGATCACCGGGTCGTGCGTGATCCAGTTCTCGCCGGCCAACACCTCACCCGACTTCACCACCTACGACGACAACGGGCTGTACTTCCGCACCGCTCCGTCCGACATCCTCCAGGGTCGGGTCCTCTCGAACCTGGTGCTCGAGGACGGCAACACCACGGCGTCCGTCGTGTTCCGCCAGGAGCCGTACGGTGAAGGTCTCGCCGAGTCCTTCCGGAACAACTTCGAGGGCAGCGGCGGCACCATCGACGAGTTCATCGCCTACGCCGTGAACGTCGACAGCTTCGACGCCGAGGTCGACTCGCTGGTCGAGGCCGACTCCGACGCCATCATCGTGATCGGCTTCGACGAGTCGGCGGCGATCCTCACCACCATGCACGAGCGGGGTATCGGCCCGCTCGACAAGGCGGTGTACGGCGTCGACGGCAACATCGGTGGTATCGGTGCCGAACTGGCCGACCCCAGCATCATCGCTGGCATGAAGGGCACCGAGCCCTCGGTCGACCTGGGCGACATCCGGGACTTCCTCGATCGTCTCGACGAAGTCGGTGACATGGGCGGCGTGTACGCCTATGGCGCCGAGACCTACGACGCCGTCATCATCACCGCTCTCGCCACCGTGGCGGCGGGCACCGATGACCCGGTTGCGATCGCAGCCGAGATCAACGACGTCACCCGTGGTCCGGGTACCGAGTGCTTCTCGTTCGCCGAGTGCAGGGACCTGCTCGAGGCCGGCGAGGACATCGACTACATCGGTGTCGGTGGCCCGTACGAGTTCGTCGACGCCGGTGAGCCGTCGGCGGCGAGCTTCCGCATCGCCACCTACGACGGTGACTCGACGCCGAACTCCGACCTCGACACCTTCGTGTTCGCGAGCTGATCACGAACACCTGAACACGAATACCTGACACGGCACGAGCCCGTCGCCCGGTCCCGAGAGGATCGGCCGGCGGGCTCGTCCGCGTCACCCCCACCGAACTGTCTGTCGGGCACGCCCGGATCCGGGCGATCGGCGCGGACAGAACCGCACACACCTTCCGAACTGTCTGTCGGGATCGCCCGGAATCAGGCGATCGGCGCGGACAGAACGGCTTCAGTCGACCGTGGCGAGGGTGCCGAGGTACAGCTCGATCACCTTCGGGTCGTTCAGGAGGTTGCGCCCGGTGTCGGTGTAGGCGTTGCGGCCCTGGTCGAGCACGTAACCGCGATCGCAGATCTGGAGACAGCGGCGAGCGTTCTGCTCGACCATCACCACCGACACGCCGGCCCTGTTGATCTCGCGGGTGCGGACGAACACCTGGTCCTGCAGCACCGGCGAGAGTCCGGCCGACGGCTCGTCGAGGAGGATCACCTCGGGATCCATCATGAGCGCTCGGCCCATCGCGAGCATCTGTCGTTCGCCACCCGACAGCGAGCCCGCTCGCTGCTTGAGGCGCTCGGCGAGGCGCGGGAACATCTCGGTCACGAAGTCGATGCGCTCGCGGAACGCCTTCGGTCGGAGGTAGACACCCATCTCGAGGTTCTCCGAGACCGTCAGGGCCGCGAACACGTTGTCGCGCTGGGGCACGTACCCGATGCCACGCGACACGAGGTCGTGAGCGGCAGCGCGGCTGATGTCGTCGCCTTTGTAGGTGACCGAGCCCTTGCGGACCGAGAGGAGGCCGAACATGGCCTTGAGCAGGGTGGACTTGCCGGCACCGTTGGGGCCGATGATGCCGATCAGCTCGCCACGGTGCAGGTCGAGCGAGCACCCGTTGAGGATGTCGACACCCGGCACGTAACCAGCCGTGAGGTCCTGCACCCGGACGAGCACGTCGTCGCTCATGGTCCGTCCTCCTCCTGCCGCACTTCCTCGCTCAGCTCCCGCACGATCGCTGCGGCCGCGTCATCGTCGCCGTCGAGTGCTGCGGCCGTGACCTCGTCGTCGAGCACAGCGGCCACGACCTCGTCGTCGAACAGGTCGCTGTCGTGGTGCTTGCCGAGGTAGGCGTCGATCACGTCGGTGTTGGCCGAGATGTGATCGGGCGTGCCCTCGGCGATGATCTGCCCCTCGGCCATCACCACCACCCAGTCCGAGATGTCGCGCACCACGTCCATGTCGTGCTCGACGAAGATCACCGTGCGCCCCTCGGCGCGCAGACCCTTCACATGACCGAGCAGCGACTGCGTGAGCGCCGGGTTCACTCCGGCCATCGGCTCGTCGAGCATCACGAGCTTCGGGTCGGTCATGAGCGCGCGGGCCATCTCGATCAGCTTGCGCTGGCCCCCCGACATCGTGCCCGCGAACTCGTCGCGCATGTGCGTCATGTTGAAGCGGTCGAGGAGGGCATCGGCCTTGGCCTCGACCTCGGCCTCCTGCCCAGACCACAGCGACGTCACCAGCGACACCCAGAAGCTCTCACCCCGCTGAGGGGTGGCACCGAGCTTCATGTTGTCGATCACCTTCATGCGGGACAACGCCTTGGTGAGCTGGAATGTCCGGACCATGCCCCGCTTGGCGAGGCGGTGCGGCGGGACCTTGGTGATCACATCACCGTCGAGCGTGACCCGTCCACGGTCCATGTCGTCGAACCCGGTCAACAAGTTGAAGAACGTGGTCTTCCCCGCGCCGTTGGGCCCGATCAGCGCCGTGATGGCGCCCCGTTGGATCTCGAGGTGCTCGACATCGACCGCCGTGAGTCCGCCGAAGGTCTTCATGACGTTCGAGGCGATCAGGATGGGGTCGGGCTTGGGCGACCCTGGTTCGGGCACGACGTCGTCGAACACCCCGGCCACGGGATTCACGAGATCGGCCATGTTGGCCGATGCCGCTCCTGCGCCACCGCCACCCGACGTCGAGCCGAACACCACCTCACGTTCATCGGTCATCGAGCGCCATCTCCTCTCTCGATCCGAAGATCCCCTGCGGTCGGAAACGGGCCAACAACAGCAGGCCCAGACCGACCAGCATGAAGCGCAGTTGGGAGATGTTGATGTCGCTCAGGCGGACCGTGTTCTCCAGCGTGTCGCGCGCGCCACTCGGCAGGCCGCGCAGCACGTTCTCGATGAACACGATCAACGACCAGTAGATCATCGATCCGACCACCGGCGACCAGACTCGGCCGGGCCCGCCGAGGATGAGGATCGCCCAGATGGTGAACGTGATCACCGGGTTGAACGTGTCGGGCTGCACCGACGACTTCTGGATGACCTGCAACATGCCTGCCAGGGCACCGATCACACCGCCGATCATGAGCGCCTGCACCTTGTAGACGTAGGCGTTCTTGCCGAGGGCCCGAGCGGCGTCCTCGTCTTCGCGGATGGCCCGGAGCGCACGTCCCCACGGTGACCGCATGATCTGCCAGACCACCAGCAGCGACAGCATCACGATGGTCCAGCCGACCATGAGCACCCACACGTCGCGACCGAGGTACTTGAACGGGCCGAGCGAGTAGAACTGACCGTTCACGAACGGGTTGAGGTCGTAGAAGGGCCGAGCGAACTCGTTGATGCCCTGTGACGCGCCGGTGATGTCGGAGTTGCCCCGCCAACGCACGAACAGTCTGATGCTCTCGGACGCGGCGATGGTGACGATGGCGAGGTAGTCGGCCCTCAACCTGAGCGTCGGGATCCCGAGGATCAGCGCGAGCACGAGCGCGTACAGGATGCCGAACGGGATACCGAGCCAGAAGTTCAGATCGAGCCAGTAGACGGTCATACCGAGCCCGTAGGCACCGGCGGCCAGGAAGCCGACCTGACCGAAGTTGAGCAGACCGGCGTACCCGAAGTGCACGTTCAGCCCGATGGCCGCCAGCGCGAACACCATGGCCTCGGGACCGATCATCGCTGACATGGTCCGCTCGAAGATGAAACCCCAGTCCACGCGGCTATCCGATCCGTTCCGGACGTCCGAGGATGCCCTGTGGCCTCACGAGGAGGATCACGACCATGACCAGCAGCGCCACCATGTTCTTCAGCTCGGCGTCGATCACGATGGTGGACAGGTTGATCGCGAGGCCGACGATCAGCGCACCGAGCAGCGCGCCGTAGGCGGTCCCGAGACCGCCCAGCACCACCGCCGCGAACAGCAACAACAGGTTCCGGAAACCGAAGTCCCAACGGATCTGGGTGAGGCCGAAGAAGGTGCCACCGAGCGCCGCGAGCGCCGCCCCCGACACCCAGACGGTGGAGATGACGCGCTCGACGTTGATGCCGGTCGACTCGGCCAGTTCACGGTTGTCGGAGACCGCTCGCATGGCCTTGCCGGTGCGCGTGAGCTGCAAGAAGACGCCCACCAGGATCAAGATGATGATCGCGAGCGACATGGCGATCATGTCCTTCGGCGTCAGTTCGATCGGACCGATCTTCACGGCTCGCTGGGCGGTGAACTGTCCGAACGTGCGCGGTCCACCGCGGAACACGTACAGGAAGATGTAGCGCAACAGGATCGACAACCCGATCGTCATCAGCATCTGGGCGAGCAGGCTCACGCCGCTGCGACGAGCGCCTCGGAAGATGAACCGGTTGATGGCCCAACCGAGCGTGCCGCCCGCCAGCATCCCGAACACCGCGGCGAACACGAGGTTCATCCCGTCGCCGAAGGGGGGCGGGAGCGGGGCGAGGAACCCGATCACCCCCGCCAGCCCGTAGAAGTTGAAGAAGTAGGTGCCGAGCATGCCGAAGGTCACCAGCTCGGCATGGGCGAAGTTGGTGAGCCCCGTGGTGCCGAAGATCATCGAGAGCCCGATGGCCGCCATCGCGAGGTAGAGGCCCTGTTTGAGTCCCTCGGCGGTGAGCTGGGCGACCCGTCGCCCGGTGATACCGCCCGACGTGCTCCCCCGGTCGGCCTCGTCGAGCACCGTGAGCCGGAACAGCACGATCTGGTTGCCACCCTCCTGCACGTTGACCGTGAGCACGGCGCGATCGGGGTCGTCGAGGAACACCCCCTCGGGGAGACCCTCGGGATCGATGGAGACCACGTACTCGCCCGGTTCGGGCAAGCCGATGCGGAACGATCCGTCGGCCTCACTCGGGGCCGAACCCACACCCTCGACGGTGATGAGCCCACCCTCGACCGGGACACGATCGTTCGTCTCGGGGTCGGTGTAGGTGAGGGTGCCGAAGACCGACTGCTCCTCGTCCTGGGCCGACACCACGCCGGTGTCGATCACGAGGCCCACGGTGAGGAGGACGACCAACCATCGACAGACACGGAGCATCCGAGTACGCCCGTTCCTGGCTGATCGCCGGGTCGGGGGGATCGGAAGTGGGTGGTCAGGTGCCCGCATCGCGTCGGTACTGTACGACATCGCGGTGAACGGAATGGCAATCCCGTGTGACCATCGTGTTCCGGTGGCGTGTTCCGGTGGCGTGTTCCGGTGGCGTGTTCCGGTGGCCTGTTCGGGTCAGGTGTCCGGATGGGTGACGATCGCTCTGACCAGCTCGTGGTCGGCGTCGACCGTTTCGCTCCGCACCGCGGCAAGCTCGTCGAACAACGGCCGCTTCGTGGCGAGCACCACGTGCACCGTGACGAGGTAGAGCAGGGTGGCTCCGGCGATGTGGATCGCCACCAGCAACTCGGGCACACCGTTGAAGTACTGGACGTAGCCCACCGCGGCCTGGAGCACCGCCACGAACATCCACGTGGTGAGCGGCTGCCACATCGCAGCGCGGTCGCCCGGGTGGCGGTGGATCCGAGCCACCAGCGCGAGCGCCGTCGCGATCGACACGATCACGGTGATCCCGTGCACCCGTGCGACATCGGAGATGACGAAACCGAACCGCTCCGCGTTCTCGTCGCCGGCGTGCGGCCCGGTACCTGTCACGAGCGTGCCGGTGAAGATCGCGACGGACGTCGCGATGGCGAGCACCCACGCCAGATGACGGGTGCGGCGACGTACCACGTGCCGCCGGGGCACCCCGTCGGGCTCCCCCGCCCTGCGGACCAGCACCGCACCGTTCACGACCGTCACCATCGACAGCAGGAAATGCTGCTGGACCGCGGCGGGGTGCAACCCGGTGAGCACGACGATCCCGCCCACCACGGCCTGGCCGAACACACCGACCACGAGCCCGAGCGAGAGCCAGGTGAGGTCGCGCCGACGGGGTGCACGGATCAGCGACCCCAGCACCGCTGCGGCCACGAGCACGACGATCACGCCAGTGAACAGGCGGTTCAGCTGCTCGATGGCGGTGTGAGCGTCGGAGACGTCGACGAATCTGGTCTCGTTGCAGGCCGGCCAGCTGTCACAGCCGAGCCCGCTGCCGGTGAGTCGGACGCCCGCACCCGTCACGATGATCACGCACAGCGCGATGAGCGCCCCGATCGTGATCGTCCGGTAGCGACGCGGTTGGAGCTGCATGGTGCCCACAGGATATGACTACGGTCGGTCGTGTGCTGAGTTCGTTCGACGACTATCCGATCCATCAGACGTCACATCCGGTCGCCCGGACGGGGTCCTCCGACCTCAATCACTACGACCGCTACTTCTTCAACGGGTACTGCCGCGACCAGGGTGCCGACGACTCGCTCTACTTCGCCTGCGCCATGGGTCTGTACCCGAACCGCCACGTGGCCGACGCGTCGTTCAGCGTGGTGCTGGGGGGTTCCGAACAGATCAACGTGCACGCGTCGAGGCGGGCGCCCGCCGACCGACGCGACGCGAACCACGTCGGACCGGTGCGCGTCGAGGTGGTCGAGCCGCTCCGGACGCTCCGAGTGCTGGTCGACGCCCCCAACGAGGGCATCCGGGCCGAGCTCACGTTCAGGGCCCGGTCGGCACCGATCGAGGAGCCGCACTTCTTCCACCAGGTCGGCCAGCGCGTGCTGCTCGACTACACCCGGCTCACGCAGTTCGGCCGGTGGGAGGGCTGGATCGACATCGGCGGACACCGTCACTCCTGCTCACCAGCCGACACCTGGGGATCTCGCGACCGATCGTGGGGTGTGCGCCCGGTGGGCGAGCGAGCCCCCACGGGTGCGCCGGTGTCAGAGCCACAGTTCTACTGGCTCTGGGCGCCGGTGAACTTCGGGGAGTTCGCCACCCACATGGACGTCAACGAGCACGGCGACGGTCGCCGCTGGCACGAGACGGGGTTCGTGGTGCCCGACGGTGAGCCGCCGGTCGCGGTCGATCGGGTCGAGTACGAGGTCGGCTGGCGCACCGGAACCCGCTGGGCCCAACGGTTCGAGCTCGATCTCGTCGAGTACGGCGGCGCGTCCACCCACGTCTCGCTCGAGCCTCTCTACGACTTCCACATGGCCGGACTCGGCTACGGGCACCCCGAATGGGCCCACGGCGTCTGGAAGGGCGAGCTCGAGGAGGACGGTGAGCGCTGGACGCTGCCCGTGGCCGACCCGTGCGCCGCCCACCACGTGCACGTCCAGACGGTGTGCCGTGCCCACTCGAGCGGTGCGGCCGGCGAACACGAGGGCATCGGCATCCTGGAGTCGCTCGTTCTGGGCCCGCACGAGCCCACGGGCCTCACGGGCATCCTCGACCCAGCCTGATCGATCCGGTCAGGTGTGGCGGATCGTCATACCACCGTCCACCGGGATGATGGCACCGTTCACGAAGCTGCTGGCCGGCAGGCAGAGGTTCAGCGTCATCTGGGCGACCTCCTCGGGCATCCCGTAACGCCGGAGCGGCACCCGCCGACGGGCATACGTGGCCTTCGCCTCGTCGGGGATCCCGGCGGTCATCCCGGTCAGGATCGGCCCCGGGCAGATGCAGTTGACCGTCACGCCGTGACGACCGAGCTCGACGGCGAGACTCTTGGTGAGCCCGACCACCCCGGCCTTCGTGGCGGCGTACGCAGCCAGTCCGGCCGTGGTCACGATGGCCTCGGTCGAGGCGATGTTGACCACACGACCTTCCCCGGACTGTGCGAGGAACGGCAGCGCGAGCCGCACCAGGCGGGCGTGCGCGGTCAGGTTGATGTCGAGGGTGCGGGCCCAGTTGGTCTCGAACTCGTCCTCGGGCTGGAACACCGAGCTGGGCAACGAGACCCCCGCGTTGTTGACGACGATGTCGATACCGCCGCACCACCCGTCGACGGCGTGCACCAGCTCGCGGAGCTGCTCGTGGTCTGCCACATCGCAGGTCACGCCCAGCGCGGCATCGGAGCCGTACACCGCACGGATCTCGTCGACCACCGTCGCCACCCGCTCGTCGCCGAGATCGGCCACCACCACCCGGGCACCCTCGTCGGCGAACAGGTGGGCCGTGGCGCGACCCATCCCGCTCGCCGCACCCGTCACGACGGCATGTCTTCCCGCGATCGAGCGTGACAGCGAGGTCAGGCGCTCCACCGCTGCCCACCTCCCACGCCGCTTTCGAGGTCGAGCCCGGCGGCGAATACCTTGGCCTCGTCGAGTGTGCAGCGGTCGCTCATGGCGGTCGACTGTAGGTGACGGTCACCTCATGGCCGTACCTCGTAGAAGGCGTTGACGGAGTGATCGATGTCGAGCGTGCGGAATCTCGTGAAGCCGGCCTCGGACGCCATCGCCTCGGCCTTCGCAGCCGGAAGACCCAAGGTGCCGAGGCCGGCACCCCCGGGTTCGCTGAGCGCTGACGACATGCACGACAGCACGCTGATCCCGTACATCAGCGACGCCATCGGGTTCTTCTCGACGTTCTCGGCGAAGGTGTCGCGCGCCTTGATGTCGACCAGGAGCCACACGCCGTCGGGGGCGATGGCACCGCGGATGGCGTGCATCATCCCCTGCGGATCGGTCATGTCGTGGATGCAGTCGAAGGTGGTCACGAGGTCGACCGTGTGGTTCGACGGCAGCGGGTCCTGGCGCGGATCGTGGAAGTGCACATTGGTCGCGCCGGCCTCCACCCGCTTCTGCTCGGCCCGCCCGAGCGCGTAGCGGGAGATGTCGTACCCGTGGAAGCGGCTGGCGGGGAACGCCTCGGCCATCTTCAACACGGCGCTGCCAGCGCCGCACCCGACGTCGGCCACCACGGCACCGGCCTGGAGCCTGTCGACCACGCCGTCGAGTGCCGGGAGCACGGTGGGGACCAGGAAGGCATTGCTCCACGGCTCGAAGCTGCGCTCGATGCCCACGGCGCCCTCCGGACCATGGCTGTCGTAGTCGTGCCCGAGACCGGTCACGAAGCTCTCGGGCATCTCCTCGAGGGTGCGCATGGTCTGGGGAAGTCGGTGGAACATACCCATGCCGAAGGCCGGATGCTCGGGGGACGCGAGCACGGCCACGGCCTCGGGGCTGAGGGAGAACCGAACCGCTGCGTCGCCGGACACATCACCGGACGCATCGCCCGTGTGGGAGCGGATGATCCGCGCCGCCGCCTGGTTGTGCGCCCACTCGCGCACCCAGCGCTCGGCGAGGCCGGTGCGGCTGGCGAGCTCATCGGTGGTGAGCGGTTGGTCCGCCTCGGCCAGCGCCCGGAACATCCCGAGCTTGTCGCCGAGGTGGATCATGCCGGCGGTCACCGCTCCCTCGAGCTTGGTGAACACCTGGAACGAGTACATCTTCAAGGCATCGGGATCGGGGTCGGTCCGGCCCGGGACGCCCGCCCCGGCGCGGATGCTGGTGTCGTGTTCGGTCATGATGCCCCCAGGTTGATGTAGATCTGCTTGGTCTCGAGATAGGCGTCGAGCGCGTACGGGCCGAGCTCGCGCCCGATACCGCTCTGCTTGTAGCCACCCCACAGCGCCTCGCTCGGTGCCGGTTGACTGTCGTTGATCCAGACGATGCCGGCGCGAACGGCTCGTGCCGTGCGCAGCGCCTTGGTGATGTCGCGGGTCCAGATCGCGGCGGCGAGGCCGTACTCGGTGTCGTTCGCGAGGCGGATCACCTCGTCGACCTCGGTGAACGGGATCACGGTCATCACCGGGCCGAAGATCTCCTCACGGGCGATGCGCAGATCGTTCGAGGTCGCCTCGAAGATGGCAGGTGCGACGAAGTATCCGTTCGCCAGCGCCGGATCGCTCGGCGCGGTCCCCTCGAACGCGAGATGGGCGCCCTCGGCGCGGCCGACCTCGAGGTAGCCGAGCACCCGGTCGCGCTGCTCGGCCGACACGAGCGGACCCATCGTGGTCGCGGGATCGAGTCCGGAACCGAGCCGGATCGCGGCCGCCTCGGCGGTCATCGCGTCGAGCGCCTCGTCGTAGATCGAGCGCTCGACGAACACCCGGCTGCCGGCGGAGCACACCTCGCCCTGGTTCCCGAACACACCGGCGCACGTGCCGGGGACGGCACCCGCCATGTCGGCGTCGGCGAACACGATGTTCGGGCTCTTGCCGCCGAGTTCCAGCGTGACCCGCTTGAGCTGCTCGGCGCACGTGCGCTGGATCATCACACCCACGTCACGCGAGCCGGTGAACGAGATCTTGTCGACGGCCGGATCGGTGAGCAGCGGCGCCCCGGCTTCCGGACCGAAACCGGTGACCACGTTGACCACACCGGCCGGAACCCCGGCCTCCTCGGCGATGGCCGCCAGCCGCAGCGCCGTGAGCGGTGTCTGCTCGGCGGGCTTGAGCACCACGGTGCAGCCGGCGGCGAGGGCCGGCGCCACCTTCTGGGCGGCCATGAGCATCGGGTAGTTCCACGGCACGATCAGCCCGCACACCCCGAGCGGTTCCTTCACGACGAGGCTCATCGCGTCGGGCCCCACCGGCGGGATGTCGCCGGAGATCTTCGTGGCCCATCCGGCGTAGTACTCGAACATGAACGCGACCTCGTCGATGTCGCCCCGGGCGTCGGCCAACGGTTTCCCGCAGTCGCGCACCTCGAGCTCGACCAGCTCGTCGCGCTGCGAGCGCACCAGCTCGGCCATCCGGAGCAGGAGACGCGACCGCTCGCGCTCGGCCACCGCGCTCCCCCATCGTCCCTGGTCGAACGACCGGCGGGCGGCGGCGACGGCGCGAGCCACGTCGGGGCCGGTCGCACGTGGCACCGAGGCCAGTACCTCGGCGGTGGCCGGGTCGATCGTGTCGAACGTGGCACCGTCGTGGGCCTCGACCCACTCGCCGTCCACGTACATCCGGAGCTGTTCAGCCATGCCCCGAACGTACTCGCGCCCGATGCCCCACCGCCGGGCCCGGCGAGCTCAACGGGTGCGATGGTCGGCGTCGAGGTGTTCGGTGTCGGACAGCTTCGTGAGGCTGAACGTGTGGCTGTCGTGCACGGAGATCGCCTCGAGCCGACTGATCGAGGTGTGACCGAGCACGAACCGGTCCCACTCCCAGGGTGTGGGCTCCAGACCGAGCAGGTGGGAGATGCAGACGGAGTTCGTGCCGGCGTGCGCGATCAGCAGGATGCGGGCACCCGGCTCGCTGATCTTCCAGATCGGCAGGTCGTGTTCGGCACGCTCGACACCACGCTCCGACAGGAACAAGGTGATGCCGAGGCGGATCCGGTCGACGAAGTCGCGCACGGGCTCACCGTCCTCGATACCGGCCCACCGGTGGTCGACCGGACGCTCGCGCATCTCACGGTACGCCTGCTCGGCCTTCTCGGCTGGTGTTCCGTGCCAGCCCGGGTCGCGGATCTCCTCGAGCCACGGATCGATGTTCTCGGCATGCCCCAACGCCTCGAGCACCGGCGCCGCCGTCTGGCGCGTCCGCGTGAGCGGTGAGACCAGGACCTCGTCGAACTCCTCACCGGCCAGCGCCTCGGCCAGGCGCTCCGCCTGACGGTGCCCCCGGTCGGTCAGTGGCGGGTTCACGACGTTGAGGCCCTCACGGATCCACTCCGGCTCGGCGTGACGTACCAACACGATCTCCATGCACCTGATCGTAGAGAGTGCGCGACCCGGATACCGAGGGGTTGGGTGCGGTCGGTGTCACACCGGTACATTCCCGCTCGTGACCGACACCGGGAACCCATCCGCGGTCGCCCCGACGCCGGACCACCGACCCGACTGGTATCCCGACCCGAGTGGTCGCTACGAGTTCCGGTACCACAACGGCACGACGTGGACGGCCGACGTGTCGACCGACGGCGAACGCTACGTCGACGTGCTCGGCACGTCGCACACCCCGACCGCCCCGACGACCGCCCCGACGACCGCCCCGACGACCGGTCCGACGACCGGCCCGTCCGGGGGCAACAGCGGCAACGGCATCGCCGTGGCCGGTCTGACCTGCGGGATCCTGTCGATCGCCTTCGGATGGCTCCCGGTGGTGTTCGTGCTGGGGGCGCTGTTGGCGGTGCTGGGCATGGTCTTCGGGGTGATGGGACTACGGCGGTCTCGACGGAGCGGTTCGGGCCGGGGTTTCGCCCTGGCCGGAACCATCACGAGCGCGATCGGACTGGGTGTGGCCGTGGGAGGGCTGTTGTTCACCATCGCGGTGTTCCGGGCACTCGAACGGTACGAGAACCCCGCCGAGCACGCCGCCGAGGTGACCGGTTGCGAGGTGGACGACGGGACGGCCACGGTGTCGGGTGAGCTGCGCAACGACAGCGATGACACCGCGAGTTTCACCGTCAGGGTGGACGTGGTCCGCTCCGGCTCCGGTGTGAGGGTGTCCACCACCCGTGGCGAGCTGATCGACGTGGCGCCGGGCGAGACGCGTTCCTGGGAGGTCACCCGGCGCGTGACGGTCGACGCCGTCGAATGTTCGCCGCCGAACGTGTCGGGACCGCTCCCGTTCGGCGTCGACCCCGGCTAGCGGGCACTCACTGGGCGCTGGTGGCGGTCATCCAGGCGTCGTAGAGACGCCGGTACGGGCCCGCCCGCAAGATCAGCTGGGCGTGCGAACCATCCTCGACGAGATGGCCGTCGTCGAGCACCAGCACGCGATCCGCTCGGGCGGCCGTGGAGAGACGATGGGCGATGGCGATCGTGGTACGGCCCTGTGCGAGATGGGTGAGCGCCCGTGAGATACGTACCTCGGTGAGTGCATCGACCGACGAGGTCGCCTCGTCGAGTACCAACACGTCAGGATCTGCCAGACCCGCCCGGAGCAGGGCCACGAGCTGGCGCTCACCGGCCGACAGCTGCTCGCCACGCTCGCCGACTCGCGTGTGGAGGCCGTCCGGCAGCGAGCGCACCCAGTCACGCACGTCGAGCTCGTCGATCACCCGCTCGACATCGGCCTCGGTGGCACCGGGTCGCGAGAACCGCACGTTGGCGGTGATCGTGTCGTCGAACAGGAAGGGCTCCTGGGCGACCACCACGAGCCGATGGCGCAACTCGTCGTTCCCCGTGGCCGGCAGCGGGACACCGCCCAGTCGGATCTCACCCGACGTCGGGTCGGCGAAGCGGGCGATCAGACGACCGAGCGTGGTCTTTCCAGATCCGGTCGCTCCGACGAGCGCCACCTGCTGACCTGCCGGGATCGAGACGCGCACATCGGTCAACACCGGCTGGTCGGCCAGGGCCCGATCGGCCCGACTGCGGTACGAGAACGTGACACGGTCGATGTCGAGACCGAGGGGCCCGGCCGGGAGCGGGATCGACTCGGCCGGCTGGGGTGGTCCGACAGGCATGTCGAGCACGCCGAGCACGCGCCGCAACCCGGCCACCGCGGTCTGGGTCTGGTCGAGCACCTCCGTGAGTTCGGCGATCGGCTCGAGGAACCGGTACGTGAGGAACACGAATCCGACCATCGCTCCCGCGGTCAGCCCACTGGCGGGTCCCAGCCAGACGCCCGCGCCGACCACGGCGGCAACGGTGAGCACCGAGAAGACCTCGCCCGACGGGAACAGGAACGCCCCGATGACGTTGGCACGGATCTGGGCGTCGGCCCGGCGCTTGACCGTCACGTTGGTCTCGGCCGCGATGTGCCGACCTGCTCCGTACGCGCGGATGGTCTCGGCACCGGTCACGGCCTCCGACACGGCCGACAGCATCTCGCCGTTGCGCTCGCGGGCCCGGTCATAGGCGGCCGACAGATGCCGCTGCACGGCCCGCAGCACGAAGGCCAGCGGCAGCGCGACCACGAACGCCACCAGCGCGAGCGCCCAGTTGTAGGCCAGCATCACGGCGGCCACCACCAGCATCATCGTGCCGTTCAGCAACCAGGCGAGCCCGCCCCACTGGAAGAACTGCGTGAGCGTCTCGATATCACTCGTGACGCGCGCCACCAGGCCGCCGCGGCGCTCGTCGTTGTGGTCGGCCAGGCTCAGCCGGTGGATGTGGGCGATCAGCCGCCGGCGGAGGTCGAACAGTGCCTGTTCGCTGCGAGCGCCGAGTCGGACCATGGCGGTGCGTTGGGCCACGCCGGCGATCAGCAGGGCCACCGCAGCCACTGCACCGAAGACGGCCACGCGGTCGACCCGCACCTCGTCCTGGCCCACGATGCCACGATCGATCGCCTGCTGGATCATGATCGGGACGACCACCCGTCCGCCGGCGCCCACCCCGGCGAACAGCCACGTGACGCCGAGCCCCTGGCGCAGCACCGGCGCCTCCTGGAGGCCACGGCCGATCGCATCGACGGTCGAGAAGCGTCCGACGGGCTCGTTCACGGTCCGGTTCCCTCACGGTCGGCCTCGAACGCCTCGACCAGCTCGCGGTAGCGGGGTTCGCTGGCCAACAGATCGCGATGTGAGCCATCGGCCACGACGGCCCCGCCCGCCATGAACGCCACCCGGTCGGCCAGTGCGATGGTGGACGGGCGCGACGCGACCATCAAGACGGTGGTGCCGCTGGCCGCTGAGCGCAGGTTGCCCAGTACCGACGCCTCGGTGGAGGGGTCGAGCGCCGATGTGGTGTCGTCGAGCACCAGCACGGCTGGGCGACGCACCAGCGCCCGGGCGAGCGCGAGCCGTTGACGCTGCCCGCCGCTCAGGCTCACGCCGCGCTCACCCACCACGGTGTCGAGACCGTGCGGGAGCATGCGGACGAAGTCGTCACCCGAGGCGAGACGGAGGGCCTCCCAGAGCGCGTCGTCGGAGTGGGTTTCACCGATGCAGAGGTTCTCGCGGACGGTGCCGGAGAACAAGAACGCCTCCTGGAACACCATCGAGCGGGTGCCGGAGGTGAGCCGTACCTCGCCGGTTCGCACCGGGAGGAGCCCACCGGCCACCTCGACCAGGGTGGTCTTGCCGGATCCGGTCGCCCCGACCACGGCGACGATCTCACCTCGACCCACGTTGATCGAGACGTCGTGGAGCGTGTCGACGGGTTCGCCGGGATGACGGAACGACACCGACGCCATCTCGAGTCCGAGTGCTGCGCCGGTGCGGCCGACGGACGCCATGGGATCGGCCTCGACGGGCTCGTCGAGCACCGTTCGCACCCGCTGCCATCCGGCCAGGGACCGTGGCAGCTCCGACAGCGTGTAGCCGATGAGTCGCAGCGGGAAGACGAGCAGGGTGAACAAGAAGATGATGCTCGAGAGCTCGCCCACGGTGATGTCGCCGGTGCGGATGCGCTGGGCGCCCAACACCACGAGACCGACGTTCGTCAACGACGGGATCACCTCGAGCATCGCCTCGAAGGTGGCGCGCAGCCGGACGGCACGCACCCGGGCGTCGCGGACGTCACCGGCGATCGAGGCCAGCCGCTCGGTCTCACGCTCCTCGGCACCGTAGGCCTTGATCAGTTGGACGCCCTCGAAGCTCTCGTGCACCCCTGCCGAGAACGCGCCGAGGTGATCCTGCGCCTCGACGAAGTGGCGGTCGACACGGTGCTGGTACACCACGTTGATCCCGAGGAGCACCGGGAACACCACCACGGCCGCGGCGCCGAGTACCACGTCGACGTTCAGCATCCAGAGGCTCGAGATCACGAGCAGCACGACGGTGCTCGTGGCGAAGGGGATGGGTGCGAGCACGCTGATGGCCGCCTCGACGTCCACCCCGGCCCTGGCGACCAGATCGCCGTCGGCCCGACGCTGGTGCCACGAGGCCGGCTGGCGGACCAACCGGTCGACGACGTCGCGCGTGAGTGTCTCGGCCACCCGCCACTGCGTGATGCCCGCGAACGATCGGCGGACCACCACCCCTGCAGCACGCACGACGCCGATCACGATGATCAGGAGGGCGCCGGTGAGCACGGTGCCCACTGCCACCTCACCCTCGTCGAAACGCGGCAGGATCACCCGGTCGACCACCCACTGCACGGCGAAGCTCGACGCCACGGTGCACACGGCGAACACCGTCGCCCCGGCCACCGCGACGGCGAACAGTCGAGGGTGCAGACGGACCATCGACACGACGAGCCCCACGCCGCGGCGGGCGCGGTCGAAGCGACGGTCAGTGGTCACGGGTGGCACGGCCGAGTTTCTACCAGCGGACCGGGGCCGTAACGTCGTGAGTTGTGATCTCGATCATCGCCCCGGCCCTGTCGGCCGTCACGGAGCCCGCCGCCTCCGACACCGCGCTGTCGGCGCTGTGGATCACCGTCGGTGTCCTCTTCGCCGCCCACGGGCTGAACAACGCACACCGCGGGTTCGACGCCACCGCCCGATGGTGCCACCGCCCCGCGAGGTCGTCGTGACCCACACCGCTCACGATCCAGCGGGGCCCGGGCACGAACCACTCGGACCCGGCAGCGATCAGGGCCGACCACGGCCGACACTGGGCATCGTGCTCATCTCGCTGGCCATTCTCGTGTTCGTGGTGTTCTGGGTGTGGGCACTGTTCTTCGCGTCGAAGGAGTCGATCAACCGCATCGACGATCGGGCGTGGGCCGACCGCGCCCAGGAGATCTGCGCCGCCGCCAACGTCGAGCGCGAGGGGCTGGCCGATTACCGACGCATCGATCCCGACGACCGGGCCATGCTCCGCGAACGCGCCGATCTGATCGACACCTCGACCGACGTGGTCGAGCGGATGATCGACGACGTCGTGGCCGTCACCCCCAGCGATGCCAAGGGCGCCGAGCTCGTTCCGCGGTGGGAAGCCGACTACCGCGTGTACCTCCAGAACCGTCGTGACTACGCCGACCTCGTCCGTTCCGGTGCGAACGAACCGTTCCGCCAGGCCGAGACCGGTGGGGTCCCCATCAGCGAGCGGCTGACCCGCTTCGCGGTCGACAACCACATGCCCGCCTGCGTGGCCCCACGCGACCTCTGACCCCGACCGCGTGGCGTCAGTCGCGCTGGATGGTCGCGACCACGCGTGCGGGCGCGCCCACGGCCACCGAGAAGTCGGGGATGTGTCCTGTCACCACGCTGTTGGCCCCGATCACGACGTGGCGGCCGATGGTCGACCCCGGCAGCACCACGCAACCGTGTCCGAGCCACGACCCGTCACCCACGTGAACGGGACGCTCGGGCTGCACCTGCTTCGAGATCGGCAGGTCGGGATCGAGATAGCCGTGGTTCTGGTCGGTGAGGTACACGTGGTGCCCGGTCCAGACGTCGTCGCCGATCACGATCTCGAGATGCCCGACGATGCCGCTCCCCCGTCCGATCAGGCAGCGGTCGCCGATGGTCACGACCCGCTCGGTGAGGCACGACTGTCCGGGCACCATCCCGGCCGAGAGCGTCACACCGGGCCCGATCATCGTGCCCGTGCCGATGTGCACGTACTGCTCGTTCATCAAGGTGTTGTGTGGGAAGCAGATCACGCTGTCGGCACCGAACGATCCGAACCGACGGCCGCGCGGACTCTGCGGGCCGATGGCCGCCACCTCCACCGCGGTCTCCCAGATCCGTTGCACGACCTCACCGGCCATCCGCTTGCTCGACCCGATGGCGCGATGCCACGGGCTGTCGGGGCGACGGGGGCGGTGCAGCACGGGCAGGCACACTACCGTCGGTGGCGATGACGGCATCGGCCCTCGAACCCGACCCCGCACCCGTCGCCGACCCCCCGTGCGGGCCCGTGGTCGGGATCCGCGAGGGCACCGCGTCGGTGTTCCGTGGCATCCCCTACGCCGCGGCCGAGCGGCTCGCGCCACCGCAGCCGCTCGATCCGTGGTCGGAGCCGCTCGACGCCACACGGCACCGTGCCCAGGCCCCGCAGCTCGCCGGTGCCCTCGAGCGGCTCCTGGGCGACCCCGATGTGACGACCGACGAGGCGTGCCACCACCTCGAGGTTTCCACACCGGGGATCGACGGGCGCCGCCGCCCCGTGCTGGTGTGGGTGCACGGCGGCGCGTTCGTGACCGGGGGCGCGGCGATGCCGTGGTACCACGGCGCTTCGCTGTGCGAGCGCGGTGATGTCGTCGTGGTGTCGATCAACTACCGCCTCGGCGCCCTCGGGTTCACGGGCGTCTCGAACGGCGGCCTGCACGACCAGGTGCAGGCGCTCCGGTGGGTCCGCGACAACATCGCCGCGTTCGGGGGTGACCCGGGCAACGTGACCGTGTTCGGCGAGTCGGCCGGTGGCGCCAGTGTGCTGGCGCTGATGGCCGTGCCGGGGGCGCGTGATCTGTTCCGGCGTGGTTGGGCGATGAGCCCCTCGATCACGCAGCTCCGATCCCGTCGCCGGGCCCAGGAGGCGACCGAGCAGCTCGTCCGGGCCGCGGGTGTGACCGGCGAACGCGAACTCGTCGGTCTCGACCTCGATCGACTGCTCGCCGCCCAGGGTGAGCTGCTCGCCGACCCCGCCGGCGCCATCACGGCCTTCGCTCCCACCCGCGACGGCCAGCTGCTCCCTGAATCGATCGTACCGGCGGCCGCGAACGACGCCCGTCCACTGGTGATCGGGACCACCCGCGACGAGATGCAGCTGTTCACCACCTTCGACCCCGCCAACGCCGCGATCGACGAGCAGACGATGCACCAGCGGTTCACCGAGACGTTCGGTGACCGTGCCCGGGAGGCGGTCGGCTGCTACCGGGATCACCGTCGCGGGGCGACGCCCGGCCAATTGGTCTCGGCGCTCCAGACCGACCAGGGCTTCCGTGTCCCGGCCCGCGAGCTGGCCGAGCAACGCGTGAGCGCCCGACGGACCACCTGGATGTACTGGTTCACGTACCCGACGCCGGCCTTCGGCGGCCTCCTGGGGTCGTGTCATGGTCTCGACATCCCGTTCGCGTTCCACAACCTCGACCGGCCCGGCGTCGAGATGTTCACCGGCCAGGGGAACGAGCGCATCGCCGTGGCCGACGAGCTCTCGGGTGCCATCGTGGCATTCGCGCACGATGGCACCCCCGGGTGGCCCGTCTATGAACTCGAGGCCAGATCGACGCGTCGGATCGACGTCGAGAGCAGCACCGTCGATGATCCCGAACCAGGGCTGCGCCAGCTGTGGGACACCCGCCCCGGGCGACGGTCCGAGTGATCAGCATGGGCGATCACCATGGGTGACCACACGCATGACGCCGGCAGCGATCTGCTGCTGTTCGACACACCGGCCGCGATGCGGTCGTGGAGCGATCGACAGCGTCGCGATGGCGCCCGCATCGGGTTCGTCCCGACGATGGGCGCCCTCCATGACGGGCATCTCGCCCTGATCGAGGTGGCCCGCTCACGATGCGATCTCGTGGTGGTCTCGGTGTTCGTGAATCCACTCCAGTTCGACCGCAGCGACGACTTCGACGCCTACCCCCGCGAGATCGGCCACGACCTGAGCCGCTGCCGCGCGCTCGGTGTACACGCCGCGTACGTGCCCACGGCGGCGGCGATGTACCCCGACGGGTTCGACACCCACGTCGAGCCGGGCCGGTTGGCGAGCGGCTTCGAGGGCGCGCACCGGCCCGGACACTTCCGGGGGGTCGCAACCGTGGTCACCAAGCTCTTCGGCGCGGTGCGTCCCGATGTGGCGGTCTTCGGCGAGAAGGACGCCCAGCAGTTGGCGATCGTCCGGCGGCTGGTGATCGATCTCGAGCTCGGGGTGGAGGTGGTCGGCGTGCCGACGGTTCGAGAGTTCGACGGACTGGCGCGCTCGAGCCGCAACCAGCGGCTCGACGCCACGTCACGGCGAGCGGCCCGCTGCGTGCCCAGAGCGCTGGCGGCCGTGGGTGACCTGGTGGAGACGAACCGACACGTCACGGTGGCCGAGATCGAGGCGGCTGCGGTCGCGGTGCTCGATGCCGAGCCGCTGGCCCGAACCGAGTACGCGACCGTGGTCGACCGACGGACCTTCGCCGCTGCCGATCACCTCGACGAGCAGAGCCTGCTGGTACTCGCGGTCTGGATCGGTGGCGTGCGCCTGATCGACAACGCGCCGCTGCTCGACCGCGGCGGTGCCCTGCATCCCCGCCGATGAGTCGTCGAGACGCTCCTGCAGCCGATCGGCGAGCCCGGTGAGCACGATGGCGAGCACCACACCGTTGAACAACGCATGGGCCACGATGGCGGGGCCGATCCGACGGAGCAGGTACGCGGCCACGCCGAGCGCGACACCCACCCCCGACAAGATGATGACGAGCCCCACGTTGCCGACGCCGCGGACCGGGTCGACGTGGGCGAGACCGAACAGCACCGCCTGCAGGGCGATGGTCAGCACCACGCCCATCCGGCTGAGGAAGCCACGCATCACCACGCCGCGGAACACCATCTCCTCGACGAAGGGCGCCGCCACCACCGCGGTGATCAGCAGCGCGACCACGTACGCGCGATCGGCGTCGATCTCGGCGATGCCCTCGGTGTTGCTGCTGGTCGGTACTCCGGTCACGAGCACGACCGCCGCCACCACGATCTGGCACATCACGGCAGCGATCCAGATCAACGGACCCCAGCCCAGATCACTCCAACGGAAACGCAGCCCGATGTCATCCGCCAGCGAACGGGTACCCCACCGCCGGGTGACGTGCCAGCACCATGCCAGTGACGGGCCGTAGCCGACCGTGGCGAGGATCGCCACGTAGACGAGCACCGGCCACCCGAAACCGATCAGCTGATCGACCAGCAGACGCCCGCCCACGAGCGAGACGACGAGGATGAACAGCGCGCCGAACGCCGCGGCGATCGGGAGCTCGGGATGCGACGGCCGAGGTGGCCCGAACGGATCGTGCCCGGATGGATCAGCGCGATGCCCTGCGGCGTACCACACGCGTCCGTCGAAGTAGCGCGGCGATGAACCACCCTCGGGATCTGGATACCAGCCCGCTGGGGCAGTGGTGGGCGGGGGGAAGGTGCTCATGACGGCGTCACCTAGCGTAGAGGTGTGGACCGGACCGACCATCGCTCACTGTGGGACGACACGCTGCCACCGGACCTCCGACAGGGGTACGCGCCGCTCGGCGGGAACGTCGAGTGCGATGTGGCCATCGTGGGTGCCGGTTTCACCGGGCTGTGGACCGCGTACCACCTCGCACGGGCCGATCCCACGCTGCGCATCACGGTGCTCGATCGCGAGCACGTCGGATTCGGCGCCAGCGGCCGCAACGGTGGGTGGTGCTCGGCGTTGCTCCCGATGTCGATCGAGGCGACGGCCCGGCGACACGGTCGAGGCGCAGCCGTGCGGATGCAGCACGCCATGTTCGACACGCTCGCCGACATCACCGGCACCTGCGAGCGTGAGTCGATCGACGCCGACATCACCGTGGGCGGGACCGTCGATCTCGTCCGCAACGACCCCCAGCACGAGCGGGCCACCCACACCATCGAGATCGCCCGATCGTTCGGGTTCGGCGATGAGCACCTGCGGTGGATGGACAGCGACGAGGCGAGCGCCGTGTGCGGCGCCACCCGGGTTCGGGGCGCGGTGTTCACACCACACTGCGCTGCTGTCCATCCCGGCAAGCTCGTGCACGGACTCGCCTCGGCCGTGGTGAAGCGCGGGGTCACGATCCACGAGCACACCGTGGTCGAACGGATCGACCCCGGATGGGTCACGACGGCCCGAGGTCGCGTGCGTGCCGAGGTGGTCGTCCGCGCCACCGAGGGGTACACGGCGGGTTTCCGTTCGGCTCGTCGGGAGCTGGTGCCGCTGTATTCGATGATGATCGCAACGGCACCGCTGTCGGACGCCCAGTGGCGCTCGATCGGACTGGAATCGCGTCCGACGTTCGCCGACGGGCGCCACACCGTGATCTACGGGCAGCGCACGGCCGACGGACGCATCGCGTTCGGCGGCCGGGGGGCGCCGTACCACTTCGGCTCGCGGATCGACCCGTCGTTCGACACCGACCGGCGTGTGCGCGATGCCCTGACCGAGACGTTGCACGAGCTGTTCCCGACCCTGGCCGACACCGAGATCACCCATCACTGGGGTGGTCCCCTGGGCGTACCTCGCGATCTGCACCCCACGGTTCGTTTCGATCGCCGAGCCGGTCTCGCCGTTGCTGGCGGCTACGTGGGTGACGGCGTGGCCACGACCCACCTCGCCGGGCGCACCCTGGCCGATCTCGTCACCGGGGCGGACACCGAACTCGTCCGGCTCCCCTGGGTGGGTCATCGCTCGCGACGGTGGGAGCCCGAGCCGCTGAGGTGGTTGGGGGTGAACCTCGTCCGCAGCGCTGCCGGCGCGGCGGACCGTGCCGAGAACGGCACCGGTGGTCTCGCCGGGCGCCCACTCGGCACGGTCGTGCGACGGGTGCTCCGCCACTGAGACCACGGAGTGTGTCGAGAGTTCACCGATCCGCCCTTTTCGTCGAGATCCGCCTCAGGAAACCCTCAAGACTCCTCGACGCCTTCACGGCGGGCCCCGGTCGCTCCGATGGACTCTGCGATGCGTGGTCGACGGGAGCGAGAGACGAGTGGCGCGGGAGTCGGCGGACGCCTGATCGCGAGC
Organism: Ilumatobacter sp.; assembly: GCA_007693335.1. Lineage (GTDB taxonomy): Bacteria > Actinomycetota > Acidimicrobiia > Acidimicrobiales > Ilumatobacteraceae > SKSP01. The sequence goes on along the minus strand of REDU01000109.1, from coordinate 30,488 downwards.
GCGATCCTGGCGGTCGCGGCAACGGCGCTGGTGACCCTGGCTGCTCCGGTCGGGCCCGCGGCTGCGGTGCAGGACGATGACTGGATCGGTGTGGTGAATGCGTACCGCTCGATGTCGGGGCTGGGTCCCGTCACCGAGAACCCGACCTGGAGCGCCGAGGGCCGTGACCACTCGTGCTACATGCTGCTGAACGGCATCAGCCATCACGAGGTCCCAGGGAACCCCGGGTACACCCCCGGCGGTCACACCGCCGGCATGAACGGCAACGTCGCGGTGAGCAGCTCGGTCGACGCGACGGCCCGTTCGCACATCGAGCTCTGGATGACCGGACCGTTCCACGCGATCGGCGTGCTCCGCCACAACCTGACCTCATCGGGTTTCGGTCTCTGCGCGAGCTCGTCCACCTCACCCTGGAGATCGGGCGCCACGCTCGATGTGCTGCGCGGTCTCGGCGACGCCCCGCGTCCGCCGATCCCGACGGTCTTCCCCGGCCGGGAGAGCACCGTTCCGCTCCACCGCTTCATCACCGAGTCACCCAACCCGGTCACCCTCTGCGGATGGTCGGGCGACGCCGGCCTCCCCCTCATCGCGATGATGCCGTCGGGGGTCTCGGCCGCGAACTCGACGCTCACCGGCCCGAACGGTCCGGTCGAGACGTGCACGCTGCACCCGGGCAACACGGGTGCAGACGCCACCGCGCGCAGTGTCCTCCAGTCGGAGAACGCCGTCGTGGTCGTCCCCCGCCAGCACCTGGCGACCGGGCGGTACACGGCCACCGTCGACACCGACGGCGGTTCGGTCACCTGGTCGTTCAACGTGGATCCGAACGCACCCTTACCGAGCGCCTCGGCGCCGCCGCCGGCCACCGCCCAGCCGACCGCGATCGAGCCGCCCCCGACCACGTCGACGGTGGGCCCCGAGTCGATGTTCGAACCGATCACGCCTCACCGTCACGCCGATTCGCGGCAGCCGCTGCGGGTGTCCCGTCTCCGGGCAGGCACCATCACGCGCGTCGAGATGGCCGCGAAGGACGTCACCGCGGTGTCAGCGAACTTCACCGTGGCGGGCCAGGCCGGTGCCGGATATCTCAGCGCCTTCAACTGCTCGCCGGTGGCGCCCGACGTGTCGACGGTCAACTTCGGCTCGCTGCCCGCGGCGAACCAGGCCGTGGTCCCCCTCTCGTCGGGCTCGCTGTGCCTGTTCTCATCGGTCGACACCCACGTCATCATCGACGTGAACGGCGTCTTCCGTGCAAAGGGATCCGGCACCACGACGTTCCACCCGCTCGCCCCCTCACGCGTCTACGACACGCGTGGTGCAGCGGTTGCCCACCTGCAGCCAGGTGAGATCCGTCCGGTCAAGGTGCGCGGTGTCACCGGTGGCGCTCCCGCCGATGCCGCCGCCGTGGCCATCAACCTCACCGCCGTCCTCCCCTCGGACGGTGGCTGGCTGCGGGCGTTCCCCTGCGGCGCACCCGGCTCCTCGTCGGACGTGTCGACCGTGAACTTCGGTCCTGGTGAGACTCGGCCGAACTCGGCCCTCGTGCCGGTGTCGAGCGCGGGCGAGATCTGCCTCGAGTCGGACGTGTCGCTGGATGTGATCGTCGATCTCGGCGGTTACTTCACCCCCGATGGCGGCCGGCGCTTCACGGCACTGAACCCGCTGCGCATCGTCGACACCCGCTCGAACAGCACGGCTCTCAACGTGCTGACCGCCGGTACCCGCATGGCCCCCGGCCAGGAGGGTTCGCTGGAGCTCCGCGGCGCCTACGGGATCCCCGACGACGCCCGAGCGGTCTCGGTGAACGTGACGGTGGTCGACCCGGCGGCGGCCGGATACCTCAGCGTGTACCCCTGCGGGGCACAGCCGAGCTCGTCGAACCTGAACTTCCGGCCCGAGGACGGCGCCGTGGCCAACGGGGCCATGGTCGGTCTGAGCGGCAGCGGCTCGCTCTGCTTCACGGCCAGCGAAGCAGTGCACGTCCTGCTCGACGTGACCGGGGTGTGGCGCTGATCAGCGACGTACCGACGGATCGGTGATGTGGGATCGGTACCGGACCGTGTGCACCGAGTCACCCGAGAGGATCGCCCCACGTCCGAGCAGGCGGCCACCCTCCCAGTTCGAGAGACCGAGCTCGGGTACCGACAGTGCGTACTGACCGTCGACCCACCGGGTGAAGCCGTCGCCCACGAACGGTGCATCGACCGAGCGGTTCACGGCGTCGTGCTCGCCCGGGTCGTCGCTGATCAGCGACACCACGAAGTGCGGACTCCACCGATTGCAGAGCTCGACCGCCGCGGCGATGTCGGGAACGACCACCAGCGAGACCTCCGGCGAGTCCTCCCACTCCCATTCGACCCCGAGGAGATCGTGGTCGATCGGTGAGACGAACGGCTCGTCGTGCACACCGTCGGCGCGACGCACGCTGACGCGGCGGTGGACGTCGGCGGGGTCGAGGAAACCCCACGCCGCCGGATCGACGTGTACCCGTGCGCTGCTCCCGCGCCCGGCGGCCGCCGCCTCGACCGCAGCCACGAACTCTGGGACGAGCTCGGCGGCGCGGTCGGCCACGATGCAGCACACGTTGAGGGTGTTGCACACCTTGCGATCGAGCGAATTGGTCACACTGGACGCGAAGCGACGAGCCGACGCCGAGACGCCTGCGATCATCCACGCGCCCCCTGTGCCGTGGAGACTCACCGGCACGCCGGCCTGACGGGCGACAGCTCCCAGCTGGGCCACGGCCGGACCCGATCCGCGTGCCACCGCCAGGGAGAGGCGTGCGTCGCTGAACAGCGCCCAGCCGGCTGCCCGCTCGGCCGAGTCGACCAGCCCGACCGCGCCCTCGGGGAGTCCGGCCTCGGCCAGGGCGGGCTGCAACGCGGATTCCATGATCGCCCGAGCGGTGCCGAGCGCATCGGACCCGATGCGGAACACCACCGTGTTGCCGGTGCGGATCACGCCCACCGCATCGGCGAACACGTTCGGCCGACCCTCGAACACGAACCCGACCACGCCCAACGGTGCGCGCCAGGCCTCGACCGACCATCCCTCGTGGTCGATCCGGTCGACCGCCATGTGGCGAACGGCGCTGGTGTCGCGCCACGCTCTGAGCCCCGCCACCATGTCGAGTCGCATGCGATCGTCCAGCACCAGACGGGTGGTCGAGCGGCCGCGACGCTCGGCCTGCTCGACGTCGGCGGCGTTCGCAGCGGCGATGGCGGCGAACGTGGCGTCGTGCTCGAGCAACGCAGCGAACCGGTCGAAGAACACCGTGATGCGCTGGTCGGAGCACGCGGCCATCTCGCCGAAGGCGCCCAGGGCACGATCGACCACCCCACCGACCAGTTGCTGCTGATCAGCCGGTACGTGCAGCAGGGCCCCCGTCTCCTGCACCACCACGAGGTGATCGCCCGGCCGGAACGCGCCCGCCAGCTCTTCCGACACCGTGGTGAACCGGTGGCCACCGAACGGCACGAGCTGGCCGGCCTCGAGGCGGTGGAGCGACCCGATGGCCGGCGGGTTCACCCGAGCAGCTCCGCGATCTCGACGGCGCGGCGCTGCTCGATCGAGCGGTGGGCCGCCTGTCCGACCACGACCGACCACAAGCCGTCGACGAGGGTGACCGCGGGATCATCACCGGTGCGGATGGCGTCGACGAAGGCCAGGTGCTCGAGATAGCTCGATCCGTGGTGCAGCCCCTGGTGCTTGATGTCAGGATCGTGCACCTCGCGCTCGGCGACCACGTGCAGCCCGTCCTTCCGCCGTCCGATCCGCAGGACACCTTCGGTCACGAGTGCCTCGAGCTTTCCCTCGTCACCGGTGACGACCACCTCCTGCTCGTTCTTGCTCGCCTCGGCGAACATGCAGAGGTCGAGCATGCCGCGGGCGCCGTTGTCGTACTCGACGATCACGTAGGCGTTGTCGAGCACGTCGGGTCGACGGCCGTCGTAGACCTCGTCGAGGTGGTTGACATCCTGCGCACCCGATGCCATCACCCTGACGGGACGGCTCCCGATCACCAGGTTCATGAGGTCGAAGAAGTGGCAGCACTTCTCGACCAGCGTCCCGCCCGTGTTCGCATTGAAGCGGTTCCAGTTGTCGACCTTGCGGAGGAACGGGAACCGGTGCTCGCGGATGGCGACCATCCGGACGGTGCCGGCCGTCCCGGTCGCCAGCTCGTCGAGCAGTGCGCGGGTGGGCGGCATGTAGCGGTACTCGAGGCCCATCCAGACCACACGACCCGCTGGCCCGGACTCGGCGGCCTCGACCACCCGGCGGCAGTCGTCCACCGTGGTGCAGAGCGGCTTCTCGACCATCACGTGGAGATCGCTCGCCAGGACGTCGAGCAGCACCTCGACGTGGGTGTGGTTGGGACTCGCGATCACGACGGCGTCGCACGCACCCGAGTCGATGAGGTCGCGGTGGTGCTCGAACTCGAGCACCGGATGGGACACCCCCGCCACCATGCGTCCGGTCTCGCGCGACGGGGTGTGGGGGTCGGCCACCGCCGTCACCACCGCACCGTCGAGGTGCAAGATGTTCTCGATGTGCTCGATTCCCATCATCCCGGTGCCGATCACGCCGTAGCGCACGGTGGTCGGCGCAGCGCTGGGCCTGTCGTTCGTCGTCCCACTGACCGTCGTCATGTTCGTCAGCGTACGCTCCGGACATGGCCTCGACCCATGATCAGGATCGTCTCTACTTCCGGCAGCTCCTGTCAGGACGCGACTTCGCGACCGACGACCAGCTGGCGGGTCAGATGGTGAACTTCGTCTACGCGATCGGCGATCGCGTCACCGGCGAGTGTCTCCTGGTCGACCCGGCGTACTCGGTGGGTGACCTGCTCGACGCCGTGGCGGCCGACGACATGACCGTCACCGGGGTGCTCGCCACGCACTACCACCCCGATCACGTGGGTGGTTCGATGATGGGCTTCGAGATCGAGGGAATCTCCACGCTGCTCGAGCAGCGATCGTGCCCGATCCACGTGCAGCGTGACGAGCTCCCCTGGGTCACCCGCACCACCGGTGTCTCCGAGCACGATCTCGTGGCCCACGATCCCGGTGACCGGCTGCAGGTGGGCGAGATCGAGATCGAGCTGGTGCACACACCCGGGCACACGCCGGGCAGCCAGTGCTTCCTGGTCGACGGGCGCCTGGTGGCGGGCGACACGCTCTTCCTCGACGGCTGCGGGCGCACCGACCTCCCCGGCAGCGATCCTGCGCAGATGGTCCAGAGCCTCCGACGGCTGTCGAGGGTGCCCGACGACGTGATCCTGTACCCGGGCCACCGCTACTCACCGGCGTCGAGCGCCGCCATGGGATCGGTCAAGCAGTCGAACTTCGTGTTCCAGCAGCTCGGCGACTGACGGCCCTCACCAGGTGTCGATGCCATCACCAGGTGTCGATGCCCTCACCAGGTGTCGATGCCATCACCAGGTGTCGATATTGGGGCGACGCGGCACCGATCGGTCCACCGGCGGGGCCGAGCGCAGCAGGGTGGCGAGCCACCGACGGCTGTCGGCGGGGTCGATCACATCGTCGATCTCGAAGTACGACGCCACGCTCACGGCCCGGCCGTGCTCGTACAGCCGGTCGACCAGCTCCCGGAACAACTGCTCGCGGGCCTCGTCGTCCTCGGCAGCCTCGAGCTCGCGGCGGTAGCCGAGACGCACCGCGCCCTCGAGCCCCATCCCGCCGAACTCGCCCGTGGGCCACGCCAGACAGGCGAGCGGCGCCTTGGTGGTGCCGCCCATCATCGCCTGGGCGCCCAGGCCGTAGGCCTTGCGGAGCACGATCGTCACCATCGGCACCGACACGTTGGCCCCGGTCACGAACAGCCGACTGCAGTGACGCACGAGCGCCGTCGCCTCGACGTCGGGACCCACCATCATCCCCGGTGTGTCGCAGAGCGTCACCAGGGGGATGCCGTACGAGTCGCACAGCTGCATGAACCGTGCCGCCTTGTCGGCGCCGGGACTGTCGATGGCTCCTGCGAGATGTGCCGGGTTGTTGGCGATCACCCCCACCGGCATCCCCTCGATCCGGGCGAACGCAGTGATCATGCCGAGCCCGAAGTCGCGGCGGAGTTCGAGCACGCTGCCGGTGTCGAACAGCAGCTCGACCGCGCGCCGAACGTCGTAACCGCGGAGCCGGTCGACGGGCACGACGTCGCGGAGCAGGTGGGGGTCGGCCGCCTCCCAGCGGTCGACCGATCCCTGGACGTACGAGAGGTACTGCTGGGCGACCTCGACCGCGGCCTCTTCGTCGGGCACCACGACGTCGACCACCCCGTTGCGACGCTGCACGTCGATCGGACCGATCTCGGTCGGCTCGTAGACGCCCAGACCCCCACCCTCGATCATCGCCGGGCCGCCCATGCCGATGTTGGAATCCTCGGTGGCGATCACCACATCGCAGCATCCGAGGATGGCGGCGTTCCCGGCGAAGCAGTACCCCGCGGCGATGCCCACGAGCGGCACCGTGCCCGACAGCTGGGCGAACCACTGGAACGCGAGACAATCGAGGCCGCTCACGCCCGGGGCGTCGGTGTCACCGGGCCGACCACCACCGCCCTCGGTGAAGAAGACGATGGGGAGCCGCAGCTGCTCGGCCACCTCGAACAGGCGGTCCTTCTTCCGGTGGTTCTGCGTGCCCTGGGTGCCGGCCAGCACCGTGTAGTCGTACGAGACGGCCACGCACTGGGTCTCGCGTCCGGCGAAGAGGTGACCGTTCACCGAGCCGATGCCGCCCACCAACCCGTCGGCCGGCGTGTTGGCCACGAGGTCGTCGAGCTCGCGACGGCGCCGCTGTGCTGCGATCACGAGCGGGCCGTACTCGACGAACGATCCGGCGTCGACGAGGTGATCGAGGTTCTCGCGCGCCGTGCGCCGGTGACGCGCCCGCCGCCGCTCGACAGCGGCGGGTCGGGCCTCGTCGAGACCGATGCGATGACGCTCGAGTACCTCGGCGAGATCAGCCCGGTGCGTACCCGCACCAGCCGTGGGCCGGTGGTCCGACCCCTCCGACGCAGCGGCGGCGAGTCCATCCCCGGTGCCACGTCCGGAGTCGTCGTCCGCCGGTGGCGGGCCGAGCTCGAACAGCACGTCACCGGGCATCACGGTCTGGCCGACGGCGGCGATCACGGCCGTCACGGTGCCGGGGTGCGGCGCCGGCACCTCGTGGTGCAGTTTCATCGACTCGACGAGGGCGAGCGCGGACCCGGCTCGCACCACGGCACCGACGGTCGTCTCGAGCGAGACGACCGTGCCCTGGAGTTCGGAACGGACGATGGTCGCGGAGGTGCTGGGCTGCCCGGTCATCGAGGCGATCCTGGCACGTTCAGTCGTCGCTGGGAGACCTCTGGAACGCAGTGATCGACTGCTCCCCCATCACCAGCTCGGCGGCCACCGCCGCGAAGAGCGCCGGGACCACGAAGTTGGGGCTGCCGGTGGTCTCGGCCACGAACATGATCGCTGCCAACGGCACCCGGTATCCCGATCCGAGGAACGCGGCGATGCCGAGCAGCGTGTACAGCGTGTACCGATCGGGGTTCACGACCTCGCCCACGGCGCGCCCCACGAACGCCCCGCCCACCACGAGTGGGATGAAGACACCACCCACGCCACCCCCGGCCATCGTGAATGCCGACGCCAGGCAGCGCATCACGAACACGGTGACGATGAGCCAGAGCGCGAGATCGGGATCCGACAACCACCCGGTGATGACCTCGTACCCGGTGCCGATGGTGAGGTTCTCGCCGGTGAGCCCGCGCGACAGTACGAACAGCCCGACCAGCGCCACCGATGACAGGACGAAACGCACCGGGAGGGCCCGCAGCGAGAATCCCTTGGCGATCCGCATCAGCTTGGCGAACGCCCGGGCACCGAGCGCGCACATGATCCCGATCAGCAGCGCTCCGAAGAGGTCGCGGATCGTGAACAGCTGCTGGTCGACCACGCGGAAGATGGGTGCGGTGTCGCTCAGCGCGACGAACGTCAGGTAACCCGAGGCGCTGGCCACCAGGGCGGGCAGCAGCACCCGACGACCGAGCTCGTCGCGAAAGGGAACCTCGAGCGCGAAGATCGCACCGGTCGCTGGTGCCTTGAAGATGGCCGCCACGCCGGCGGCCGCCCCGGCCACGAGCAACGTGCGGTGGTCGGTACCACGGAACCGCTTCGGCAGACGCGCCTGGATCGACGCGCCCAGGCTGGCCCCGCCGTAGATCGACGGTCCCTCGAGGCCGAGCGAGCCCCCGGAACCGAGGGTGGTGATCGACGCCGCGATGCGAGCGATCGTGGGTCGGATGCGCAGGTGGTAGTCGGGATCGTGGTACGCCCGGAGGTACTCGTCGGTGGTGGCCGACGAGACGCCGCCGCCGACCCACCGCAGGATCAGCGCCGAGAGCAGCAGGCCGCCCACGGGGGCGAGCGCGATCATCCACAGCTCTTGGTGCAGGAGGCGCTCGTAGGCGACCTCGAGCACGACGTACTCGAACAGCCGAACCGCGAGACCGACGATGGCGCCGGTGACCGCGGCGAACACGACCACGTCGCGCGAGCGCCGAACCAGTTTGCGCAACTCGTCACGTCGTACGTCGAACGAGGTCGGTCGCGGACCGAACCCCAGGAAACGACGTCGCACCGGGCCGAGTGTAGGACCGACGCGCCCGGCACTCCCGGATCCGCCGGAACGTGCGACGAAACGTGGAGATCAGCCGGCGGCGCGGTCGGCCAGCAACTCGCGGAACCACTCGATCGTGCGGCCGAGGCCCTCGTGCAGTTCGACCGTGGGAGCCCACCCGAGGCGCTCGGTGGCGAGGGTGATGTCGGGTCGGCGCTGCGCGGGGTCGTCCTGCGGCAGGGGATCGAACCTGAGACCGCCGGCCTCGGGCACCATCTCGATCACCATCTCGGCCAACTGCCGCACCGTGAACTCGTTCGGGTTGCCGATGTTGACGGGTTCGGTGACGTCGCTCGCGAGCAGGCGGAGGAACCCCTCGACCTCGTCGTCGACATAGCAGAACGAGCGGGTCTGGCTCCCGTCGCCGTACACCGTCAGCTCGTGGCCACGAAGCGCCTGCACGACGAAGTTGGTCACGACCCGCCCGTCGTCCGGGCGCATCCGCGGGCCGTAGGTGTTGAAGATCCGCACGATCCGCACGTCGACACCGTGCGTGCGGTGGTACGCCATCGTCATGGCCTCGGCGAAGCGCTTGGCCTCGTCGTAGCAGCCGCGGGGTCCGATGGGGTTCACGTTGCCCCAGTAGCTCTCGGGTTGGGGATGGACCAGCGGATCGCCGTACACCTCACTGGTCGAGGCCAGGAAGAACCGTGCGCCCTTGTCCTTCGCGAGTCCGAGCAGGCGGTGCGTGCCGAGGCTGCCGACCTTCAGGATCTGGATCGGGATGGAATCGAAGTCGGCGGGGCTGGCCGGGCTGGCGAGGTGCATGACGGCATCGACCGGGCCCGGCACGTGCACGAAGTCGGAGACGTCGACCTGGTGGAACACGAAACCGTCACGTCCGAAGCAGTGCTCGATGTTGGCGAGTGCCCCGGTCACGAGGTTGTCGAGTACGACCACCTCGTCGCCGCGGTCGAGCAGGCGCTCGACGAGGTGTGATCCGAGGAATCCGGCTCCGCCGGCCACGACGAGACGAGCCACGGCTACTTCCGGCCGACGCCGTCGTAGGAGAGGCCCGTGGCGGTCACGGCTGCTGGATCCAGCAGGTTCCGGGTGTCGACCACGACCGTGCCGACCATCACCTCAGCCGCCTTGTCGAGGTCGAGTTCACGGAACTCGGGCCATTCGGTGAGCACGAGGGCGACCTCGACCCCGGTGAGCGCCTCGATGGCGGTGGCACACAGCTCGATACCGACGAGGGCCGAGCTCCGGTGATCATCGACCGGCGGAACGGTGGTCGGGTCGTAGGCCTTCACGACCGCACCGGCACGACGGAGCTCGGAGATGATCGCGAGCGCCGGAGAGTCGCGGAGATCATCGGTCCCTGCCTTGAACGTGAGCCCGAGCACCCCGATCGTGGCCCCGTGCAGCACGTGGCGATCGTGGCCGCCGAGCGCCCGCACCACCTTGTGGATCATCCGGGAGCGCTGCTCGTCGTTCACGTCGATCACGCCACGCATCATCGTGAAGTTGTAGCCGTGCTCCTGCGCGATCTTCACGAGCGCCCTCGAATCCTTCGGGAAGCAGCTGCCGCCCCAGCCCGGCCCCGGGTTCAAGAAGGCGGACCCGATGCGTCGGTCGGTGCCGATGCCGTGCACCACCGAGGCCACGTCGGCGCCCACGGCTTCGCACATCGCCGCGATGGCGTTCACGAACGAGATCTTCATCGCCAAGAAGCCGTTCGCCGCGTACTTGATCGTCTCGGCGGAGGCCGGGTCGGTGATCACCATCTCGGTGTCGACACCGTCGTACAGGGCGGCCACGCGCTCGGCGGCAGCTCGGTCGACCGATCCGATCACGACCCGGTCGGGATGCAGGAAGTCGTGCACCGCGGTGCCCTCCCGGAGGAACTCGGGGTTCGACACGACGGTCACGTCGTCACGACGGATCACCCGCTCGACCACCCGTGTGGAACCCACCGGAACGGTCGACTTGTTGACGACCACGGCCCCGCTGCGCAGGCTCGGACCGATCTCGGCCGCCGCCATCTCGATGTAGGTCAGATCGGCCGAGCCGTCATCACCCTGCGGGGTGGGGACACAGAGGAACACGATGTCGGCGCGCTCGGACGCCGTGGAGGCTCCGACCACGAACTCGAGCCGACCGGCGGACCGGGCCCCCGCCACGATCTCTGCGAGCCCCTCTTCGACGATCGGGATCTCACCGGCGTCGAGCCGCTCGATCTTGCGAACATCCACGTCGGCGCAGATCACGTGGTGACCGAGGTGAGCGAAGCAGGCGCCGGTGGTGAGACCGACGTAGCCGGTCCCGATGACGGCGATGGTGACGGGTTGATCCATGAATGACCTTCGTGTGCTGGTGCGATGCGGTGGGGAGAGCCGGTCGGTCGTCCCGACGATACCTGGCCGAGCACTCCCGGTGCCCGCTACGGTGCCAATTGACATGGACCCCGACGATCGCCCCTGCTGGGAGGATGCCGGCTCCGTCTGCAGCTGGGTGTACGACCGGACAGGCGGCAACGAGGCGCTCGCCAGCCTGTCGGATTGGTTGCTCGACCGTCCACTCCGGATCCTCGTCATCGTGCTGGTGGCGACGCTGCTCGTCCACTTCGTCCGTCGCTGGGTCGAGCGGTCGGTCCGGCGCATGGTCAATCCCGACCGCGACGCAGCAGCCGACCGGCTGCGACGTTTCGGGGTCACCCCACCGTCGTCGTTGGTGACCGACATCCGCGACCCCCGACGCGAGACCAGGGCGAGCGTGATCGCCACCGTGATGTCGGGATCGTTGGCGGTGCTGATCTGGACCGTGGCGATCATCAGCGTTGCGGGCGTGGCGGGCCTCGAGCTCGGCCCGCTGATCGCCGGCGCCGGCATCGCGGGCGTGGCGGTCGGCTTCGGCGCCCAGAGCCTCGTCAAGGATTGGATCGCCGGCCTGTTCGTGCTGCTGGAGGATCACTACGGCATCGGCGATGTGGTCGACCTCGGCGAGGTCAGCGGCGCGGTCGAGCACTTCTCGCTGCGCGCCACGACGCTCCGCAGCCTCGACGGAACGGTGTGGCACGTCCCGAACGGCACGGTCACCCGAGCGGGCAATCTGTCGCAGCTCTGGTCGGTCGCCCTGCTCGACGTCGACGTGGCGTACAACAGCGACCTCGAGGCCGTCCAGATGCTCTTGCACCGCACGGCCGACGAGGTGTGTCGTACCGAGGAGTTCGCGGCCGACGTGATCGAGTCACCCGAGGTGCTCGGCGTCGAGCAACTGGGGACTGATTCGGTCACCTTGCGACTCAAGGTGAAGGTCGTGCCGGGTCGGCAGTGGGCGCTGCAGCGGGCGTTACGTCTCGCGATCAAGCAGGCGCTCGATCGCGCCGGCGTCGAGATCCCGTTCCCCCAGCGCACGGTGTGGATGCGGGTCGAGCCGGATCAGGACGACTCCACCGACGACGGGCGCGACGACGAGAGCCGGCACCGATGACCCTGATCGACACCGTTCAGCTCCTCGCGATCACGGCGGCGCCGTCGGGTACCGCCGCCACCTTCGCGGCGATCGGAGCACTGGTGACCTGGCTCGTGCACCGCGACACCGCCCGACGCACCTCGCCGCCGCGCCCCATCGAGATCGGCGACCGACGCCCTGCAGCCGACGACGCTGGCTGGCTCGAGCAGCCCGCCGTGGTCGGGCTGCTCACGAACGACTACGAGGTGCCGACCTCGGCCGTGCCGGCGACCGCGCTCGACCTCGCCCGCCGTGGGTGGATCCGCCTGGCCGCCACCGACGAGGGCGAGTTGGTCGTGTTCACCCGCGGCCGTGGTCGCCACGGTGACGTGCTGCGAGGCTTCGAACAGCAGGTCCTCAACCACCTCACGGCTCGTTCGTTCGACGGGGTCACCACGGCCGGCACCCTGCTCGCCACGGCGTCCAGACTCGATGCCCGCTGGTGGCGACGATTCCGGCGCGACGTCGTACGCGCCGCCCGCGAGCGTCGGCTGACCACTCAGCGTTACACCCCGGGAGCGTTGCTCCCGTCAGTGGTGGCGGTGGTGATCGCTGCGGCGCTGGCCTACAGCGCGGTCACACCCGGCGACGCCGAACGTGCGGTGAGCGAGTCGCTGATGGCGCGTGGAGTCTGGTGGGCCGGCACGATCGTGGTGGTGGCCGTGGCAGTCGCGACCGTGCGACGTTGGGCGTCGACGTGCGAGACCCCCACCGAGTTGGGCCAGCAGCGCGCTGGACAGTGGCTCGGATACCGCCTCCGTCTGGCCGATCGCGTACCCGAGCATGCCAGCGTGGTGACGTCGGCCGAGCAGCAGCTCGCCCTGGCGTTCAGCATCGTGATGGGCCTGGCTCCGGGCGTGGCCCAGCAACTCCCGGTCGTGCGCGAAGACCATCGCACCGCGTGGAGCGACGCCGGCGGCACCCCCCACGTCGTGCGGGTTCGTTACCCGTTCCGTCCCGGCTATGGGCGGAACCCGATCGTGATGGCAGTGCTCGGCACCGTGGTGGCCGTGGTCGCCCGCTGGATGCAGCGCTTCCTGCGACGCGTGTCCGACGGCGAGGGCCTGCAGGGCATCATCGAGAACTTCCCCGACCAGGCAGGGATCATCGAGCGGGTGGCCGAGCTGCTCGCGGTCGCGATGTGGGTCCCGATCGTCTGGGCCATCTGGGCGATCGCCGCCGGCCTCGTCGACACCGTCTGGACCAACGAACGCATCGGGGCGATCGTGCGGGCCCGACGCCCGGTCGACGTGATCCCATCGGTTCCGGTGTTGCACACCCTGGCCCAGCGCGACCGCTTCTCGGTGTTCCTCGCCGTCGACGACGGTCGGCGGCGGTCGGTCACGGCGTGGCTCGCCAACGAGCGCACCGCCGCACCCCAGGGCGCCGTGGCCCGGGTGCGCTCCACACCGGTGCTCGGCTATGTACGCAGCTCGGAGCCGGTCGGCACGTCGACTCGACGCGACGCATCATGAGCGAACGGCCGCGCGGGGCGGCTGCGGCGATGTCGGGTGAGCTGGAGCGTCGTCTCGACGAACGCATCTGGTCGCCCGGCTACCGCCCGCTCGACGAGTTGGCGCCCGACTCGTCCGGTCGGTGAGACTCGGGCCGATGGACGCAGCAGGGCACGACGGGTCGCGCCAGACGGTGGTCACCCTCGACCTCGAAGGGGTGCTCGTGCCCGAGATCTGGGTGGCCGTGGCCGAACGCACGGGCATCGACGGCCTCCGCCGGACCACCCGTGACGAACCCGACTACGACGTGCTGATGCGCGGCCGCCTCGACCTGCTCGATCGACACGGGCTGACCATGTCCTTCATCGGCGAGGTGATCGCGGGGCTCGCCCCACTCGCGGGGGCGATCGAGTTCCTCGACGCACTGCGCGAACGCACCCAGGTGATCATCCTGTCCGACACCTTCGAGCAGTTCGCCGCGCCGCTGATGCGCCAACTCCGATGGCCCACGATCCTGTGCCACCACCTCGTGGTCGATCACGACCGCATCGTCGACTACCGGCTGCGGATGCCCGATCAGAAACGTCACGCCGTCGATGCCTTCCGGTCCCTGCGGTACCGGGTACTGGCCGCCGGCGACTCGTACAACGACATCTCGATGCTCGACGCGGCCGATGTCGCGTTCTTGTTCCGCGCCCCTGCGAACGTGCGCGACGAGTTCCCCCGCTTCCCCGCCGTCGACGGGTACGACGAGCTGCTCGAGCGCTTGACCGAACAGGTCTGATCGAACCGCACCGGCCCGTCCGGGTTCGGCCGTCCAGAGGGGGTTCAACGACCGTTCGACGAACGCCGGGCGATCGGCCAAGCTGACGGGGTGGACCAGACCCCCCGCTCCCCCGCACCCAGCATCTCGCGCATCGCCGTCAGCACGGGCGGAGGTGATGCACCCGGGCTGAACGCCGTGATCCGGGCGGTCACCCTGGCGGCCCGTAATCGCGACTGGGACGTGGTCGGCATCCGAGACGGCTTCTACGGGCTGTTGGCCCCCGACGAGTACCCCGACGGCGGGGTGATCGATCTGAGTCGAGAAGCAGTGCGCGGCATCGTGCACCAGGGCGGCACGATCATCGGCACCACCAACCGGGGCAATCCCACCGCGTACCCGGTGCAGCGTGCCGACGGGACATGGGACGAGATCGACCGATCCGAGGAGCTCCTCGACCGCTTCGACGACCACGGCATCGACGCCCTCGTCTCGATCGGAGGCGACGGGTCACTCGGTATCGCTCACCACCTGCACCAGGTCTCCCTCGAGCGCGCCGCCCGGGGTGGCCGGCACCTCCGGGTGATCGGGGTGCCGAAGACGATCGACAACGACCTCGAGCACACCACGTCGACGTTCGGTTTCGACACCGCGGTCGACTTCGCGTCCGACTGCGTCGATCGATTGTTCTCCACGGCCACCTCGCACGGGCGCGTCATGGTGGTCGAGGTCATGGGCCGTTACGCGGGCTGGATCGCGCTCAACGCCGGGATGTCGTCGGGGGCCCATGCGATCCTGATCCCCGAGGTGCCCTACGCCCTCGAGCCAGTGGCCGAGATGATCGCCGAGCGCGATCGGAGCGACTCGAAGTTCTCCATCGTGGTGGTGGCCGAGGGGGCGGTGCCGATCGACGGGGAGCGATCGATCATCGGTCAGAGCGTCGGCCAGGCCGAGCGGCTCGGCGGCGTCGGAGAGAAGGTGGCTGCCCGCCTGGGCGAGCTCACCGGCAAGGAGACCCGCACCGTGGTGCTCGGACACCTGCTGCGGGGCGGATCGCCCACCTCGTTCGACCGCATCCTCGGGTTGCGCTTCGGTGCGGCCGCAGTGCGAGCGCTCGAGACGGGTCACGACGGCGTGATGGTGGCCCTGGCGCCGCCCACCGTGCAGTACGTGCCGCTCGCCGACGCCACGCACCGCCAGAAGCTCGTCCCGCTCGACTGCGACACGATGCTGACAGCACGCGACCTCGGCATCTGCTTCGGTGAACGATGACCGAACACACGGCCAACACAGCGTGAACTGCTAGACACCGGGGCGGTGACCGATCCGCTCACGTCGTCGCACGAGATACCGACCCCGACCCTCGAGGCGCGGAGGGACAGCTGGCTCACTCCCCGACGCCGGGCGGCGCTCGTGGTCACCCTCATCTACATCTTCCTGGTGGGCGTGTCGTCGCTCGAGACCGGTATCAAGATCTTGGGCGCCGACACGCAGGAGCGTCTGTTCTCGTCGGTGTCCAACCCGTTGGCCGGGTTGTTCGTGGGAATCCTCGCCACCGTGCTGGTGCAGTCGTCGTCGGCCAGCACCTCGATCATCGTGGGGCTCGTGGCATCCGGCGCGGTGAGCCTCGACGCCGCCGTCCCGATGATCATGGGAGCCAACATCGGCACCACCGTCACCAACACCCTGGTTGCGCTCGGGCACGTACGTCAGACCGGTGAGTTCACCCGGGCCTTCGCGGCGGCCACCATGCACGACTTCTTCAACCTGCTCGCGGTCGCGATCCTGCTCCCCGTCGAGCTGCTCACCGGAGCGCTCTCGAACGCGGCCACATGGGTGAGTGACCTCCTGGTCGGGTCATCGGGTGCGGAGTGGGAGAGCCCGGTGAAGGCCCTCGTGTCATGGCCGGTCGATCGTCTCCGCGATCTCGGCGATGCCATCGGACTCGGCACGACCGCGCTCGGGCCGCTACTCATCACCTTCGGGCTCGCGATCATCTTGACGTCGCTGACCTTCATCACGAAGAACATGCGCCGACTCGTGGCTCATCGCGTCGAGCGGTCACTCAACGCGATGCTCGGTCGTGGCGGAGGTCTGGTGGCGATGACCCTCGGGATGATCGTGACGATGTCGGTGCAATCGTCGAGCATCACCACGGCGATCCTGGTCCCGCTGGCCGCGTCGGGGGTGCTGTCGCTGCGCAATGCCTACCCGGTCACCCTCGGGGCCAACGTGGGCACCACGATCACGGCGCTGCTCGCCGCACTGGCGGCCAGCCGGCCGGAGGCGCTCACCATCGCGCTGGTCCATACGATCTTCAACGCGACGGCGATCGCACTGATCTATCCGATCCGGGTGGTCAGGGAGCTCCCGATCCACGCCGCCGAATTCCTGGCCGGGGTCGCCGCCAGCAAGCGCACGTTGGCCATCGGTTACGTGCTCGGCGTGTTCATCGTCATCCCGGTCGTGGGGATCGTGCTCCTCCGATGAACGCACACCCCGGCCACCACCGATCCGACCACCACCGATCCGACCACCACCGATCCCTCGCTACGGTGACGGGTCCGGAGCCGAGGAGCTGAACCATGGTCCTGTCCTTCTTCCGTCGAGGCGACTCGGGGATGACCCACATCACGTCGGACATCGTCGCGATGCTCGGCGAGGCGCGGCACTCCTTCGACGTCGCAACCGGCGCCGTGCTCGACGGTGGCGACGTCGACATCGCAGCCGCCGACGTGGTGGCCACCGACGATCGGATCAACCGTGCCGAGTACCAGATCCGCCGTGAACTGATCGTGCACGTGAGCGTGCACGGTGCTGCCGACATCGCGCAGGTGCTCGGGTACACCCTGCTCGTCAAGAAGGTCGAGCGGCTGGGGGATCAGGCCAAGAACATCCTCGATCTCGCCCTCGAGGGTGTGTCGCTGGCCGATGCGCCCGATCGGGCCGAACTCGAGGCAGCTCGCCGATCGATCATCGATCTCTACGACGACGTCGCTGCGGTGTTGTCCGAGCCCGACGAGGCGCGGGTGGCCGAGGTGACGCGACGCGGCGATGCGCTCCAGGCCGTGCACGCCGCGCACGTGCTCGAGCTGGTGCACTCCGACGAACCGGGTCGTGTGGCCGTCCCCCGGGCCGTGCTGCACCGCTACTTGAAACGCATCGTGGCGAACCTGGTGGGCATCGCGATGACGGTCACCGAGCCGCTCCCACTGCCCGCCGACGACCACGACGACGACTGAAACCGTGACATCCTCGGGGCATGAGCGAACACGCACCCGACATCACTCTCCGCGAGCAGATGACGCCGTTCGAATCCGTCAACCACTACGTGGAGCGGGCGGCCGAGCACGCCGGTATCCACGAGTCGGTCCGCCAGAGGATCCGGATGGCAGCCTCCGAGCTCCGCGTCGAGGTACCCGTCCGTCGTGACAGCGGCGAGGTCGCCACGTACGCCGGGTACCGGGTGCAGCACAACTCGGCGCGCGGTCCCTACAAGGGCGGGATCCGGTTCCACCCCGAGGCCGACATCGACGAGGTGCGTGCACTGGCCTCGCTGATGACCTGGAAGACGGCGGTGATCGAGGTGCCGTTCGGCGGCGCGAAGGGGGGCGTGCAGGTGGACGCGTCGTCGCTCAGCGACATCGAGAAGGAGCGTCTCACCCGCGCCTACACGCGGGCCATCAGCTCGATCATCGGCGACCACCGCGACATCCCGGCTCCCGACATGAACACCGACGCCCAGACCATGGCCTGGTTGGCCGACGAGTACGCCAACCTCGAGGGGTGGACGCCCGGCGTCGTCACGGGCAAGCCCGTTCCCCTCGGGGGCTCCCTCGGGCGCGAATCGGCGACCGGCCGCGGCTGTGTGGTGGTCATGGAGGAAGCCATCCGTGCCGACGAGGTCGAGCCCCACGACGTGACCATCGCGATCCAGGGATTCGGGAACGTCGGGTCGTGGGCGGCCCGGCTCGCCCACGAGCGGGGGTACCGCGTGACCGCCGTGGGCGATCAGCACGGCACGCTCTGGTGCGAGGACGGACTCGACATCGACGCGTTGGTACGGCACCACGGCGAGCACGGCTCGATCGACGGGTTCGAGGAGGACGCCGACCGGGTCGAGCTGCGCGACGCCGGCTTCGTGCTCGAAGCACCCGTACACGTCCTGGTGCCGGCGGCCATCGGCGGGGTGGTCCACGCCGACAACGTGGCCGATGTGAAGTGCTCGCTCATCGTCGAAGGAGCGAACCACCCGGTCACCCCGTGGGCCGACCGCCAGCTGGCCGAGCGCGACATCACCGTCATCCCCGACATCCTCGCCAACGCCGGCGGTGTGCTCACGAGCTACTTCGAGTGGGTCCAGAACCTCCAGCAGATGCACTGGCACGAGGGCGACGTGCTCGATCGTCTCGACCGGGGCATGGTGGCGGGCTACTGGCGCGTGAGGGACGTCGCCGAGCGCGAGGGGCTGACCCTGCGCGAGGCGGCCTACCTCATCGCGGTCGGCAAGGTCTGTGAGGCCACCTCGTTGCGCAGCGTGGGCTGAACGCAGGCGAGGTGACGAGTCACGACCCTCCGACCAGGTCGGTTCGGTGCCGTCGAACGACGATCGGTACGTTCGTGTCCATGACCGATGCCCAGACCACCGCCGCCGACAGCGATGCCGTCCTGACCGAGCAGCGCGGTCGCGTGCTGCTGATCACCCTCAACCGACCCGATGCCATGAACGCCATCAACGGCGAACTGTCAGCCGGTCTGTGGGCCGCCATCGAACGACTGAACGACGACTCGGGCCTGACCGCAGGTGTGCTCACCGGCAACGGGCGCGGATTCTGCTCGGGGATGGACCTCAAGGCGTTCTCGCGCGGCGAGGACATCGGTCCGATGATGACGTTCATCCAGCGTGGCGCCGAGAAGCCGCTGATCGGCGCCATCGAGGGTTTCGCCCTTGCCGGCGGATTGGAGCTGGCGCTCACCTGTGACCTGCTCGTGGCCGCCAAGGGCGCCCGTCTCGGTATCCCCGAGGTCAACGTCGGGCTGTTCGCCGCCGGAGGCGGCCTGCTCCGACTCCCGAGCCGGGTCGGGTACGGCAAGGCGATGGAGATGGCCATCACCGGCGACCCGATCACCGCCGACGATGCCGCCCAGTTCGGGCTCATCTCCCGCCTGGTCGAGCCCGGTACAGCGGTCGACACCGCCATGGAGCTGGCCGAGCGCGTGGCCCGCAACGCGCCGCTGGCCGTGGCGGCGTCCAAGCAACTCGTCAAGGCCACCCAGGGCGCCACCGAGGAGGAGTTCTGGGCGCTGCAGCAGCCGCTCCAGATGAGCGTGTTCACCTCCGACGACGCCAAGGAGGGCCCCCGGGCCTTCGCCGAGAAACGCGCCCCCGAGTGGAGCGGTCGCTGATCCCGACGGCATCCACGACGGAGAGTTCACCGCCCTCCCGACTCACGGCCCTCGGGCACGCCACCGGTGCGGCCTGGGCCCTGCTGGCGGGCATCGCGCTGTTGATGACCGGCACGGGGCTGCAGGGCAGCCTGCTCGGCCTGCGGGCATCGCTCGAGGGGTTCGGTACCGCCACGACCGGCGTGATCATGTCGGCGTACTACTTCGGCTTCCTATTGGGTTCGACCCGTGCTGTGCACCTCGTCGCCACCGTCGGGCACATCCGCGTGTTCGCCGCGTTCGCCTCCATCGCATCGAGCGCCGTGCTCCTGCACGCGCTGGTACTCGAGCCGATCGGCTGGGTGCTGTTCCGGATCGCATCCGGGTTCTGCATGGCGGGCTTGTTCGTGGTGGCCGAGAGTTGGCTGAACGACATCGCGACCAACGAGACCCGAGGTTCGCTGCTGTCGCTCTACATGGTCGTGGTGTCGGGCGGGATGGGCGTCGGGCAGCTACTGCTCAACGTCTCACCTCCAGCCGGGTTCGAGCTCTTCGTGCTCACCTCGGTGCTGGTGTCGCTGGCACTGGTCCCTGCGGCGCTCTCGGTCCGGGCGGCGCCACGGCTACTCCGGCCGGCTCGTGTCACGCTCGGGGAGGTGTTCCGCGCGGCGCCGCTCGGCGTGGCCGGGGTGGTGCTGGCCGGGGCGGCTTCGGGGGCGCTGTTCGGCATGGGCGTGATCTACGCACAGCTCGTCGGCCTCAGCCTCCCGAAGACCTCGGCGTTCATGATGGTGGCGATCCTGGCCGGGGCGACGCTGCAGTGGCCGATCGGCATCCTCTCGGACCACACCGACCGACGCCGGGTGATCGCGGCCACCGCTGGCCTCGCGGCGCTCGCCGCGCTGTACGGGGTCACCGGACCCGAGGGCACGCTACTGCTGGTGGTCGTCGGCGCTGTCGGCGGCTTCTCACTGCCGCTGTACGCCCTGTTGAACGCCCACACCAACGACTGGATCGACGCCGAACAGATGGTGGGCGCCGGTGGCCGTCTGGTGCTCGCCATGGGGGTCGGCGCCATCACGGGCCCGTTCGCCGCCTCGTTGGCGATGGGTGCCGTGGGACCAGAGGGATTCTTCTGGTTCCTCGCGATCGTGCACGCTCTGGTGGCGCTCTACGCGACGTGGCGTCTCACCCGTCGCCCACCTCCGGCGGAGGCCGACCGCAGCCACTTCGCCTCCATCCCGGCACGGGGCGGCTCGGTGCTCGTCTCCACACTGAACCCCGAGGCGTGGGACGACCACGACCAGCCGGTGTTCACCGTGGACGACTCGATCGACGACGTGGCGAACGTCCCCGTGGACGACTAGTGCCGTGACAGACAACGATCAAACGCACCCCGATGCGTTTGCGCACCCGAATCGGCACGTGGCGTGCGGATTTCGGCACGCAGAGCCGGGCCGACCACGGCTGCCACGTACCGCCGGGTCGGTAGTACGTCACAGACCGGGCGAATGTGTCCTGACAGGGCTCTGGTCCACCGTGCGTGTGCTCAACCGTTGGACGCCAGGAGCGCGAACACCACGGCAGCGGTGAGGCTCACGATCGTCACGAAATATGCGAGTCGCTGGGTGTAGAGATGGCGCATCGGATCAGCTCGTCTCGTGCTCGGCTCGGGGATGGGCGTGACGCCTCACAGGATGTCGAACCGTTCGTGATCGACGTGCTCACGAGGAACACCGCCATCTTCCAACAGCGCCTCGACGGCGGCGATCATGGGCGGTGGACCGCAGATGAAGAAGCGTGAACGGCCGTGGGCACGCGGGAGGTGCCGGTCGAGCACCCCCGCGTCGATCATCCCCTGCTCGCCCTCCCACCCATCGGGCGCCTCCTCGAGCACGTACACCACGCGCAGATCGAGCAGACCCCCCAGACGTTCGAGTTCGTCCCGGTGCGAGACCGCATCCCACGACGGCGCCCCGTACAGGAGCAGGCACGGACGCCGGTCGCCCCGGTCGGCGAGCGTGCGCAGCATGCTGAGCACCGGGGCGATACCCACACCGCCTGCGATCATCACGAAGTCGGGTCCTTCGTTCCGCTCGTAGGTGAACACGCCGTACGGACCGTCGAGATACGCCCGAGTGCCGGGCTCAACCGCGGCGAGCCCGGCGGTGAAGTCGCCGGCCACACCGATGGTGAACTCGACGTGGTCGCCTCGATCGGCCGATGACGACATCGAGAACGGGTTCTCGTGGATCGAGAACGGGTTGCGGTCGATCCGGAGCCATGCGAACTGACCCGGCAGGAAGCGAAGACCGTCGTGGCCGTCGGGACGCAGGGTGAGCACGTACGTGTCGCTCCCGTCGGCGCGCACCGAGTGGACGGTCCACGGGCGTCGCAGCAGCCGGATGGGCGTGATCAAGCGGATGTTGACGAGGAGCGCCACGAGCACCACCGAACTCACGATCCAGAGCGTCTGCTTCCACGGCCCCGACACGTAGTACCCGACCTGCTGGATGTGGAGGAGCGCGGTCACCACGATCACCACCGCCATGACCCCGTGCAGCACTCGCCACGCCTCGTACGAGAGTCGGAAGCGGGTCCGCCACAGGGAGGTCGCGATGAGAGCGATCAGCGCCACGATCGAGATCAACCCGAAGCGAGCTCTCCACGGGGCCGTGATCGGGTTCAGCAGCTCCAACTGCGCCGTGTCACGGATCATGATGATGGCGGGGTGGGCGAGCACGAATGCGAACGCCGTGAACGAGATCGCCTTGTGGTACTGCAGCACCGCATCGAGACCGAACGGGGCGTTCACCGAGCTGAACCGGCTCACCACGGCGAACTGCAGCCCCATGAGCGACAGCCCCACGAAGCCGAGCCCCACACTGAACTCCAGCCAGAAGCTCCGACCGGGCGGTGGGTCCGCCGTGAGCGCGACCACGAGCGGGGTGATCACCACGGCGAGGTAGAGCAGCACCCAGGTGACCCCCTGGATCGCGCGACCGATGCCACGTGCTCCCCGGTCGGTGGCGGCGGCCACGTCGGGAGCTCCGGGAGCCGGGGCATCGTCGTCACGGTCGTCACGGGCGTCGAGGGGCGGTACGGCCACGACGTCGACCGTACCAAGCCTCGCGTTCAGCCCGCCGGCGCGGACCCGGTGGCTCGCGGTGTCGAGTTGACCATGAGGGCGCCGACGATGCCGAGCGCCGCGACCACGCCACCGAACGCGAACACGGTCGCGAAGTCGGCCGGATCCCGTCCGTCTCCCAGCACGGTGAACATGGCCGCGATCCCGGTGAGCATGCCGATGTTCGTCATCGTCGAGTTCATGCCGTTCGCGATACCGAGATCGGACGGGTCGACCGACCCGGCGATCACGGTGGCGTACGACGGCGACGCGAGGCCCATGGCCAGGCCGGAGAGCACGAGCCCGACCAGCACCATCGCGAGGTTGACCCAGAGGGCGGCGAGCACCCACGCGAGCATCGACAGAGCCATGAGCACGGTGCCGGTGAGCATCATCGGTCGCTCGCCCACGACGGTGGCGAGCCGCCCGCCCACCGGCGACGACACACTGAACGAACCGGGCCTGAAGAGCAGCACGAGGGCGATACCCGCCACCGAGTACCCGAACAGCTCGTCGAGCAGCAACGGCGAGATGAGGAACCCACCCATGTAGGCGAACTGGGCGAGTGGCTGCGCGATCAGCGGTCCGGTGAAGTTCGCACGACGCAGGTAGTCGAGCCGCAGCATGGGTGACGGGACGCGACGCTCGATCGCCACGAAGGCACTGAGCGCGACAACGGCACCGGCCGCGAGCAGCAGCGCCAGCGGATCGGCGAACCCCGTCGATCCGCCGCGCTCGAGGAACAGCAGGAGACCGAGCGTGGCGAGCGCCAGCGATACGGCGCCCCACCAGTCGATCGAGACCGACCGGTTCCGCTCCGACGGTCGGATGACCCGCCAGGCGGCGATGACACCACCGAAGGAGATCGGCGCCAGCACCGCGAACACCGACCTCCAGCCGAAGGCCTCGATCAACGGGCCGCCGATCACGAGACCCAACACCGGCGCACCGGTCATCGCCATCTGGAACCAGCCCATCGCCTCGGAGCGGCGCGCCACCCCGTACGCCGCCATGAGCAGCGCCATCGCGGTGGGAATCGTGGCGGCAATGCCGAGACCCACCACCATCCGGGCGGCCACGAACGCGGTGGCCGTGGGAGCCAGACCGCACAGCACCGTGCCGAGGCTGAGCGTGACCGCACCGGCCAGGAACACGCTCCGATGTCCGAGCACGTCGCCCAGGCGGCCGAGCACGGGCGTGCCGACGGCCATCATCAGGAACATCCCGGTGACCGACCACGCGAGGAACGACTCGGTCGAGTCGAGCGAGACCGCCATCGTGGGCAACGAGGCCGACACGATCGTCATCGACGACGAGAACACGATCACTGCGGACAGGATCGTGAGGAGCAGGCGTCGGGGATACGGGTCGTACGGGTCGGGGTCGATTCCCGGAGGATTCGTTCGCCGCGGCTCTACCGTCACCCGTGCGACCCTACGCAGGGTGCTCGTTCAGATCCGGATCCGGGGGTCAGAGCCCCGGATCCGGACACGAACGACGTCGGTGAACTCAGGCCGTGTCGAAGCGGTCGAGGTTCATCACCTTGTCCCACGCGGCCACGAAGTCGTGGACGAACTTCTCCTGGGCGTCGTCGCAGGCGTAGACCTCGGCGAGGGCGCGGAGCTCGGAGTCCTTGCCGAAGATGAGGTCGACACGAGTGCCGGTCCAGCGGGTCTGTCCGGTCGAGCGGTCGGAGCCCTCGAACAGGTCGTCCGAGTCGGAGGTGGCCGCCCACGACGTGCCCATGTCGAGCAGGTTCACGAAGAAGTCGTTGGTGAGGACGCCGGGTCGGTCGGTGAACACACCGTGGTGGGAGTCACCGGCGTTGGCGTCGAGGACGCGCATGCCCCCGACCAGCGCCGTCATCTCCGGTGCTGACAGCTTCAGCATGAATGCCTTGTCCACCAGCAGGTGCTCAGCCGCGAGATCGTGGCCCTTCTGGAGATAGTTGCGGAAACCGTCGGCCCTGGGTTCGAGGACGGCGAACGATTCGGTGTCGGTCTGCTCCTGGCTGGCGTCGGTTCGTCCGGGCCGGAAGGGCACCTGCACCTGGTGTCCGGCCGCACCGGCCGCCTGCTCGACGCCGGCGCATCCGGCCAGCACGATCAGGTCGGCCATGGACACCTTCTTGCCCCCCGACTGCGACGCGTTGAAGTCCTGCTGGATACCTTCGAGCTGCGACAGCACCTGCGCGACACCGGAGGTCACGTTGACGTCCCACTCGGCCTGCGGCGAGAGACGGATTCGGGCACCGTTCGCCCCACCGCGCTTGTCGGTGTCGCGGTAGGTCGATGCCGACGCCCACGCGGTGGACACCAGCTGGGCGACCGACAGGCCCGACTCGAGCACCTTCGCCTTGAGTGCGGCCACGTCGGCGTCGTCGATCAGCTCGTGATCGACGGCCGGCACGGGATCCTGCCAGATGAGCTCCTCGTCGGGTACCCACGGGCCGAGGTACCGCTGGATGGGGCCCATGTCGCGGTGGAGCAGCTTGTACCACGCGCGTGCGAACACGTCGGCGAAGTGGTCGGGGTTCTCGTAGAAGCGCTGCGAGATCTCCTTGTAGACGGGGTCGACCTTGAGGGCCATGTCGGCGGTCGACATCATCGGCAGCACCTTCGTCGACGGGTCGTGCGCCTTGGGCGGCATGTCGGCCTCGTCGATGTCCTTCGGTGCCCACTGCTGGGCGCCAGCGGGGCTCTTGGTGAGTTCCCACTCGTACTTGAAGAGCAGCTCGAAATAGCCGTTGTCCCACTGGATCGGGTTCGCCGTCCAGGCGCCCTCGAGTCCGCTGGAGATGGTGTCGTCGCCCTTGCCGGAGCCGAACGAGCTCTCCCACCCGAATCCCTGCTGCGCGAGCGGCGCACCCTCGGGCTCGGGGCCGACGTGTTCATCGGGATCAGCGGCGCCGTGCGCCTTGCCGAACGTGTGGCCACCGGCGACGAGCGCGACGGTCTCCTCGTCGTTCATCGCCATACGAGCGAACGTCTCGCGGATGTCGCGTGCCGACGCCATCGGGTCGGGGTTCCCGTTGGGACCCTCCGGATTGACGTAGATCAGACCCATCTGCACCGCACCGAGTGGATTGGCGAGTTCGCGGTCGCCGCTGTAGCGCTCATCGTCGAGCCACACCCGCTCGGGGCCCCAGTAGACGTCTTCTTCAGCGGCCCAGACGTCGGCGCGACCGCCAGCGAAACCGAACGTCGTGAAGCCCATCGTCTCGAGGGCACGGTTCCCGGCGAAGACCAGCAGATCGGCCCACGAGATCTTGCGTCCGTACTTCTGCTTGATCGGCCACAGCAGCCGGCGGGCCTTGTCGAGGCTGACGTTGTCGGGCCAGCTGTTGAGTGGCGCGAAGCGCTGTGCGCCGGTACCGGCGCCACCGCGCCCGTCGGCGATGCGGTACGTGCCCGCGGCATGCCAGCTCATCCGGATGAAGAAACCGCCGTAGTGGCCGTAGTCAGCGGGCCACCAGTCCTGGGAGTCGGTCATCAACGCGTCGACATCGCTGGCGAGTGCATCGAAGTCGAGGCTGTTGAACTCGGCGGCGTAGTCGAAGTCACCACCCATCGGGTCGGCCTGCGGGTGGTTCTGGCGGAGGATCCGCAGGTTCAAGCTGTCGGGCCACCAGTGCTGGTTCGCCGTGATGCCGACGGCCTGGTGCGCGCTGCTCATCACCGGACACACCCCGGCGGTCGGCTCGTCGCTGGTGGTGACCGTGCCCTGATCTTCGTTGCTCATGACGCTCCTCGAATGCTGATGGTTGGTGTGCTGATGGTTGGTGTGCTGATGGTTGGTGTGCTGACGGTGGCTGATGTCGATCGGTGGGTGCTCACGTGTCGTCTGCCCCTTGACGACAGGTGGGACAACGGCCCCAGAAGATGATCTCGACCTCGTCGACCTCGTACCCTGCGGCACGACCGGCTTCGGTGCACATCGAGTCGGCGATCGTGCACTCGACGTCGACCAGATCACCACACGAGCGGCAGGCCAGGTGATGGTGGTCGTCGGCCACGCGGGTCTCGTACCGGGCTGCTGACCCCGCCGGTTGGATCCGCCGGAGCAGACCCATGTCGGTGAGCATGCTCACGGCGTCGTACACCGCACGTCGCGAGATCGCACCGATGTCGGACCTCACGGCCCCGACCACGTCCTCTGCCGTGAGGTGGGGACGCTCGGCGGCCGCCCGCAGGACAGCCAGACGCTGGGCGGTGACCTTGTACCCCCGTTGCCGAAGAAGCTCGGCCGGATCGACCGACATGCCCCGATCATGGCAGACGTCTGCACTCAGTGCAAGGTAGCTCGGAGCGGCTCGATCACTGCCGGGCGACGTGCACGAACGTCGTGCCCGGGCGGAGGGACATCTCGGACCCGTCTCCGGCCAGGAAGCTGAACGGTTCGTAGGGCCCGTTGCGCTGCCAGGTCCCGAGCGTGGCGATCCCGTCACGATGCAGGGTCATCGGCCCAGAGCCGACGGTGAACGCCTCCGGTGACCTGGCATCGATCCGCGACGGAGCGTGCGGCACGTGCAACCGGACGACGTTGGCGGCCGACACCTGTCCCCCACCGACCGTCACGTGCGGTGACCCTGACTGGCTCCGCAGATAGCGGCCGAGACCAGGGTCCCATCGCCAGGTGACGCGAACTCCGTCCATCGCCACGTCGAACATCGAGTCGGGGCCGTACGCCAGGCCGGGAGGTGGCTGCCACTCGGGATCGAAGGTCCACAACAGGCGAGCCGGTCCACCGGCGGCACGCTGGTAGAGACAGCCCGTCGACGCGATCAGATTGTTCGGCGAGCGACGCGACCCCTCACGGCGGTAGCACCCGCCATGGTCGAGCGCCGACAGATTCTCGAGCACTCCCGACCCCGCCGCATGGCGAACCTCTGCGGTCACCCCGGGGTTACCACCCGACCACGCCAGCAGTGGTCGGTTGGCCGCCGCCAGGACCGCGAGGTCACTGGCGCGTCCCGAACGCACCGGGCCCACCTCCGCAGGGACGTTCGAGTGGTACATCGCGATGAACCGGGTGACACCTTCCACGTTGATCTCGAAGATCACGTCGGCGTCGGCCAGCGCCCACTGGGGGCGCGCCGGTCCGGCATTGTCCACCTTGACGGCCAGCACCGCCCGCGCCGTCACATCGTCATCCGCCGGCAGCCCGGTCAGCGCTGCGACACCGTCGAGCGGCCCGGTCAGGGGGAACGGCGGCCACTCGAGCAGACCGGCGTCGTCGAGCTCACCGAACGCGAGCGGCGGCTCCGTGGTGGTCGTCGTGGTGGTGGTCGTGGTGGTCGACGTGGTCGATGTGGTCGTGCTCGACGTCGTCGTTGTCGATGTGGTGGTGGTCGGCAGTGCGGTGGTCGAGGTCGAGGTGGAGTTGGTCGTCGACGTCGAGCTGATCGTGGAATCGTCCACTGCCACCGATGAGCCGTCGGAACACGCAGCAGCCAACGACGCCAGCGGAACCGCGACCAACGCGAGAGCTCGGCGATGACGGACGAACATCGGACACATCGTGCCCGGTGCCGCCCACTCGAGTGCGGGATGGTCGGCCCGCCCGAGCGCTCAGAACCGGCGGTCGTTCGTCCGTTTCTTCGGCGGGGCCTTGAACGGTGCCTCGACCAGCATCTCGAACTGCGCGTCGTCGGGTTGGTTCGGCTGGTTCAGCTGCTGGAGGTACTTCTTGAGAGCAGCGCGAGCGGGCGGCACGTGAGCGCCCTTGAGCCCCACCGAACGACTCAGCGCGTCCTTGGCCTTCGCGACGCGCTCCTTGCGGAGCGCCTTCTCCTCCTCGGAGTACACCTTGGGCACCTTGTTGGCCCGGGCTTCCTCCGCGGCGAGACGACGCGCCTCGGTCTCTTGGAGAGGTGTGAGCTTGCCCTGCGGTGCCATGTCCTGATCCTTTGCTTCTGGAGGCGTCCGAGGGTACCGGGGCGAACGGGTCGTGGGTCGGTCGACGGATACGGACCGCGAGCACGTCCGCCTATAGTCACGCTGAGACGATCGCCGTTCACGGATTGTTCCGGCCAGACCAGGAGGGTCAGATGCACACCTACGACAAGTTCTTCATCGGTGGCGAGTGGGTGGAGCCGGCCGGCTCCGACACGCTGGAGGTGGTCTCTCCGGCCACCCGAGAGATCATCGGTTCGGTTCCGGTGGCGACGCCCACGGACATGGACCGGGCCGTCGCTGCGGCGAAAGAGGCCCTCGCAGGGGAATGGTCGACGTGGACGCCGACCCAGAGGGCAGATCTGCTCGACAAGATCGCCGAGCTGATCACCGCCCGCCAGGACGAGTTCACGAACCTCATCATTTCCGAGGTCGGGGCCCCCTACTACTTCTCGATGTTCGGACAGGTCTTGGCCGCGACGATGGTGTACGGGGCCTTCGCCCGCCACACACGCGACTTCCCCTTCGAGGAGCAGCGCCCCGGCGCCCTCGGTGGGCCGATCATCGTGCGCCGTGAACCCGTCGGCGTCTGCGCGGGGATCATCCCGTGGAACGTGCCGCTGTTCATCACCGCGCTGAAGGTCGGCCCCACCATCGCGTCGGGCTCCACGATCGTGCTCAAGCCGGCGCCGGAGACCCCCCTCGACGCCAACGTGTTCGCCGAGATCCTGGTCGAGGCCGGCGTCCCCGCGGGCGTGGTGAACATCGTCCCCGCCGACCGCGAGGCCGGTGAGCACCTGGTGCGCCACCCCGACGTCGACAAAGTCAGCTTCACCGGCTCCACCCTCGCGGGTCGCCGGATCGGTTCGATCTGCGGTGAACTGCTCAAGCGCTGCACCCTCGAGCTCGGCGGCAAGTCCGCCGCGATCATCGCCGAGGACGCCGACCTGGAAGAGGCGATCCCCCAGATCATCAGCGGCGGTCTGATGAACAACGGGCAGGCCTGTGTGGCCCTCACCCGCGTGCTCGCCCCCCGCAGCCGTTACGACGAGGTCAAAGAGGTGCTCGCCGCCGCCGTCGCTGCGCAGACCGTCGGCGATCCGACCGACCCCGACAATCAGGTCGGCCCCCTCATCGCCGAGCGCCAGCGTGACCGCGTCGAGGGCTACATCGCCAACGGCAAGGCCGAGGGCGCTACCGTCGTCGTCGGCGGCGAGCGCCCGGACGGGTCGGGCTGGTTCGTCACCCCGACCCTGTTCGCCGACGTGGACAACACCATGACCATCGCCCGCGAGGAGATCTTCGGACCGGTCCTGTCGCTCATCGCCTACGACGACCTCGACGACGCCGTGCGCATCGCCAACGACAGCGACTACGGCCTCGCCGGCGCCGTCTACACCACCGACCTCGCCACCGGCCTCGACGTCGCTCGACGGGTCCGCACCGGCACCTTCGCCGTCAACACCACCCAGGGCATGGACTTCAACGGCCCCTTCGGCGGCTTCAAGAACTCCGGTGTCGGCCGCGAACTCGGCCCCGAAGGCATCCACGCCTTCTGCGAGGACAAGACCATCTCCTTCCCCGCGGGCGTCGAGATCCCCGTCGGCGACTGACGCATGACGCCCGGGACCACCGCCGCTGCGGGCAGGCTCCGTCAGGCCCGGAGGAGATCCTTGGCGATGTGGGTGATCTGGATCTCGTCGGTGCCGGCGTAGATCTGCAACA
>REDU01000032.1 GCA_007693335.1 Ilumatobacter sp. | reverse complement strand
GGAGATGGCCGTGGTGCAGCTCGGCGGTCACCCGATCACCACCCGCGGCGAGGAGATCGGTCTCGACACCCGCGAGTCGGTGGAGGACGTGGCCCGGATCCTCGCCGGCTACCACGGCCTCATCGCCGCCCGGGTCTTCGACCACGCGTTCCTCGAGCGCATGGCTGCCGTGGTCGACGTGCCAGTGGTCAACATGCTGTCCGACCGTTCCCATCCCCTCCAGGCGTTCGCCGATGCGCTCACCATGCGCCAAGAACTCGGAGCGCTCGAGGGCCGCACCGTGGCGTGGGTGGGCGATTACAACAACGTCGCGCGGTCGCTCGGCGAGATCTCCGCCGTGCTCGGGATGCACCTGCGCTACGCGTGCCCGCCCGGCTACGACGCCGACGAGGCCGAGCTGGAACGGCTCCTCCTGCTGGGTGCCGCCTCGGTCGAGCAGAGCGGACGACCTGCCCACGCCGTGGCGGGCGCGCACGCCGTGCATACCGATACCTGGGTGTCGATGGGGCAGGAGACGGACAAGCAGGCACGACTGGCGGCGTTCGAGGGCTTCTGCGTCGATGCCGACCTCATGGCGGTGGCCGACCCGTCGGCGGTGTTCATGCACTGCCTGCCGGCGTACCGCGACGTCGAGGTGGCGACCGAGGTGATCGACGGACCCCGCAGCGTGGTGTTCCAGCAGGGCCACAACCGCCTGCACGCGGCACGCGGTCTGCTCGCGTTCCTCCTGGGGGTGGATGGATGAGCACCAAGGTGCAGCGCCAGCAGACGATCATGCGATTGATCGCCCAGCATGAGGTCACGAACCAACCGCAGCTGGTCGCGCTGCTCGGCGAGGAGGGCATCACCGCCACCCAGGCCACGGTGTCGCGCGACCTCGACGACCTCGGTGCCGTGAAGGTGCGCGTGCCGGGCGGTGCCACCGTGTACGCGGTGCCCGAGTTCGAACCCGATCGGCTGGCGCCGCTCGAACAGCTCCGCCGGGTGATGGGGGAGTGGGTGGCAGAGGTGACCCGTTCGGGCGATCTCGTGGTCCTGCGCACCCCGCCCGGCTGCGCCCACGTGGTCGGCTCGGCGCTCGATCGGAGCGCGCTCGACACCCTGATGGGCACGGTCGCGGGCGACGACACCCTGCTGTGCGTGGCCGCCGAGGGTCACGGCGCGGCCCTCGCAGACCGCTTGCGCGAACTCGCAGGGATCGGAGCTACCGATGGATGACACCGGCAACGCCGACGACGCCACCGGGCACACGCTCTGGCACGGCCGGTTCGCGGGCGGACCCGCCGAGGCCCTCATGGCCTACACCGTGAGCCTGCCGTTCGACCAGCGACTCTGGCCCGACGACATCGCCGGCTCGCGTGCCCACGTCCGCGGTCTCGTGCGTGCCGAGCTGCTCACCGACCACGAGGCCGACGCGGTCTCGGTCGCGCTCGACCGGGTGGCGGCCGAGTTGGCCGACGGCACGTTCGTGTTCGTCGAGAGCGACGAGGACATCCACACCGCCGTCGAACGACGGGTGACCGAGATCGCCGGTGCGGCCGGCGCCAAGCTCCACACGGCGCGCAGTCGCAACGACCAGGTCGCCACCGACCTGCGGTTGTGGTGCAAGCGTGAGCTGTCCGGTGTGGCCGAACTGCTGATGGAACTGCAACAGGTGCTGCTCGACCGGGCGGACGCCGCCGACGGCGTGTACCTCCCCGGGTACACGCACCTGCAGCGGGCAC
Organism: Ilumatobacter sp.; assembly: GCA_007693335.1. Lineage (GTDB taxonomy): Bacteria > Actinomycetota > Acidimicrobiia > Acidimicrobiales > Ilumatobacteraceae > SKSP01. The sequence goes on along the minus strand of REDU01000032.1, from coordinate 6,996 downwards.
AGCCGGTGCTGCTGGCCCATCACCTGCTGGCCCACGGGTGGGCGCTCGGCCGTGACGTCGACCGGCTGCTCGCCACCGTCGACCGGCTCGACGTCTCCCCGCTCGGCGCCGGTGCGCTGGCCGGCACATCGCTCCCGATCGACCCGGCGTCCACCGCCGCCGATCTCGGGTTCGCCGACGTGTTCGCCAACTCCCTCGACGCCGTGAGCGACCGCGACTTCGTGGCCGAGGCCCTGTTCGACCTCGCCCTCGTGGGGATCCACCTGTCGCGGATCGGCGAGGAGTGGGTGCTGTGGACCAGCGAGGAGTTCGGCTTCGCCCGTCTCGACGATGCCTACGCGACCGGCTCGTCGATGCTGCCCCAGAAGAAGAACCCCGACATCGCCGAGCTCGCTCGGGGCAAGACGGGCCGGCTCGTGGGCAACCTGACCGCGCTGCTGACGATGCTGAAGGGCCTCCCGCTCGCCTACAACCGCGACCTGCAGGAGGACAAGGAGCCACTCTTCGACTCGGTGGAGCAGGTCGGTCTCGCCGTCCGTGCCGTCACCGGCATGATCGCCACTGCCGAATTCGTGCCCGATCGGATGCGGTCGGCGGCGGACGCCGAGGTGATGGCCGCCACCGACATCGCCGAGTGGTTGGTGCGCGACGGCACACCGTTCCGCGATGCGCACGCCATCGTGGGTGCCCTGGTCCGGCGTCACCTCTCCGACGGGACGTCGCTGCAGCAGCTCGTCCGTGACGAGCTGGGTGACGCCGCCGCGCAGGTGGTCGGGCCGGGTGAGGGGGTCCGCCGGCGGACCTCTCCGGGCGGGGCCGGTCCCGACGCGCTCCCACAGCAGCTCGACCGCTACCGGGCGATGCTCGCCGCCCTGCGCTCGCGGCTGTCCGCCGGCTGATCGGTCGTGGTCGGGGTGGACGGTTCGATCGTCGCCCGTTGCCTCCTCGAGGGGGACGCGCCCGAGGTGGCGCCGCAGTTGCTCGGCAAGCTGCTCCGGGTCGCCGGGTGCACCGGTCGGATCGTGGAGGTCGAGGCCTACACCGCCGACGATCCCGCGAGCCACAGTGTCGGTGGACGCACCGGACGGAACGCGTCGATGTTCGGCCGGGCGGGCAGCCTCTACGTCTACCTCAGCTACGGAATCCACCACTGTGCCAACATCGTGACGGGTGGGGAGGGCGACGGTCAGGCCGTGCTCATCAGGGCCGTGGTGCCACTCGCGGGGATCGAGCAGATGCGACGTCGGCGCGGCAGCGTGGAGGATCGCCGGCTCGCCGATGGCCCGGGCAAGCTGTGTCAGGCATTCGGCATCGATCGTGGCGACGACGGTGCCGACGTGTGCAGGGCCGGCGGACGGATCCAGCTCCTCGACGACGGAGTTCCGGTGGTCGAACCGGTGGTCGGTCGGCGAGTGGGGATCAGCCGGGCCACGGATCGCCCGTGGCGCTGGCGGGTGCGGGAGCCGGGCTGAACGGCCACTCACAGAATACTGACAGCTCCGATCGTACGTTCTCCCCATGCGCACGACGACCCCGCATCCACCGTCACCACCGTCACTCCTGTCTCGCCCCCGCCGTCCTGCCGGCCGGGGTCGCGTGTCGACACCGATCGGCACGTTGCTGGCCGTGCTCGCTGCTGCGGTCGCCATGATCCTGCCGGTCACGGCTGGGGCCGAGTCATCGGGTGCCCAACCAGGAACGACCCGCGGGGCGCTCGCTGCGCTCGCCGTGGGCGCAGCACACAGTTGCGCGATCGTGGACGGCGGGGGATCGGGAGGCGATCTCTACTGCTGGGGTGACGGAGGGAACGGCCGCCTCGGTCAGGACAGCACGACCGACATCGGGAGCGGCCCGGGTCAGGTGGCGGGGCTCGACCCGATCCGGCTCGGCGCCCCGGCGGTGGGGGTCGGGGCCGGCGATGCCCACACCTGTGCCCTGCTGCAGGGCGGCGACGTGAAGTGCTGGGGAAACAACTCGAACGGTCGGCTCGGGCTCGGCGACGGGTGGTCGATCTTCGCAGTCGGCGCTTCACCGGGCGACATGGCGGCGCTGCCGCCCGTCGATCTCGGCCCGGGAGCGAGTGCGACCGCCCTCGCCGTGGGCGTCGATCACACGTGCGTGATTCTCGACGGTGGCGACGTGAAGTGCTGGGGCAACAACACTGCCGGTGCACTCGGCCTCGGCGACACCCGGAATCGCGGTGCCGCCGATGCCGACATGGGCGGCAACCTGCCCACGGTGGATCTCGGCACCGGCCGCACCGCCACGGCCATCGCCGCCGGTTTCCGGCACACGTGCGCGCTCCTCGACGACGGTTCGGTGAAGTGCTGGGGTCTCGGCAACAGCGGGCAGCTGGGCAACGACGTGATCTCGCAGATCGGCGGATCGAGCGGCGAGATGGGCGACGCCCTCGCCCCCGTCGATCTCGGGCCCGGGCGCTACGCCACCGCGATCAGCGCCGGCTCCTCGCACACCTGCGCCATCCTCGACAACGGTACGGCCAAGTGCTGGGGGAGTGGCCGATTCGGCCGCCTCGGCACGGACGGCACCCGCAACCAGGGCAATTCGGACGCCACCACGATGGCGAACCTCGGTCCGATCCCGCTGCCCGGTGCGCCGACGCAACTCGTGGCCGGTGACAGCCACACCTGCGCGCTGTTCTCCAACGGTCAGGCGAGTTGCTGGGGCAACGGTTCCGACGGCCGTCTCGGCACCGGCTCGACGTCGAACATCGGACATGAGCCCGGATCGATGGCCGGACTCGGCCCGATCTCGCTCGGTCGGAACGTTCGAGCGATCGCGGCGGGTGGAGCCCACACCTGCGCCGCACTCACCAATGGCGACGTGAAGTGCTGGGGCGACGGTCGTGATGGTCGACTCGGTCTCGGTGACGAGGCATCGCGCGGCGGATCGGCCGGTCAGATGGGCAACAACCTGCCCCGGGTGCCGCTCTCGGGCGACGTGGTGCCGACGCTCGCAGTGCCGGCGCCGCCGACCGACGTGCGCTGGGAGCCGAGCGGTGGGCCGGTGGCGGTGTCGTGGACCGCGCCGACGTCGAACGGTGGCAGTCCGATCACGGGCTATCGGGTCCAGCGGTCGGCCAACGACGGTCTGACGTGGAGCACGGTCGAGACGAACACCGGCTCGACCGCCACCTCGGCCACGGTCTCCGGTCCGGCCGGCGGCTCGGTGAAATACCGGGTGGCGGCGCTGAACGCCGTCGGGCTCGGCGTCTGGTCGATCGAGTCCGCACCGGCCGGTCTCCTCCCGTTGGAACCGGGGCGGATCGTCGACACCCGCCCCGGCGGTGAGACGGTCGATGGTCTGTTCGAGAGGATCGGCCTCCGCGACGCCGGAGGTGTGCTGGCCGTGGACGTGCTGGGACGCGCCGGCATTCCCGACGACACGGCGGCAATCGTGCTGAACGTGACCGTCAACGAACCGGAAGCGGCAGGATTCGTGACCGTGTTCCCCTGTGGTGGCGCACCGCCCAACGCGTCGAACCTCAACCACGACCCCGGCCAGACGATCGCCAACAGCGTGATCGTGAAGCTCGGCGATCAGGGTCGGGTCTGCTTCTTCACCGATCAGGTGTCGCATCTGATCGTCGACGTGAACGGGGCGTACCCGCTCGACGCCACCTTCAACGGTCTCGATCCTGCTCGTCTGCTCGATACGCGGCCGGGAGCGAGCACCGTCGACGGTGAGTTCGCGGGACAGGGCCCGGTGCCCGGTGGTCAGGTGCTCACGTTGCCCGTGGTGGGTCGTGGTGGCGTGCCCGCCGGAACCGATGCCGTGGTCCTCAACGTGACCGTGAACGATCCGGCCCAGCCCGGCTTCGTCACGGTGTTCCCGTGCGGCACGGCGCCACCGAATGCGTCGAATCTCAACTACACGACGGGTCAGACCGTCCCGAACAACGTGATCGTCAAGATCGGTGACGCCGGGGCGGTGTGTCTGTTCACCGACCAGACCGCCAACCTGCTGGTGGACGTGAACGGGAGCTTCCCGGCCGACGCCACCTTCGATCCGCTCGACCCGGCTCGCCTGCTCGACACGCGCCCCGGAACGATCACCGTCGATGGGGCGTTCGCGGGTCGGGGCCAGCTGCAGGGCGGTCAGGTGCTCCCCCTCCAGGTGACCGGTCGAGGCGGGGTGCCCGCCGATGTCGGTGCGGTCGTGGTGAACGTCACGGTGGTCGATCCCGCGCAAGCCGGCTTCATCACGGTGTTCCCGTGTGGGAGCGGGCAACCGAACGCCTCGAACATCAACTTCGTGGCCGGTCAGACGATCCCCAACAACGTGATCGTCAAGGTCGGTGACGGTGGTCAGGTGTGCATCTTCAGTGACCAGACGGCGCATCTCCTGGCCGATGTGAACGGCAGCTTCCCGCCGCAGTGAACGATCGCCGACCGCCCGTGCGGGTCAGCTCCAGTGGAGCCAGTACCCGTGCGGGTGGGCGGTGGCGACGCGGTGCACGGCGCGGCGGCCGTCGCGCCACTCGGCCCGGAGTACGTGGGTGAGCGCGGGTTCCTCCACCTGCTCCGGCCACGGGAGGCCGGGCGTCAGGAGGGGGCTCTCGGCCGCACACCAGGTCAGGTCGCGAGTCGCACCGAGGCGATCGAGTTCGGCCACGAACGCGTGCTGACGTCCGACATCGAGGTAGTTGAGCACCCATGAGGTGGTCAACGCCGGGTGCGTCCCCGGATCGAGACGCTCGATCGCGTCGGCGAGGTCGTCGATGGCATCCCCCCGTACGACGCGCGATGGTGAGGACCTCGCGAGCTCGATCGCCGCCGTGAGTCGCTCGAACCGGTCGGCCTGATCGGGCCAGACGCAGGCGCGCAGCCAGTCCGCGGCGTCGGTGTCGGTGAGATCGATCGGGTCGCGGTCGAGGCCGAGTCGATCGGCGATCCCGGGAACGTGACGGGGAACGGGCACTGCCCCTCGGGTTCCGCACTCGATCGTGATGGGGGAGTCGCTCGGACCGACGTCGTGACGTGATCCGGTGGCGTCGACGTACCGGTACCGGTACCGATCGAGCAGCAGGTTGAGGCCGCCGCTCGCCCCCACGTCGAGGTGGCCGAGCGGACCGACCTCACCGGCCACACCTGCCAGCACGGGCACGAACACGGCGCACCGGCCGATCTCGTTCGTCTGCGTGGAACGTCGGGGGAGGAGATCGCCGAGGAGCCGCGAGTTGGCAGCACAGAAGTCGCGGAACGCTGGCCAGGGGTCGGTGCTGTCGGCCCGCTCGACCAGGTTCGGATAGTGCCGGCGGAGCGCCTCGTTCCCCTCGAGCTCGGGCCGGGTGAGGAGCAGCCAGTGGACGCACGCGAACAGCAGCACACACTGACGCTGGGTGGGCGGGGCGTGGAGCAGCAGCCGGGCCGTCGGCGGATGATCGGCGATCGCCGCCGACAACCGGGCGTACAGCGGGGCACGGGGCGCTGCGGTGTGGGCGAACTCCCGGAACCAGCGCCTGATCTCACCGAGATCATCGCCGTCGCCGCCCACCCGCTCACGATACCGAGCGGGGCAAATCGAGCCGGGCATGGCATCATCGGGGTCCGCTATGGATCTCGTCGCCGACCTCGAAGCCCGTGGGCTGATCCACGATTCCACCGATCGGGCCGCGCTGAGCGCCCGGCTGGCCGAGGGTCCGATCGGCGTCTACGTGGGCTTCGACCCCACGGCCGACTCGCTGCACGTGGGCCATCTGATGGGGCAACTCGGTCTGCGCCGCTTCCAGTTGGCGGGGCATCGTCCGTTCCCGCTCGCCGGTGGCGCCACTGGGATGGTGGGCGACCCGGGCGGCAGATCGGAGGAACGCAACCTGCTCGATCGGGACACGCTGCGGCACAACGTCGAGTGCATCCGGGCCCAGCTCGGTCGCATCCTCGACTTCGAGCCCGGTCCGCACGCCGCCACGCTGGTCGACAATGCCGACTGGACGGCCCGGATGCCCGTGCTCGAGTTCCTGCGCGACGTCGGCAAGCACGTGACCGTGAACCAGATGATGGCCAAGGAATCCGTGCGGGCGCGGCTCGAGGGCGACGCCGGCATCTCCTACACCGAGTTCAGCTACATGCTGTTGCAGGCCAACGACTTCCGCCACCTCCACGCCGAGCACGGCGTCGAGCTCCAGATGGGTGGATCCGATCAGTGGGGCAACATCACCACCGGGATCGATCTCGTCCGCAAGACCTCGGGCGCGACGGTACATGGGCTGACCTGGCCGTTGTTGCTGAAGTCCGACGGGACGAAATTCGGCAAGACGGCCGACGGCGCGGTGTGGCTCGATCCCGAGCGCACCAGTCCCTACCAGTTCCGTCAGTTCTGGGTCCGCAGTGACGACGACGCCGTGGCCGACTACCTCCTGCGATTCAGCATGCGTCCGCTGGACGAGCTCAGGGACGTGCTCGAGCGGCACGACGCCGCACCCGAGCGTCGCGTGGCTCAGCGCGAGCTGGCCGATGAACTGACGCAGCTGGTGCACGGCCCCGATGCCGCACGGGCAGCCTCGGAAGCCGCCGAGGTGTTGTTCGGCGGTGACCCGACCGCCGCCACATCGGAGGGGCTGGACGCCGTGGCTCGCGAGGTGCCGTCATCGCGTCTCGCTCGCACGGCGCTCACCGACGTGGTGGACCTGCTCGCAGAGATCGGGATCGCCGATTCCAAGGGTGACGCGCGTCGCACCCTGCAGGGGCGCGGGTACCGTGTCAACGGCGTTCACATCGACGCGAACTCCCAGCTCAGCGACATCGAACTCCTCCACGGGAAGTACCTCTTGTTCCGACGGGGCAAGAGCACGTACCACCTCGTCGAAGTTTTTTCCTGAGGCAGGTTGTTGCCGTTCACCCGGCGGAGTAATGTTCATCTCCGCCTCCAGGAGCGATATGCGACCGGGAGAGCGAGCGACACCGAGGCCCTCAGGGCATGTGTCCGAGCTTCGGCTCCTTGAAAACGGAAGAGAAGACAGAACGCCAGTGCGGG
>REDU01000034.1 GCA_007693335.1 Ilumatobacter sp. | reverse complement strand
TCAGGTGGTGGCGAGCAGGAAGGTGAGTACCCGGGCCTCGTCGCGCCACGCGTCGTAACGGCCACTCGGTCCGGCATGGCCCGCGCCCATCTCGGTGCGCAACAGCAACGGGGCGTCGTTCGTGCGAACGGCGCGCAGCTTCGCCACCCACTTCGCAGGTTCGTGGTAGCTCACCCGTGGATCGTTGAGCCCGGCGGTCACGTACATCGCCGGATAGTCGCCGGCGACGGTGTTGTCGTAGGGGGAGTAGCTCTGCATGTAGCTGGCGTACGGCTCGCTGCGCGGATCTCCCCACTCCTCCCATTCGGTCACGGTGAGCGGGAGCGTGGGGTCGCTCATGGTCGACACGATGTCGACGAACGGCACCTCGGCCACCGCGGCAGCGAAGCGGTCGGGCCGCATCGTGACACAGGCCCCCACCAGGAGGCCACCAGCGCTGCCGCCCCGCACGGCGAGTCGGTCGGGAGCGGACCAGCCCTGCTCGACGAGGTGATCGGCCGCCGCCAGTGTGTCGGTGAACGTGTGCTTCTTGTTGAGCAACTTCCCGTCCAGGTACCACTGGCGACCCAGTTCCCCGCCACCGCGTGGATGGACGAGCGCCCACACGCCGCCACGGTCGAGGTACGACAGTCGTGCGACGGAGAACCACGGTGGCATCGACGCCTCGTACGAACCGTAGCCGTAGAGCACACAGCGGGCCGTTCCGTCGGCCGGGGTGTCGACGTGGCGGATGATGTCGAGCGGTACACGGGCTCCGTCGTCGGTGTCGACCCACTCACGCACCGCCACATACCGGTCGTGATCGACGTTGGGGGTCGGGGTGCGCTTCACGACCACCTGCTCGCTGGTGTCACCATCGTCGCCGATCGTGACGTCGATGATCGTGGGCGGCGTGGTGAGGGACTGGTACACCACGCGCAGTGTCGAGGTGTCCCACTCGAGGTTCGGGCCGACGTTGAGGTCATGCGGCTCGGGCACGTCCGGCGTGCCGTCGCTCTCGCTGAGGTCGATGAGGTCGTGACGTCCGTCGCGGTGGAGCACCCTGACCCGTGGCTGGGCCTGCACCCACTCGTGCACCACCAGGTGCTGGAGGAACGGTTCGATCGACGTGACCCGGTGGCCAGGACGGTCGGGCACGAGTTCGGTCCACTCGCCCGGGCGGTCGATCGGCGCCGTCATCACGCGGAAGTCGACCGAGTCGAGGTTGGTGAGCACGACGAACCGGTCGCCCCAGTGGTCGAGTTGGTACTCGACGTCGTCGTCACGCAGACGGACCACTTCGGGTTCGGCGGTGGGACGATCGGCTCGCAGCAACCACTGTTCGCTGCACGTCTTCGATCCGGTGTGGATCATGATCCACTCGTCGCTGCGGGTGGTGCCGACGCCCACGAAGAAGCGCTCATCGTCCTCGCTGAAGATGCGCACGTCGTCGGCCTGGTCGGTACCGAGCTCGTGGCGCCAGACGTGACACGGACGTTCCTGTTCGTCGGCGGTCACGTAGAACAGGTGGCGGCCATCGGCCGACCAGGCGACGCCAGCCCACGTGGTGTCGGTGATGGTGTCGGCGAGATCCACCCCGGACTCCAGATCGCGGACGCGCAGCGTGTAGTGCTCGTCGCCGCTGATGTCGCACGACCACGCGGCGAAGCGGTGGTCGGCGCTCAGATCGAACACGCCGAGGTCGAAGTAGTCGTGGCCCTCGGCCTCGGCGTTCTGGTCGAGCAGCACGGTGTCGGTCGCGCTCGCGGTGCTGCGGCCCCGGCAGTGGGTCGGGTAGGCCTGGCCCTCCTCGGTGCGGGTCACGTACCACCATCCGCCGTGGTGCACCGGCGCGGAGAGGTCTGACTCCTGGATGCGCGAGCGGATCTCGGCGAACAACGTCTCCACCGTGTCGGCGTGGTCGGCCAGCCACTCATCGGTGTGGGCGTTCTCCGCCTCCAGGTAGGCGATGGTGTCGGGATCGTTCCGATCACGCATCCAGGCGAAGGGGTCGTCAACGCTCCCGGTGGGTCGCTGCCAGGTGTGACGGATCTGTTTCGGGGCTGGGGCAGGCATCGCTCGCAGGGTAGGCGGTAGCGTGCTCTGTGACATGCGAGTGTGGATCGATCAAGACCTGTGCACCGGCGACGGCCTCTGTGTCGACCACTGTCCCGACGTGTTCGTCCAGCTGGAGGACGGCATCGCCTACGTGGCCGAGGCCGGAAGTCCACTGAACGACCCGGGTGGCTCCGGCAGCCTGGCCTGGGTGCCCGGTCGCCATTACCAGTCGGTGATCCAGGCGGCCGAGGTGTGTCCGGGCGAGTGCATCTTCATCGAGATCGACGTCCCGTCGGCCGCCGACGGCGAAGCCGCAGCCTGAGCGCTGGCCTGCCTTCCAGATGGGGGGTCCGGTCGGCTGAACCGACCGAACCCCCGCCTGGATCAACTCCGGATCATCTGTGGATCAGAGGTAGTAGCCGAACACGTCGACGATGAACTGTGTCGACCCGGTCTGGTCGCCGCAGTACACGCGGATCTCGCGAGCGGCGTTCACCGGGATGGTGATCGAGTTCGCGATCTGCAGCTCGTCGGCACCCCAGTTGATCACCGAGGTCTCGGTGGTCGCGGTGGTGCCGTCGGTGACGGCGAGGAAGTTCTCCGCCGTCGGGTTGGCCACCGTGAGGTTGATCTGCACGGCGGTGGCACCCATCGGGACGGCGTTCTCGGCGATCACGTTGCCGGCGCCGTCGTGGCCGTCGGCCACGCTGATCACCCGGTTCGTGTTGGGCGCGAGCAGACCGCTCTCGTCGTAGGCGTCCACCCGGGAGTCGTAGGCGCGCTGCGGGTTGATCGCATGGAACGATCCCGCCGCCGGCGTGCCGGCGAGCTTGACGTAGCGGACGGCCAGGGGCTCGGCCTCGGTGGGTGCCGGCACCGTGAACCAGAGCGTGCCCTCGGCGTCGCGGTAGAGGTCACCGGCGATGTGGGTGCCCGCCGGCGGGCCGACCACCTCGCTGCCGAGTGCAACGAACCGCAGGTGCGATCCGGCCACCGAGGCCAGCGCGAGCGCGGTCGGTGGGGCGGAGGGCTCCTCACCCGACTCGTCGGGACCGTCGGCCAGGTTGGCGGCCACGGCGCCGAAGCCGTTGGGGTTCGAGGTGGATCCGTGGAGACCGTGCACGACGAGGTCGTCGCCGTAGCCACCGACCTGGGCGCTGAACGGGAACTCGTCGCTGGGGACGCCACCGGCGACGCTCAGCGAGCTGGGGCCGTCGACACGGGGCAGCGCCGGCGTGTGCACGAGTGTGGTCGGGGTGACCGACTCGTTGTCGACGCCTTCGCCGAGCTGGAGGGCGTCGTTCGCGTCGCCCTCGGTGCCGGCGGAGGCCGATTTGCCGAACGCGACGGCGCCGACCGCGGCACCGCCACCGGCCAGCAGGGCCCGCAGGGCGTGGCGACGCGACGAGGACTCCTCGGTCACCTCATCGGTGAGGGCAGGGGTGGTCTCTGGTGAAGTGGTCATCAGTGTGTGGTTCCTTTCAGGAAGTCACGAATACGGGACGGTTCAGATGTCCGCGCCGGACAGTAGGTGTACCACGCCGGGTACGTCGGGAAACCGCGGCGTACGATGATCATCATGCCGATGCGGTCCGAGTGCAAGAATTTCGAGAGTCGCTCGTACCCCAACGGTGACACGGTGCGGAAGTGCAACCTCGATCTGGCGCCCGATGCCCCGTGGCGATGCCCCGATCAGTGCCCGCGCTACGAGCGTCGTCTGGCCGATGTCGCCTGGACCCACGGGTCGCTCGTGATCCCGCCCACCCCACCCGAACCCGCCAACCTCGACGATGGCTCGGTGGCCGCCCTCCTGGATGCTGCGGAAGACGTGATCAACGCCGCCGGCCGCTCGGTGCGCGACGAGTGGGCGGCTGAGGACGCTGCTGCGGCCCGGCCGCGGTGGAAACGGCTCTTCAGGCGTGGGGACTGACACGACGCCCGAACCCCGAACTGTCCGCGCCGATCGCCCGGATCCGCCGCCGCCGGACAGACAGTTCGTCAGATCGCCAGGAGGCGGCGGATGCGCTCGTCGGTGGGCGGGTGCGTGCTGAACAGCTTGGCGACATCCACCCCGCCCGTCTTCTTGTGGCTCGCCTCGGCCAACGGGTTGTGGATGTAGGCCTGCGCCTGCGCCGGTGCGACCGCCATCGGGGTGTTCGTGGCGATCGCCTCGATCCGCTGCAGCGCACGCGCCAGGGGATCGCCCGATCCGATCAGCTCCGCCGCGCCGCGATCGGCTTCGTACTCGCGTGACCGCGAGATCGCCATCTGCATGAGCCCGGCGGCGATGGGCGCCAACAGCGCCACGGCCAGCGCGCCGATCGGGCTGCCACCGCGGTTGCCGCGACCGCCGAACATGGCGCCCCACATCGCGATCTGGGCCACGAACGAGATCGCCGTGGCGATGGCGGCGGCCACCGACCCGATGAGGATGTCGCGGTGCTTGACGTGCATGAGCTCGTGGGCCATCACGCCCTCGATCTCGTCGCGGGGGAGGGCCCGGATCAACCCTTCGGTGGCGCACACGACGGCATTGCGGGGGTTGCGTCCGGTGGCGAACGCGTTCGGCTGCGCCTGCGGGGCGATGGCCACGGTGGGCATCGGCATCCGCGCCCGCTCGGCGAGATCGCGCACCATTCGATAGAGCTCGGGGGCCTCGGCCTCGGTCACGATCACGGCCCTGGCCGACTTGAGGGCGAGCTTGTCGGAGAACCAGTACGACCCGCCCACCATGACGAACGCGATGACGAGACCGATCGTCAACGAGGTCGTGCTGCCACCACCGAGGAGGCCGGCCACCGCGACGATGAGGCCGCCCATGCCAGCGAGCAGGACGGTGGTCTTCATCGTGTTCTTGAACATGACGGTCAGGATATCGACGTGGGATCGGAGTCGACGGGGCACCGGTAAGGTGCCGCGGATGGCTGGAGCCGAGTGGAGATCCGGAGTGGCACGCCGACTCCGCCGGGCGACCGACCGTCTCGATCCCTCGGGTGTGGCGGGAGCCGGGCAGGCGGTCGACCAGCTGGTGCGACTGCTGTTCCCGCAGGGTCTCGACGACCACCAGCGGGCGACCGTGAACACCGTGATCGGCCTCGACGATCCGTTCGCACCGGTCACCGTCCGTCGCGTCCTCGGCGTACTCGATCAGCAGAGCGCACCGTCGCCGGTGGTCGTGCGATTCGGGCCCGCCGACGTCGAGCGGCTCACGCTCGACGATCTGGTGCTCGTGCTCGATCGGGCCGACGCGTCCGTGTCGATTCAGATCCGCGACGACGGCGTCTACGAGCCGTACGTGTCGGCCGTGCTCGACCGTCTGCTCGAGCCCGGCGACGTGTTCGTCGACGTGGGCGCCAACGTCGGCTATCACGCGATGCGCGCCGCGGCGCGGGTGGGAGCCGAGGGTCGTGTGTTGGCCGTCGAGGCGAACCCCGAGAACGCACGCCTGCTCCTGCTCTCGGCCGCTGCCAACGGGTTCTCGCAGGTGGACGTGCTGCCGATCGCGTTCGGACGGCATCTCGGGCACGTGAACTTCGTGTCGCATGTCGGATCCAACGGCGGTTTCGCCCCCGACGGCCCCGAGGCGCTCGAATCGGGCCGCGCCACCGTCGTGCCCACGGTGCCGCTCGACGCGCTCGGCCTCGATCGGGTGGACGTGATGAAGATCGACGTCGAGGGGGCCGAGTCGATCGTGATCGAGGGTGGGCTCGAGACGATCCGGCGCTGCCGGCCGGCCATCGTCGCCGAGTTCTCCTGCGAGATGACCGAGCGGGTGGGAGGGATCACGCCGCTCGAGCACCTCGAGCGGATCGTCGACCTCGGATACGCGCTCCACCTCGTCGACCGTGGCGGCGGACCACCGATCCCGTTCGCTTCGCCCGCCGACCTGCTGGCCGATTGGGGCGACCATCTCCGCCTCGAAGACCTGCTCCTGCTGCCGACTACGGTCGGGACATGAGTTGGGAAGAGCGCGACGGTGGATTGCACGCCGAGTTCGAGTTCGGTGACTTCTCCGAGGCCTTCGCCTTCATGACGAGGGTCGCGCTGTTGGCCGAACAGGCCGGTCACCACCCTGATTGGTCGAACTCGTGGAACACGGTGCGCATCTCGCTCACCAGTCACGACGAGGGCAACACGGTGACCGAGCGCGATCGCGAGCTGGCGGTCGCGATCGACCAGCTCCTCGGGTGAGCGACGACCGCTTCCCCGGTTGGCGGGTGGTGGCCGGCGCGTTCATCATCTTGATGACGTCGGCCGGTCTCGGCTTCTACGGATTGGCCGTCTACCTGAACGCCTTCAGCCGCGAGCGCGGCTGGGACGTGGCCGCCGTGTCGCTCGCGACCACCGTGTTCTTCTTCGTCAGTGGCGCGTTCGGCCTGGTCGTGGCCCGGCTGATCGCCCGCTACGACATCCGCTACGTGATCGTGGGCGGCGGCCTCTTCGGCGGGGTGTCGCTGGCCCTGCTCGGCCAGGTGCAGCAGCAGTGGCAGCTGTACGTGGCGTACTCGGTGTTCGCGATCGGGTTCGCCGGGGCCGGCCTCATCCCGGTCACCACGGTCGTGACCCGGTGGTTCCACCGGCGTCGGGGCGTGGCGCTCTCCGTGGCGTCCACCGGGCTGTCGGCGGGCGGGGTCCTCATCACGCCCGCGGCGAAGTGGCTCATCGACGAGCGGGGGCTCGAGGCGGGCACCCCGATCCTCGGGCTGGTCTTCGTGCTCGGGACCGTGCCGTTCGCGCTCTGGTTGATCCGTCCTGACCCTGGCGCCGTCGGGTGGATGCCCGACGGTGAGCGCACGGTGGCCGGTGTGGCCGCGCCGCCCCCGACGGGTGTGCCCTACGTGGATGCCGTGCGGACCCGGTTCTACACCGCCGTCACGATCGGGTACGTGCTCGCCCTCGGGTCGCAGGTCGGCGGGATCCAGCAGCTCGTGAGGTTGGCCGAAGAGCGCACCGATCGACGCACGGCCACGCTCGCCACCTTGTTCCTGGCCGGGACGTCGATCGTGGCCCGGCTCATCGGCGGTCGGGTGGTGACGATGGTCCCGATGATGGGTTTCACCGTGGTGCTGGCGGTACTGCAGATGGCCGCCCTGGTGGCGCTCGCGTTCGCGGGCAGCACGGTCACACTGCTGCTCGCCATCGTGCTGTTCGGTGCAACGGTCGGGAACATCCTCATGCTGCAGCCGTTGCTGATCGCCGAGCGCTTCGGTGTGATCGACTACCCGCGCATCTTCAGCCGGTCGCAGTTCTTCACGACGTTGGGTGTGGCGGGTGGCCCGCTGCTGCTCGGATGGCTGCACGACCACGGTGGGGGGTACCGCACCTCGTACCTCGTGGCCGGGGCCTGCGCGTTGGCCGGGGCGGGCGTGCTCGCCTGGGGTGGCCCAGCTACGGTGTCGGACCCGTGAGCGACTCGTCCGACGAACGGCCTGGAATCCACCCCAACGTCGCGAAGGTCATCGCGGCCGCCCGTGAGCTCGGCCTCGAGATCGAGCCGCGACAGTTCCCCGACGGCACCAAGACCGCCGCCGACGCAGCAGCGGCGATCGGCGTGGACGTGGGTCAGATCGTCAAGAGCCTGATCTTCGCCGTGGACGGCGAGGTGGTGCTCGCGTACGTGAGTGGCGCCAACCAGCTCGACGAGTCGAAGCTCGCCGACGCCGCGGGTGGTCTGAAGTGCTCCCGGGTCGATGCCGATGTGGTGCGCGCTGCCACCGGGTACCCGATCGGCGGGGTGCCGCCCTTCGGCCACGCCACCGAGCTGCGGGTGTTCATCGATCCCGATCTGTTGCAGTGGCCCGAGGTGTGGGCAGCGGCCGGAACCTGGCACGACGTGTTCGGCGTCGAGCCGCACAGGCTGGTGGAGGCGAGTGAGGGCGAGGTCACCGACCTCAAGCGGGCCTGACTGGATGCCGTGGAGCGCGCGGCGAGCACCTGATCGAGCCCCGACGACAGCGGACCCGGTCCGAGATGATAAAAGGTAGACGTGCGCTCTCTCCTGCACATCGGCGTGCACAAGACCGGCACGACGTCGATCCAGCAGTTCCTGCGAGAGCACATCGGCGAGCCCCGGTTCCCGCTGGGCCTCTTCTACCCCAACGCCCACAACGAGTTGGCGGCGCTGGCCCTCCGACCGCAGCGGCAGGATGCCCTCCAAGCCGTGCTGGGGAGTCACTCGACGCCCGGTTGGCGCGCCCGCGCGGAGCGGCACCTGAGCGTCATGCTCGAGCGGACCGACGAGCTGATCCTCTCGACGGAGGCCCTGTCATTGTTGTGCCATGCCGACGAGGTCGACCGAGCGCTGACGCTCCTCGTCGGCCGCACTCCCCATGTCGTGATCTACGTGCGCGACAGCACAGCGTTTCTCGAGCGCTTTCGCCTCACCCTCGAGTTCTTCGATGTGCCGAAATCCTCGGCGCCGGACTCTGTGACGCACCTCTCCGCCGATTCGTGGTTGGTCGACTTCTCGTCGCGCATCGCGTTGTGGCGAGAGCACTGCGACGTGACGGTCGTCGACTACGACGAGGTGGTCGCACGTGACCACTCGGTCATCCCGTCGTTCGCATCGTTGGTCGGCATCCCCGCAGTCGAGTACCGCTTGAACACCACCGAGTCGCTGCTCGGTGAGCTGGCCGACAGCATCAAGCGTTCACCGGAGGCGATGGAACGGCTCGCCGAGGAGATGCGGCGCGGTGGAGGTTGAGATGGTGGTCGGGTTCCACTGATCAGGGCGTGACCGGCCCGGTGTCGGTCGGGTCGACGATCACCGATGCTGGCGCGGGCACGGGTGGCGGTCCCACGGCGACGACCACGTCGTCTGGTTCCGG
>REDU01000074.1 GCA_007693335.1 Ilumatobacter sp. | reverse complement strand
GGCGAACTGTCTGTGGGGATCGGGTGGATCTGCGACGATGGGGCAGACAGGACGCACGGACGGAATCGGCCGATACACACGCAGCCACACGCAGCCACACGCAGCCGGACGGAACGCACGGACGAGAGGACGAGGAACAGCCGATGGAGCTCGACGAACGGATCGCACTGCTGGCGGGGATCGATTCGTGGCACACGCCAGCGGTCGGCGATGTGCCGGCGATCCGGATGTCGGACGGGCCCGCCGGTGTGCGTGGCACCGACTGGGCGGGCCCGGCATCGGCGTCGTTCCCGTGCGGCACCGCGCTGGCCGCCTCGTTCGACCCCGACCTCGTCCGCGAGGTCGGTGAGGCGCTCGGACGTGAGTCGCACGCCAAATCGGCCCAGGTGCTGCTGGCCCCCACCGTCAACCTGCACCGCACCCCGATCGGCGGCCGCAACTTCGAGTGCATGAGCGAAGACCCCGTGCTCACCGCCGAGATCGCCACCGCCTACATCGAGGGCGTGCAGTCGCAGGGCGTCGCGTGCTGCGTGAAGCACTTCGTCGGCAACGACACCGAGTTCGCCCGCATGTCGGTCTCCTCGGAGATCCCCGAGCGGGTGCTGCGCGAGCTCTACCTCGTGCCGTTCGAGGCGGCCGTCGCTGCCGGGGTGTACAGCATCATGACCGGGTACAACCGGCTCAACGGCACGTTCTGCTCGGAGCACGAGTGGCTGCTGACCGACGTGCTGCGCGGCGACTGGGGTTTCGACGGGGTGGTGGTGAGCGACTGGTACGGCACCCACAGCACGGCCGAGGCGCTCCGCGCCGGACTCGACATCGAGATGCCCGGACCGCCGCGCCACCGCGGTGATGCGCTCCGGCGCGCCTACGAGGCGGGCGAGGTGGACGACGGGCACCTCGACGCGGCCGTCGAGCGGATCCGGCTGCTGGCCGAACGCACCGGGGCTGCCGACGCCGGCACCGACGAGATCACCGCCGACGACGTCCGGACGCGGGCGGTCATCCGCCGTGCTGCCGCCGCCGGCAGCGTGCTGTTGAAGAACGACGCAGGTGTGCTCCCGCTCGACGTGGGCGGCCGCATCGCACTGATCGGCCCGTACGCCGCCACCGGTCGGGTGCAGGGCGGTGGGAGCGCCAAGGTCCGCCCCGACCAACCGTCGGCACTGCTCGATGCCATGCGCGCCCGCCGGCTGTCCGTCGAGCACGAACCCGGCTGCCACATCGACAGGTCGCTGCCGCTGCTGCGGGGTGAGTTCGAGGTGGTGCTGGAGGACCATCACGGTCACCGCCTGGTCGACCGGACCCGCCGGCTCGAGCTGATCCGTCAGCACCAGGAGGCCGACGGGATCGACGGCGAGTTCGGCGCCACCGTGTCGGGCACGTTCGTGCCCGACGAGGGCGGCACGTGGAACATCGGGCTCCGCGCCGTGGGTGCGGCCACCGTGCGCATCGACGGGACCGAGGTCGTCCGGGTCGATGCCGGCCGGCGCGGCGGATCGTTCTTCGGGTACGGCGGTGACGAGGTGATCGGCACGGTCGAGCTCGAAGCGGGTCGGCCGGCCGAGATCGAGGTGGACTACCCCGCAGCGCCCAGTGACGGGATGCGCGGGCTGATCGTCGGTGGTCGCCCCGCCGGCACCGCCGATCTGATCGCCGAGGCCGTCGAGCTCGCGGCCGCCTCGGACGTGGCCGTGGTGGTCGTCGGCACGAACGACGAGTGGGAGACCGAGGGCGAGGACCGCACCACCATCGTGCTGCCCGGACGGCAGGACGAACTGGTGTCGGCCGTGGCCGCCGTCAGCCCGCTCACCGTCGTGGTGGTGAACGCCGGGTCACCGGTCGCGATGCCGTGGATCGACGACGTCGACGCGGTGCTGCAGATCTGGTTCCCCGGCGGCCAGCTGGGCGTGGCCGTCACCGACGTGCTCGTGGGCGACGTGGAACCGGGTGGTCGCCTCCCCGTCACGTTCCCCCGTCGCCTCGAGGACACCCCGGCGTTCGAGCACCATCCCGGCGACGGGGTGACCGCGCCGTATGCCGAGGGGCTGCTGATCGGTCACCGCTGGTACGACCACCACGACATCGAGCCGCTGTTCGCCTTCGGCCACGGACTCGGCTACACCACGTTCGAGTTCGGCGAGCCCCGGCTGATCGAGCAGCGCGACACCACCGGCGAACTGACCGGCGTGCAGGTCGACCTCGAGATGACCAACACCGGCGACCGGCCGGGCAGCGAGATCGTGCAGGTCTACAGCCGCTACCTCGGTGACCACCCCGACGTGGAACCCATCCTGCGGTTCGTGGGTTCGGCCAAGATGACCGTCGTTCCCGGCCACTCGGCCACCGCCACGGCCATGATCGACCGGCGCCGTTTCGAGTCGTGGCTGGACGGGGCGTGGACGCTCCCCGCCGGCCCGCACGAGGTGCTCGTGGGTCGATCGTCAGTCGACGTGCTCGGTCGCGGGGTGTTCGAACTCTGAGGTCAGCCACAGCCGGGCGTGGTCGCCACGGCGACGCCGGCGGCTGATCGAGGCGTTCAGCTCGGCCGCGATCAGCGAGATCATCGCGTGCAGGTTGATCCACGCCATGAGCGCGAACACGCCGGCGAACACACCGGCCGTGTCGCTGGCGCTGGCGAGGAACCGCGTCACGATGAACGTGCCGAGCACCTGCAGGGTGGTGAAGCCGATACCACCGAGCAGCGCGCCCGGCCAGGCCGCCCGCCAGCTGACCTGCGCCGCGGTCATGAAGCGGAGCATCACCCACAGCACCGATCCGTTGACGGCCACGGTGCCGAGCGCGAGCAGCGCTCGCCCGCCGAACGGCAGGTCGACCGACGACACGATGCTCGACAGCCCCGTGGTCACGATGAGTCCCGAACCGATCACGATGATGCCGACCACGGCCTTGCCCCGCCGAACCGCCAGGTTGTCGCGCTCGGTCAGCGGGATCTCCCACACGTCGTCGAAGGCGTTCTGCACACCGGAGAACGCACGCGTGGCGGCCCACAGGGCGATCAGGAGACCGATCACCACCGTGGGGAGCGACCCCTCGAGCTTGCCGGCCTGGTCCTCGATCTGGCTCCCGAGCACGGGGATCTGGGCCGCGGCGGTGTCGAGGATGTCTTCTTGGAGTTGCGGACTGCCCTGGAGGATGAACCCCAGGACCGAGGTGGCGACCATGAACAGCGGGAAGATCGACAAGAAGCCGAAGTAGGTGAGCACGGCGGCGTTGCGCGCCGTCTGGTGTCGCTGGAACCCGTGCAGCACGCCCACCAGCACGTCGGCCACCGAGTGCTTGGCGCGGACCGACACGACGCGATCGGATTCGACCCAGGTCATCGGTCGAGGCTCCAGTCGATCGGGCCGAGTCCGGCCTCGGCCAGCAGCTGGTTGGTGCGGCTGAACGGTCTGCTCCCGAAGAAGCCGTTCCGGGCCGAGAGCGGTGATGGGTGGGCCGAAGCGACGATCGCGTGACGGGACACGTCCACCAGTGTGCCCTTCTTCCGTGCCGCTGAACCCCACAGGATGAACACGACGCGCTCCGACCGCTCGTTGACCGCACGGATCACCCGGTCGGTGAAGACCTCCCAACCCCTGCCCTGATGGGAGGCGGCCTGCCCGGCGCGCACCGTGAGCGTGGTGTTGAGCAGGAGCACGCCACGCCGCGCCCACGCCTCGAGGTTGCCGTGGTCGGGAGGTGCGATCCCGAGGTCGTCGTGCAGTTCGGTGTGGACGTTCGCGAGCGATGGTGGGATCCGAACCCCGTGGCGGACCGAGAAGCACAGACCGTGGGCCTGTGAGGGACCGTGGTACGGATCCTGGCCGAGGATCACCACACGGGTGTCCGCGTACGGGGTGAGGTGCAGCGCGGCGAACACCTCCTCATGGGGTGGGTACACCGCGTACTGCCGTCGCTCGTCGGCCACGAAGGACTGCAGCTCCGCCCAGTACGGCTCGTCGAACTGATCGCGCAGCACCGGGTTCCAGTCGGTGATCACCGAACCGTGCTAGCACGTCGAGCCGCGTACGATCACCCCGTGGCCCGCTCGTCGAACGAACTCGATCTCACCGACGTACCGCGCTCGCGTCTCGCCACCCTGCCCACGGCCCTCGAACCCGGTCCGGCGCTGCCCGGGGGTGCCTCGCTGTGGGTCAAGCGCGATGACCTGACCGGTCTCGGCGCGGGCGGCAACAAGGCGCGCAAGCTCGAGTTCCTGTGCGGCGACGCGATGGCGGCGGGTGCCCGCTCGCTCGTGACCGTGGGCGCGGCCCAGTCGAACCACTGCCGGATGACGGCTGCGGCGGGGGCGGTGCTGGGTGTCGAGGTGCACCTGGTGCTCTCGGGCGATCGACCCGACCATGTCACCGGCAACCAGCTGCTGTCGACGATGTTCGGAGCGCACCTCCACTTCACCGGGGCGCACCACAGCCACTGGGGCGAACTCGAGATCGCCCGGGAGGCCCTGGCCGATCAGCTCACCGCCGAGGGGCTCGCGCCGTACTCGATCCCGATCGGCGGCAGCACCGCCGTCGGAGCGGTCGGGTACGTGGTGGCGTTCCACGAGATCATGGCGCAGTGCTCGGCCGCCGGGATCGCGCCGGCCGCCATCGTGCACACCTCGTCGAGCGGCGGCACCCACGCCGGCCTGGTGGCGGGACGGGCGCTGTGGCGGGCGGCCGGGCACGACGCATCCGCTCCGCTGCCCGAGGTGCTGGCCGTGGGCGTGGCCAAGGGCGTCAACATCGGGATGCCCGATGTGGCCGATCTGGCCCGTGACACGCTGGCGGTGCTGGGCCGCGCCGACGTCGAGGTGGACGCCGCCGATGTGGTGCTCGACACGAGGTGGATGGGTGACGACTACGCCGTGCCCACCGACGCCGGCGACGCGGCCATCGACTGGGCCGCCCGCCACGGGGGCTGGGTGCTCGACCGCACCTACAGCGGCAAGGGATTGGCCGGTCTGCTCGGCAACGCCACCGACGGCCGCTGGACCCACGGCCAACACGTCGTGTTCATCCACACCGGCGGACTTCCCGCCGTCTTCGCCCCCGGAGGCCGACCATGACCAGTACCCACGAGATCCTCGACGTCGACCTGCTGGCGTTCGAGCAGGGCTCGTGGGATCAGCGACGGGCGGTGGTGGACGGCGTGCGCCGGAGTCTCACCACCGGGTTCGTCTACACCCGCCACGACCTGTCCTCCGATCTGCTCGACACCGCGTACGGCATGCTGGCCGAGTTCTTCTCGTCAGACGTCGAGACCAAACAGCAGTTCACGGCACCCGGCTCGCACGGGCAGACGGGCTACACCGGCCTCCTGGTCGAGACCGCCGCATCGAGCGATCAGGCCGACTGGAAGGAGATGCTCAACTGGTCGTCGCCCATCCCGTCGGGGCATCCGCTGCGTCGTCGCTACGCCACCGCCTACCCCGAGCAGGTGCTCCCCGAGGCCGCCGTGCCCGGCATCACCGACGTGCTGATGCGCTTCCACCACGCCGTGTTCGACGTGCAGCGCCGGTTCCTCCGCATCATCGCCGAGGGCATCGGCTGCCACGAGACGTTCTTCGACGACATGGTGGCCGACGGACCCACCCTCACCCGCGCCATCCGCTACCCGTCGATGCACGAGGTGCCCGCCGACGGTCACGTCTGGGCCGCGCAGCACGGCGACATCAACCTGATCACCGCGCTGCCGCGTGCCACGGCGCCCGGGCTGCAGGTGAAGGTGGACGACCAGTGGGTCGATGCCGTGGCGCCCGACGATCAGGTCATCATCAACACCGGCATCATGCTCGAGCGGCTCACCAACGGGGTGATCCCGATCGGCTGGCACCGGGTCGTGGCGGCACCCGGTTACGAGGGTGAGCGCTACAGCGTCGTGCAGTTCTGCCACCCCCGCCCGTGGACGATCCTGGCGCCGGTGTCGAGTTGCTGCACCCCCGACAACCCGCAACGGTTCGCCGCGGTGTCGGCGGCCGACGCCCTCGACGAGGTGATCTACCAGATCAACCTGGTGGAACAGGCGCGCCGCCTCGACTCCTGAGTGCCCCGGCGGCCGGTCCCGTGGCCGTCCCGCTACGGTTCCGCTCCGTGCGCGACGTGATCCTCGCCGTCGATCTCGGCGGCACCAAGTTCGCCGCCGGGCTGATGACACTGCGCGGCGAGCTGCTGGTGCGCAGCCGTGTCGAGATCGACCGGGAGGCCACCGCGGTCCCGCTGTTCGACCTGCTCTCGACGCTCGTGGACGAGCAACTCGAGTCGGCGGCCGATCACGACGCTCGCGTGCGAGCGGTGGGCGTCGGTTGCGCCGGTCCCATCACGCCCAACTGCGAGACCGTCTCGCCGGTGAACATCGGCGGCTGGCGCGAGTTCCCGCTGCGCCAGCGTCTCGCCGACGTGACCGAGCTCCCGGTGTTCGGCGATCTCGATGCCAAGGCGCTCGCACTGTCGGAGGGATGGCTCGGCGCCGCGAAGGGTGTCGCGAACTTCTGTGCCATCACCGTGTCGACCGGGGTGGGCGGCGGCATCGTCGTGGACGGCGAGCTGCTCGACGGCGCGAGCGGCAACGCCGGCCACATCGGACACGTGATCGTGGAGCCGGGCGGCCGACGGTGTGGCTGCGGGGCGCGCGGCTGCCTCGAGGCCGAGGCGTCGGGGCTCGCCATCGAGGCGATCACCGGGCGACCACCCAGCGAGCCCACCTACGAGGTGATGCAGCGCACCGGCCGACTGGTCGGACGTGCCGTGGCATCGGTGAGCGCCGCGCTCGACCTCGAGCTGGTGGTGATCGGCGGCAGCGTCGCGTTCGGTTTCGCGGCCACGTTCTTCAACGCGGCCCAGGAGGAGATCGATCGGCACCCGGTGCTGACGGGGAACCGTCGGCCGCGCCTCATCTCGGCCCGACTGGGTGACCAGGGACCGCTGATCGGCGCTGGCGCCGTGGGCATCCGGGGGATGCGACGCCGTTCCGCCCCGGCGTGAACACGCTGGCCCGGCCGGATCGGCCCGCTCGCTAACGTTCGCCGTCATGGGGCAACTACTCGCGGAGTTCCGGTCGCGCCCGGGCCCGGCGATCATCGACGACGGGGGCTCGTCGTCGTGGTGCGATCTCCACGACCGGGTGGACGCGCTGGTGGCCCACCTCGACCACGAGGGGTTGGCACCCGGGGCCTCGGTGCTGGTGATGAGCCCGAACCGCCGAGAGGTGGTCGAGGTGCACCTCGCATGTCTCGAGGGCGGCTGGACCTGTGTACCGGTGAACTGGCACTTCGACGCCGACGACGTGGCCCGGGTGATCGCCGACATGTCGGCTGCAGCGCTCGTGGTCGATTCGGTGCTGCTCGGGCTGGTGATGGGCGCCCTCGACCGGATGTCGGGGCCGCCACCCACGACGCTGTTGGTGCTCGACGGCGGACTCGGGGGCGAGGGCCGACCCGAGCAGTTCAGAGAATACGAGCGGGCGCTCGAATCGGCAGCGGGACACCGGACGCGAGCACCCCGTCAGGCGGGCGGCATCGTCTTCTCGACCTCGGGCACCACCGGCAGGTCGCGTGGTGTGCGCTACCTGTCCGATCCCGACGCCGATGCCCGTGCCGGCACACCCGGTCACGAGAGCGCCGTGGTGCGGTATCTGCGCCCGGCGCTGTCGGCCGCCGGGATCCCGCGCGCCGGACGCACGCTGCTGTGCGGCCCCCACTACCACTGGGCCCAGTGGACGTTCGGGGTGCTGCCGATCCTCCACGGATCGACGCTGGTGATGCACGGCCGGTTCGTGCCGGCCAACGTGCTCGCCAGCATCGACCAGCAGCTCATCACCAACCTGCTGCTGGTGCCGACCCAGTTCGTGCGGATGCTGCGCCTCGACGCCGGTGTCCGGGCGTCGTTCGACGGCAGCGCGCTCGAGCTCGCCGTGCACGGTGCGGCGCCGTGTCCGCCCGACGTGAAGCTGGCGATGATCGACTGGTGGGGTCCGATCCTGACCGAGTACTACGGCGCGACCGAGGGTGGGGTGATCACCCTCATGTCGTCGGAGGAGTGGCAGGACCGACCGGGTTCGGTGGGTCGTCCGATCGCGGCCAAGGAGGTCACGATCGTGGCCGACGACGGCCACCTGGCGCCACCGGACGTCGACGGGGTGGTGCACGTGCGATCGGTGGAGGGGCTGATGATCGAGTACGTGGGCGCCCCGGCCGCCACCGTCGCCACCCGGGCGCTGCCCGGCCACATCACCTTCGGCGACATGGCCCACCTCGACCACGACGGCTATCTCCACCTGTCCGATCGCCGCAGCGACATGATCGTGACCGGCGGCGTGAACGTGGCGTCCGCCGAGGTCGAGGCGGTGCTGATGCAGCATCCGGCGGTGGCCGACGCCGGGGTCTTCGGCATCCCCGACACCACCTCGGGTCAGATCGTGCGAGCCGCCGTCCAGCTCGCCGGCGGGGTGGTCGATCCCGATGACGCGGCGGCGGTCGCCCGGGTCTGTGACGAGCTGCGTGAGTTCTGCCGGGAGCGTCTGCCCGCCCATCAGTGCCCGGCGGTGGTCGAGGCGCTCGACCAGCTCCCGCGCACCGCCTCGGGCAAGCTCGTCAAGCGGAAGCTCCGGGCCCCGTACTGGGAGCCGCACATCGGGCCCATCACCCGCTGAGCCGTCGCCGTCGCCGTCGCTGTCGCCGTCGCCGTCGCCATCGCCGTCGGGCGTTCTGTCTGTGGGAATCGGGTGGAATGCCGCCGTCGGCGCGGACGGTTCGGGGGGTCAGCGGGTGATCGAGCGGTACACCTGCTCGAACGGGCCTCGTTCGTGATGCGACAGCCAGATCGCGGCCGCCACGGTGCCGTTGGTCCACACCACGACGGCGAACACGAGTGCTGTCGGGAACCCACCGCTCACCCATCCGAGCTGGTCGACCAGCAGGTTGAACACGAGGGCGTGGAGCACGTAGATCGTGAGCGACGCCTGCCCCGCCCGCCGGAGGCCGTCCACGGCCGGCTCGTGGGCGAACCGCTCCGCGAGCCAGCCGATGGCGGCGAAGGCCAGCAGCGCGGTGCCGAGCATGCTCATCACGTAGAGCAGGCCCCGATCGAACGGATCGGTGCTGAACAGGACGCGGGCGCGGGGGTCGAGGTCGTCCCACAACACGGCGTGCCCGATGATCGCACCCGCCAGTGACACGGTGCCAGCGGCGAGCAGCACGCGTGTGACGGAACCGCTCGTGAGGAGCCGGCCCACCACCATCCCCGCGCAGAAGAACGCCAGCCACGGCAACAACGGGTGGGTGCCGTTCACGAACACGTCGAACACGAGACCGCGCACCGTTCGCGGACCGGGATCGGTCAGCCAGGCCGTGCTCTGGCCGTCGAGCCGCCGTTCGAGCACCCACCAGGCGATGCCCCATCCGGCGATGGCGGCGGCCGCGCCGATCCCCACGATCCAGGCGCTGCGCAGCGTGAACAGCAGCGCCGCCACCGCGAACATCGCGCCGTAGAACGGCAGGATCGACCCGGACCACACGACGTCGAAGCCGAGACCGAACGCGTACAGCACGAGCCCGCGGCTGGCGAGGCGCCACCGCAGCGTCCGCACCCGGTCGGCATCGCCGAGCGCAGACCGGGTCATGAGCGTCACGCCGATGCCGGCCACGAGCACGAACGTCGCGGCGAAACGGGTCGAGAACACCCCGGTCCACGGGTCGAACAGCTCGCTCGCCCAGCCGTCACGGCGCGGGGCGCCACGGATGATCAGGTACCCGTGGTAGTTCATCAGGATCACGCCGAACAGCGCGAGCGATCGCACCACATCGGGTGCCGGATGCCGCTGGGCGGGTGCGAGATCGCGGGGCGTGTTCACACCCACTCGACGTGATCGGGGTGGGTGGTGATGAGGGGCCGCTGCACGTCGACGCGCTCACCCACCTCCGGCACCGGATCGCCGTCGGGCACGAACAGCATCGAGGTGTGCATGTGCGGTGGTTCGAGCAGATCGACGCGTCGTCGTCGATGGTGGAACGGGCTGCGGCCGTCCACCAGGGGCGCCACACCGTGGGCCGATCCGGCGCCCACCATCACCAGCGTGCCGTCGGCGGGCACCGGCACCAGCCGGTAGCCGGCCCGATCGCCGGCCGCGACCGGTCTGGTCGCGAGCACCTCGGCGTTCAGGTGGAGCGCCGACTTGTCACCGTGCCAGAGCCAGGTGCCGACCCGCAGCCGGTACCGGTGCGAGTCGGGCAGCAGCGCGAGGCTGCCGGGGGCGAGGTGGCTGAGCCAGACCGTGAGCCCCGGATCGAGACGGGGGAGCAGCGCGGTGATCTCGTCGAGGCGGTCACCGTCGCTCCCGGCGAGCGGTGGGTGGATCGACCACCCGATCACGTCGAGCCCGGCGTCGCGCACCCGGTCGAGCAGGTCGGGGTCCTGGCCGTAGCGGCGCATCGACGACGCCACCTTCACGACCACCCGCCCGGGCCACCCGGCCAGCGCGGCCACGTGCTCGGGTGAGCCGACGGTCAGCACCACCCGTTCGTGGGGCACATCGGGAACATGCAGCGTGGGGGTGAGCACCGCCACGTCGCACGGTGCTCCACCCGGTGCTCCACCCGGCGCTCCACCCGGTGCCGCCGCCCCGGCGGTCGTGTCGAGCACGTCGAGCTCGTGCACGGTGCCGACGGCGATCGTGTCGGCCATCGCCGCGGCGACGCGGGCGAGGGCGGAGCGACCGAAGCCGTACCCGTTGCCCTTGACCACGGGCACGAGCCCGTCGGTGGCGGCCACCACGGCGTCGACGTGCTGCTGCCACGCCCCGGTGTCGACGGTCAGTCGCAGCGTCACGTCGATCGACGGTAGCGGTTCGACGCGGTCGGGGCATCCAGGGCCGGGGTGCACCTCGGCCGTGGAGCAGTGCCCTCGGTAGGTTCACGGGATGCCCGCCCCGACCCACCGCGCCCGCTCGCCGTGGGTGGCGGTGGGCGTGATCCTGGTCGGGAGCTACGCCGCGCTCCTCAACATCACCGTGGTCGGGGTGGCGCTCCCCGCGATCGTGAACGACCTCGGCACGTCGGGTGGGCCGGGCGTCGACTGGGTGGTCACCGCGTTCCTGATCGGCGTGGTGGCGGTGCAGCCGCTCACCGGCTGGGCCGCTGACCGGGTCGGACGCAAGCGCGTCTACGGCGCGAGCCTGATCGTGTTCGCGCTCGGCAGCCTGCTGTGCGCGGTGGCGCCGGGGATGACGCTGCTGGTCGCGGCCCGGGTGGTGCAGGGTGCCGGAGCCGGTGCGGTGATGCCGATCGGGATGGCGACCGTGTACGACCTGTTCCCACCCGAACGACGCGGCACGGCCATGGGTGTCTGGGGCGTCGCGGTGATGGCCGCGCCGGCCGTCGGTCCACCGGTGGGAGGGTGGATGGTCACCGCGGCCAGCTGGCGGTTGCTGTTCGTCGTGTTCGGTGTGATCGCCGTGGCCGCCGCGGTGTTGTCGGTGCGGTACCTGCCCGACGTGGGGCACCGCGAGCGCCGACCCCTCGATCTGATCGGCTGGGTCCTCTCGGTGGTGGGTGTGGTGGCCATCGTGATCGTCTCGCGCGAGCTGCCGTCGTGGGGGGTCACCTCACCGGTCACGCTGCTCGTGGCCGGGGTGGGCGTCGGGGCCATCGTGGCGGTGGTGCTCAGGTCGCTCTCCCATCCGCACCCGATCATCGAGTTCCGGATGTTCGCCGTTCCCGCGTTCGCCGCAGGGATGGTGGTGGTGTGGCTCTCGAGCACCAACCAGTTCGGACAGCTGACGTTCCTGCCCGTCGAGCTGCAGGTCGTACGCGATCTCGACCCCGGGCGTGTCGGGCTGCTGCTCGCCCCGGCAGCACTCGGCGTGGCGGCCACGATGCCACTCGGTGGTTGGCTGGTCGACCGGGTGGGGGCGCGGGTGCCGGTGTTCGTCGGCTTGGCCGTGATGGCGATCGGCACGTTCCAATTGGCAGGTCTCCGCCCCGACGGCAGCGAGTTGTCGCTGGTGATCGTGCTGATCGTGATCGGTGTCGGTCAGGGCTTCGTGTTCGTCCCCACCACCGTGGCCGCCATGAGCAGCCTGTCCGATCGGTTCGTGGCGCAGGCGAGTGTGGTGAACAGTCTCAACCGCCAGCTCTCGGGTGCGGTCGGGGTGGCGGTGTTCAGCGCCATCGTCGTGGCCGACCTCGGTGCCGTGGCACCGCTCGACGTCGACGTCGACCGAGCGCAGGCGGCCTACAACCGGGTGTTCCTCGTGAGCGCGTGGACCTGTGTGGCGGGCCTCGTCGCGTGCTGGTGGCTGCCGGGCCGGCGTCGGATGCAGGAGCACCACCGGGATCGATCGGCCGAGCGGACCGGCGATGAACCGGCCGAATCACGACTGAGTTGATCAACTTCATCGGGGATAGCCTCGCAGGCATGCGGCGACTGTTCTCGTTCCCCGATCCGGTCAACGAGACGTCGGCACGGGTGGTGGCCGCCGGTGTGGTCGTCATGGCCGTCACCTTCCTCGTGTTCCGCGAGGGCTGGCTGCTCGTCCCGCTGGTCTACGGGTTCGCGGCACGGGTGCTCACCGGGCCCACGTTGAGCCCGCTCGGCCAGCTCGCCACCCGGGTGGTCACACCCCGGTTGCCCGGTCCGCACCGGCTCGTGCCCGGCCCACCGAAACGGTTCGCGCAGGGCGTCGGGCTCGTCGTCAGCTCGTCGGCGGCCCTCGCCTGGCTCATCGGCGCCCCGGTCGTCAGCACCGTGTTGCTGGTCGGGTTGATCGTGGCCGCCTCGCTCGAGTCGGTGTTCGCACTGTGTCTCGGGTGCATGGTGCACCAGCGGGTGTTCGGCTGCGACGAGTGCGACGACCTCAGCGATCGGTTCGCCGCCCGGGCCACGAACTGAACCGGGGGAGCAGCGGGGCGATCGTGCGCTCACGCAGCATCCCGCGCCACACCCCCACGCCGTAGGCGAGGTCGTCCACCACGCGGAGCGGATGACCGGCGGCCATCACCGAGACCAGCGCGACACGGCGGGCGATCGTCGAACGCGTGGAGGCGATCGCGAGGACCGGCCACCAGACCCGGCGGACGGCGTCGGCCAGGGTGCGGCCGGCGTGGGCGTTGCCGAGCGCAGCGAGTCGGAACGCCACCTCCGGCGGTACGTCGTCGAGCACCTCGGTGAGCGCCAGAGCACTCCCGACGCCGACGGCGGCGCCCGCCACCGGGTGACCGATCGCGCCGAGGAGCCAGGCGCCGGCACTCCATCCGCTCATGTGCACCGGTGCCAGCGCGCCGGGGTGGCGGCGGGCGAGTGGGGCGGCGGACGAGCCGTAGCCGATGCGCTGGCGCACCCAGGCCGGCCACGACCCGCGGGGTCGGTGCAGCACCTCGACCCCGGGCTCGTAGCGGCACCGCCATCCGGCGGCATCGAGTCGCCACACCAGGTCGACGTCCTCACCGAACCGGAGCCCGGCGTCGAACCCGCCGATCGCACGCACGGCGTCGGTGCGGCACACGATCACGGCGGCGGGCACGTAGCTCACCCGGGTGCCGGCCCTGATCCGGGCGGGCTCGGGCCCCAGGTCGAGCGGTGAGTGGACGCGCTCGTAGGCGGCGAGCCGGCCCTCGCCCGGCGCGCTGCGGACCCGTGGCGCCACGAGTCCCACCGACGGATCGTCGAAGTACCCGAGCAGCGGTTCCAGCCAGTGCTCGGGCAGCTCGACGTCGCTGTCGACGAAGGCCACCAACTCGGTCTCGACCTGCTCGAGCCCGGCGTTCCGCGCCGCGGCCGGACCCCCGTTCACGTCGAGCCGGACCGCTGCGCCCACGAGGGGCGGATCGGAGCCGTCGTCCACCACGATCGTGCGGACGAGGGCCGGGCCTCGGGCTGCCGTCACGGCTCGTGGGGGTGGGTCGTCCTTCGACGGCGTGACGACGGTGACCCGGTCGTGGCCCACCGCGGTCGGGTCGACCAGCGGATGGACCACCCCGGCGTCGAGCAACCGGTCGGTCAGGGTCGACGGCTCGACGTCGCCACCGTTCTCCAGGGCCTCGACCACGCGCACGCCGGCGGTGCCGAGCCGGAACAGGCGCAACGGTGAGCCGCCGATCACCACCCGGTCGTGCCGGGTGTACGAGGCGTCGAGCGTGAACCTCACGTCGGCGATCGGTCCCAGGCCTCGATGGCTGCAGTCAGCTGGCCGGTGAGCAGCCCGAGGAGCTCGTGACCGTGATCGGCCGAGGCCGCGGTCGGATCGCCCAGCACACCGTCGGGGCTCACCGGCCGGAGGCCCTCGCTCATCACCCGCGTCATGGCCGCCCGATCGAGCGCTGGCCCCGCACGTGCCGCCGAGCGGTCGACGAGGTGGGGCGCGAGCGCGAGCAGCAGGGAGGTCTCGACGTGCCCCGCGTGCAGATCCCCGCCGTCGACCTCGTCCGGCACCCGCGGCCACCACGACAGCACCCGCCGGCCCTCGTGGTCGAGCCGACGGGTGGCGGCATCGACGGCCGCCCGATTCCCGCCGTGGCCGTTCACGAGCACCACCCCCCTCGCCCAGTCGGCCGAGCGCACGAGCTCGACCACCACCGCCTCCATGGCCTGGTTGCCGATCGACAGCGTGCCGGGGAAGCCCTGGTGCTCGCCGCTGGCCGTGACGGTGAGTGGCGGGCCGAGCAGCGCGCCGTCGACGAGCGCGACCGCCCGTTCGGCGAGCGAGGTGGCGATCAGGGTGTCGGTCGACATCGGCAGGTGCCGGCCGTGCTGCTCGCACGACCCCACCGGGATCACCAGGAGCGGTTCCGTGTGCTCGAGCGCCGGCCACACCGCCTCGTCGAGCCTCTCGACGCGTCGCATGGGCCAGACCGTACCCATCCCAGCTCCCCCGCCCCCCGCCGCCCGCGAACCCCGGCAACCCGGCCGAGATCGACACAGTGTCGCGTGGTGCCGCGAAACCCGGCCGAGATCGACACAGTGTCGCCTGGTGCCGCGGAACCCGGCGGACGGTTCACGATCGGTGCGACATTCGGCGGTCGCTCATCCCATCTGGGAAGATGAGCGACCGTGAGCGAGATCGAGACCGACACCGAGACGGCCTGGCTGTCGCCCGAGGCGATGGAGCTCGTGCGGGCGCAGGTGCCCGTCGTGTACGTCGACGCGGTGCCGGTGCGCGTCGATCCGAAGGGCAACGTGACCGAGGTCGGTCTGCTGCTCCGGGTGGCCGCCGACGGTTCGATCAGCCGGATGGTCGTGAGCGGGAGGGTGTTGCTGGGCGAGCGGATCCGCAGCGCGCTGATGCGTCACTGCGAGAAGGATCTCGGTCCGCTGGCGCTCCCGCGCATCCCCGCCAACCCGGCACCGTTCACGGTGGTCGAGTACTTCCCCGACCCCGATCGCAGCGGCTTCTACGATCCGCGGCACCATGCCGTGAGCCTGGCGTACGTGGTGCCGGTCGACGGCAACTGCGAACCCACCCAGCAGGCGCTCGACCTCGCCTGGTTCACACCCGAGGAAGCCGTCAGCCCCGAAGTCCGCGATCAGATGACCGGTGGCCACGACCGCCTCATCCGTCTCGCCCTCGCCCACGTCGGTCAACTCCCGTAACGCTCCGAACTGTCTGTGGTGTCCGGGTGGATGTGCCCGATCGGCGCGGACAGTTCGGGGTGACCACCTCGAACTGTCTGTGCGTCCGTTTCGGATGTGCCGGTTCGGCGCGGACAGTTGGGAGGGGGGTATGCCGTAACGGCGGTGACCGGGTCGCGTACATTGGGAACGTGCCCGAGGGCGACACCATCCACCGCACAGCCAGCGCCCTGCGCACCGCGTTGATCGGACGTCCCACGGTTCGCTTCGATGCTCCCCGCCTGGTGGGTCCGTCACCACAGGCCGGCCGCACGATCGAAGACATCGTCAGCCACGGCAAGCACCTCGAGATCCGGTGGGACGACGGCATCATCCTCCACACCCACATGCGGATGACCGGTTCGTGGCACCTGTACCGCACGGGCGAGCGCTGGCGGCGTCCGTACCGCCAGCTCCGGGCGTCGATCGAGACCGATCAGTGGGTGGCGGTGTGCTTCAACGCCCCGGTGGTCGAGACCTATCGCGAGCCCGATCGTCGCCGTCACCCCGGCATGGGCCGTCTCGGCCCCGACCTGTGCGATGTGCACGCCGATCTCGGCCAGGTCGTGAACCTCCTGCTCTCGTACCCCGACCCCGACGCCCGACTGCGCGATGTGCTGCTCGACCAGCGGGCGATGTGCGGTGTCGGCAACGTCTACCGGTGCGAGGTGCTGTGGGCCACCGAGCTGAGTCCGTGGGCCCATGTGGGCGACCTCTCCCATCGTGACGCCGTGCTGGTGGTCAACACGGCCGCTCGCCAGCTGCGCGCCAACCTGCACCATGCCCGGCGGGTGACCGTCGACGACGTGCCCGGCGGTCTCGCGGTCTACGGGCGCAACGGTCAGGGGTGCCCACGCTGCCACGACACGATCGAGGTCCGGCGGGTGGGCGAGCACGCCCGCCTGCTCTACTGGTGTCCGGGATGCCAGGTGCGACTGGATCCGCGCCTCGCCGACGACACCCGTGAGATGGACCCCCATCCGGCGGCATCGAAGTACCTCGCCGACCTCCCCTGGCGACGCGCCGACGCCGGCTGACCCCGCCGAACTGTCCGCGCCGAACGCCCGGAACCGCCGGATCCCCGCAGACAGTTCGGGGGGTCAGGCGCGGCCCATCACCTTGTCGACGGCGATCTCGAGGGCGACACGGTCGGCGCGCTCTTTGGGTTGGCGGTAGCGCGCCGCGTAGCCGGCCACGGCGACGGCGATGCTGTCGGGATCGGTCACGAGCCGCACCGTGCCCTCCAGGGTGAGCCAGCGACCACCGTCGACCTGGGACACGGCGGCGCGCCCGCCCCTCGACGCGTTGCGGGCCTTCACGGCCCCGGCGAAGGTGATCACACGCGCCACGACCGCGTCGGCATCGAACGAGAACCCGACGGGCACCACGTGTGGCGAGCCGTCGGCGCGCAGGGTGGTGAGGGTGGCGAGGTGGCGTTCGCGGAGGAACTCGAGTACCTCGTCGGTCAGATCGCGGGGGTCCATCGCGTCACTCTGTCGCAATGGCCTCGAGCACGTCCATGTTGGACGCCTTGTACGAGGGGTAGAGGGCGGCGAACAATCCGGCGAACACCGCACCGACGAGGATGAGCCCCGTCGTGACCGGCGAGAAGCTGACGACCTCGATCACGTTGTCCGGCACGGCCACGGCGAGCGCGATACCGATGAGCGAACCGAGCACGATGCCCACCACGGCGCCGAACACCGACACGATCACCGCCTCCCAGCGCACGGATCGGCGCGTCTGGCGCTTGTTCATGCCGACCGCCCGGAGCAGCCCGATCTCGCGGGTGCGTTCGAACACCGACAGCGCGAGCGTGATCGAGATGCCGAGCACGGCGATCAAGATGGCGAAGAACAACAGCGCCGTGATGACGATCAGCAACTGGTTGATCTGGCCCTCCTGCTGCTGGCGGAACTCCGCGTTGGTCCGCACCTCGAGCTGCGGGAACTCGGCGAGCGAGGCGCGCACGGCATCGTCGCCGATCAGCGGATCGACGCCATCGGCCAGGCGGGCCACCACGAAGAAGTCGCGCGGCGGGAGCTCGGTGATGCGCTCGAACGTCTCGAGCGACACCAGCCAGTTCCCGGCGATGGTGTTGTCGCGGAAGATGCCGGCCACCGGCAGATCGTCCTCGATCCCGTTCTGGAACGTGAGGGTGACGGTGTCGCCGGTGGCGAGACCGAGGTTCTCGGCCGTGTCGTCGTGCACGAGGATGCCGCCGTCGGCCATCGCGTCGTAGCCGCCCGACACCAGGTCGATCTCGAGCAGATCGCCCAGCGCCGACGCCTCGGCGGCACCGATGCCGCGCTGCTCGCCGTCGACCTGGGCCAACGTGGCCCGGATCGGTGAGACGGCCGACAGCTCGGGCAGGTCGCGCAGGATCGCGGCCACCTCCGGCGTCATGCCCTGGAACGATGCATCGGTGATGACGTAGTCGGCGGTGACGGCCCGGTCGAGCACGCGCACGAACGTGTCGCGCAGCGACGCCGCGAACACCGCTGACGCGCTCACGAGCGCCACACCGATCATCAGCGCCGAGGCGCTGGCCGATGTGCGTCGGGGAGCTCGCGACGCGTTCTCGCGTGCGAGCGTGCCCGGGGTGCCGAGCAGTTTCTGGACGGGCCAGCCGAGCGCACGGGTCACGGGCCTCGCCACGGTGGACGACAGGCTGGCCGTGCCCAGGAACAGCAGGAGACCGCCCCCACCGGCGAAGAACGCCAAGCCGGTCCCGCCACCCGGACGCACGAACAGACCGACGAGGAACATCGTGACGCCGATCGCGGTGACCACCACGCCGCCGACGAGGCGCCTGGCGCTGAGGGCGGCGAATCCGAGCTCGGGGTGCATGGCGGCCACCGGAGGGATGCGGGCGGCGCGGCGGGCAGGAACGATCACCGAGAGCATCGTGATGCCGACGCCGACCAGCAGTGCCATGACGACGGTGCGCAGCGCCAGCACGGTGCCGGTCTCGGGGAAGCCCAGGCCGGCGGCGTTGAACAGCGCCACCATGAGACGGGCGAAGAAGATGCCGCCGATGATGCCGAGCCCGGTCGCGATCAGCGACATCACGAACGCCTCGAGTGCGATCATGCGACGGACCTGCCGGCCCGATGCCCCGACCGCGCGCAAGAGCGCGAGCTCGCGGAGCCGCTGGCCGATCGTGATGGCGAAGACGTTGTTGATGATGAAGGCGCTCACGAAGGCCGTGACGAACGCGAAGATCAACAGCCCGGTTCCGAACAGGTCGATGAACTGGTTGATGCCCTGGGCGGCCTCCTCGGCCACCTGATCGCCGGTGATGACCTCGGTGCGCGGTGGCAGGATCTGCTCGATCCGTTCCTGCACGGTGGCGAGATCGGCGCCCTCGTCGATCTGGAGCTCGAACACGTCCACCTGGTCGCCCGCCCCCAGCACGTCGAGCCCGGTCTCGAGGTCGAACACCGACAGCGTGGCGCCGGCGAAGCCGTCGGCGTCGGCCAGTCCGATCGTCCCGACCAGTTCGAACTCCTGGCGACCGACGTCGGTCAGGATCTCGATGCGGTCACCCACGGCGAAGCCCTCGCGGTCGGCGGTGGCCTTGTCGATCGCGACCTCGCCGGGGCCCGCCGCCGGGCGGCCGTCGCGCAGGGTGAGCCCGGCGTCGGGATTGCCCGACCAGGTCACCCCGAGCAGTGGTGCGCCCTGGGTGGTGACGGCCGTGCCGTCGGGCCGGAGGATCTGGGCGTAACGCTGCAGGAACGGTTCGATCACGGCCACGCCCTCGACCGCGGCGATCTCGTCGCCGAGTGCCAACGGGATCGGTTCACGTTCGGCCACGCTCTCGTCGCCGAACGCGATGGACGCCCGGACCTGCAGGTCGATGTTCTCGTTGATCTCGGCGAACAGGTTCGTGAACGTGGCGCGCAGACTGTCGGCCAACACGAACGAGCCGACCACGAACGAGACACCGGCGAAGATGGCGACCGCGATCGCGATGGTGCGCCCGAGACGGGCACGGAGGCTCTTGCGAGCGAGCAGCAGGGTGGAGCGGGCGCTCATGTCACTCGCCGAGCTGCTTGATGCGGTCGAGCACACCTTCGGCCGTCGGATCGGCCATCTCGTCGACCACGCGACCGTCGGCCAGGAACACGACCCGGTCGGCGTACGACGCGGCCACCGGATCGTGGGTCACCATCACGATCGTCTGGCCGAACTCGCGGACGGCTCGGCGCATGAAGCTGAGGATCTCGGCGCCCGACTGCGAGTCGAGGTTGCCGGTGGGCTCGTCGGCGAAGATGATCGTGGGCTGGGAGGCGAGGGCTCGGGCCACGGCCACCCGCTGCTGCTGGCCGCCCGACAGCTCGCTCGGCCGGTGCGAGAGGCGGTCGGCCAGACCGACGGTGGCGATCACCTCGTCGATCCAGGCGGTGTCGCCCTTGTCGCCACCGAGCATCATCGGGAGCATGATGTTCTCGCGGGCGGTGAGCGTCGGGATGAGGTTGAAGGCCTGGAACACGAACCCGACCTTCGTGCGGCGGAGCTCGGTGATCTCGGTGTCGTCGAGCTCCGCGAGGTAGGTGTGGCCGATGTGGACCGCCCCCATCGTGAGGCTGTCGAGACCGGCGAGGCAGTGCAGCAGGGTGCTCTTGCCCGACCCGGAGGGCCCCATGATGGCCGTGAAGCGTCCGGTGTCGAACGAGATGGTGACGCCGTCGAGGGCCCGCACCTCGCTCTCGCCGACTCCGTACACCTTGTGTGCGTCGGTGGCCCCCGCAGCGACGGTGCTGTCGGGCGCGGGGGAGGCGGTCTCCGTGGAGGTCATGCCACGTGTGTAGCGCCGTCGCTCGTGGAACGCATCCTCCCCTCGGATGATGCCGGTCAGCCGGCGGGTTGATCCGCGGTGCGTTCGTCGTCGCCGGGGGCCACGAGGCCGGACTCGTAGGCGGCGATCACCGCCTGCACCCGATCGCGGGCACCGAGTTTGGCGAGGATGCGGCCGACGTGGGTCTTCACCGTGGCCTCGCCCAGGTGGAGGTGGGCGGCGATCTCGGTGTTGGAGTGTCCCCGTGCCATACAGGTGAGCACCTGCGTCTCGCGCTCGGTCAGTTCGGCGAGCCACCCGTGTCGGGTGCCGTCGGGTCGGGGCCGGCGACCGAACTCCTCGATGACGCGCCGGGTGATCGAGGGAGCGAGCAGGGCCTCGCCGTCGTGCACCACCGCGATCGCGTCGACCAGCTGCTCGGCGGGAGCGTCTTTCAGGAGGAAGCCGGCCGCACCGGCGTCGAGCGCGGCGAAGACGTGCTCGTCGAGGTCGAACGTGGTGAGGATCAGGACCCGAGCGGGATCGGTCTGGTCGAGCAGGCGGCGACAGGCCTCGATGCCGTCCATACGTGGCATGCGGATGTCCATCAGCACGACATCGGGCCGGGCGCGCTCGGCCACCTCGAGCGCCTCGTGACCGTCGCCGGCCTCGCCCACGACCGTGATCGTGGGCTCGGCGTCGAGGATCATGCGGAGCCCCTGGCGGATCATGGCCTGGTCGTCCACGAGCATCACGCGGACCATCGGCGCCCCGTTCACGCTCCCACCCGAGGCCGGCGCGACCCGGTCGTGCGGTCCGAACCGGTCGGCACCGACACGGGCAGCTCGGCGTGCACGCGCCATCCGCCGCCGCGCCGCGGCCCGGCGCTGACCGAACCGCCCAGTGCGTGGGCGCGCTCGTGCATCCCCGCGATGCCGAACCCCTGATCGTCGTGGTCGGACCGGTCGTGGGCGGCGCCCCGCCCGTCGTCGGTCACCTCCACCTCCAGCACGTGATCGAGCTGGTGGAGTTTCACGTCGACCCGGGTGACATCGCCCGCGTGGCGGCGCACGTTGGTGAGCGACTCCTGCACGATGCGGTAGACCGAGACGGCCACTCCTTCGGGCAGGCCGCCCACCGATGGATCGATCGTGAGCGTGATCGGCAGGTCGGGATCGTCGGCCACGAGGGTGGCGAGGTCGTCGATCCCGGGTTGGGGCACGAGCTCGGGTGGATCGTGCTCGGTGTCACTGCGCAGCACGCCGAGCACCCGGCGGAGCTCGTCCATCGCCCGCCGTCCCGTGAGCTCGACCTCGTGGAGCATGGCGGTGGCGTCGTCGGGCCGGTCCGGCAGGCTGCGACGGGCGGCGCCCGACTGGATGATCATGACGCTGACCGAGTGCGCCACCACGTCGTGCAGCTCGCGGGCGAGGCGACTGCGCTCGTCGCGGACGCGTGACCGGGCGATGAGCTCCTGTTCACGTTCGGCCCGTTCGGCGCGTTCGGCCAGGCTCTCGAGGTGGAGGCGGCGTCGGCGGAGGTTGTCGCCGAACAGGTACGCGGCCACCAGCACGGCCACGGTGCTGATGACCGCACCCAGACCGACGGCATCGACGATCATGCCCGAGACGAGCAGGAGCGCGATGAGGAACGCGAGCACCGTGGCCGCGATCCGGCGTCGGGGATCGGTGCCGTGGGCGGCCAACGAGTAGATGGCGATCAGGACCCCGAGCCACCCCGTGCCCTCGACGCTGAAGACCTCCATGGCTGATTGGGCCAGCACGACCGCGAACGCCGAGGCGATGGGCGCGTACCGGCGCCAGGCGATCGGGGCCGAGGCGGCCACCACGAGCAGGACGGTCCACCACGCAGGGTCGCGCACGTCGAGCGCATCACCGAGACCCGTGCCGACCAGGTGGGCGATGAGCCCCATGATCGTGACGGCTCCCGCCAGCAGCGAGTCGGCGGCGAACGGGTGGTCGCGCAACCACCGGACGACCGCTGATCTCTCCACCTCATCGACGCTACCCACGACGACCGCGGCGCTCGTCCACCCTGGGGTGGATGTGCCGTACGCTGCGAGGCTGATGGACTGTCCGTCGTGTGCCGCGCCGTTACCCGAGGGCGCACGGTTCTGCCCCGCGTGCGGGCACTCGATGACGTCTGCCTCGTCGGAGGAGCGGCGGGTGGTGACCGTGCTGTTCGCCGACGTCGTGGGCTTCACCGCCCTGGCCGAACACCGTGACCCCGAACAGGTGAAGCGGCTGGTCGAGGCGGCGTTCTCCCGGCTGGGCGACGACATCACCCGGTTCGGTGGCCGGGTCGACAAGGTGCTCGGCGATGCCGTCATCGCACTGTTCGGCGCGCCGGTGGCCCACGAGGACGACGCCGAGCGCGCCGTGCGCAGCGGGCTCCGGATGCACGAGACCATCGGGCAGTTCGTCCACGAGGTCCCCGGGCTCGACGCGGTCCGGCTGCGGATCGGCATCAACACCGGCGAGGTGTTGGTGGGCACGCTCACGGGCACCGACTACACCGCGATGGGCGATGTGGTGAACACTGCGGCGCGGTTGCAGACGTTGGCGCCTCCCGGTGGTGTGCTGGTCGGTGATGCCACGCGTGCGCTGTGCTCCGACGCGATCGTGTTCGACCGACCCGAGGCGACGCAGTTGCGCGGGCGGGAGCGCGTCGAGCAGGCCTGGCTGGCGACGGGCGTGCGCTCCACCGGAACACGGCGGTGGCGCTCGGTCGCGGGCCGGTACGTGGGCCGGACCGTCGAGCGCAGCCTGCTCCGTTCGGTGACCGAGCTCACCCGCGCGGGGCGGAGCGGCCTCGTGTCGATCACGGGTGAGGCCGGCATCGGGAAGTCGCGCCTCGTCGACGAGGCGCTGGCCGAGTTCCGGGCGGCCACCCCTGAAGCCATCGTGCTCGAGGGCGCCTGCTCGCCGTACGGCGACTCGAACGTGTGGGCACCGATCTCCACCGGCGTGGCCAGCCACTACGGCCTCGAGCGTGGCCAGACGGGCGACGAGATCCGGCAGCTCGCCGTCGACAACGCCGAGACCGTGTTCGGCGTCTCTCCCGATGCGCCCGGCGCCCGGCAGGAGCTCGAAGCGCTGCTCCACCTCCTCGGACATCCGTCGGAGCTCGATCGTCTCGATCCGGCCGGAGCGCGCGACGTGCTGTTCGGCACGGTGATCGCCGGACTCCGTCGGCGGGCCGAGGTGGGCCCGATCGTGGTGTGGATCGACGACCTCCAGTGGGCCCACGCCCTGCTGATCGACCTGCTCCAGGTGATCGCGCGGAGCACGGTGGGTCTGCCGGTGCTGATCGTGACGGCGTCACGTCCGGTCGACGACTCACGTCCCGTCGCCGAACGGTGGCCGACGGTGGTCGATCGTGGGATGACGGTCCAGCTGCCGCTGGAGCCGCTGGGCGAGGGTGAGTCGTTCGAGCTGGTCGACGAGATCACGGCGGGGCGCACCTCCACCGAGCTGCGTCAGCGGATCTTCGAACGCAGTGGGGGCAACCCGCTGTTCCTCACCGAACTCGCACTGCTCTCGCTCGATGCGACGGGCACCGCCGGGACCGACGTCGACCACGAGCTGCCGGGAACGCTTCGTGCCCTCATCGCGGCCCGCCTCGATCAGCTGCCGCCCGATGAGCGCACCGTGATCGACAATGCCGCCATCGTCGGATCCGAGGGGCCGATGTCGGCGCTGGAGGAGTTCGCCCGGCAGATGCGCCAGACCTTCGATTTCGGGATGGTCGACGCGCTGGCCGCCGGGGGCCTGCTCGAGGTGGACGATTCGTGGTGGCGGTTCCGCAGTGACGTCGTGCGCGAGGTGGCCTACCAGACGCTCACCAAGCAGGCGCGTGCTCAACGCCACGCCGGTGTGGCCCGGGTGATGGAGCGCGATACCGACGTCCCGATCGACCGGCTGGCGCACCACACGGCCACG
This sequence comes from Ilumatobacter sp., assembly GCA_007693335.1. Classification (GTDB taxonomy): domain Bacteria; phylum Actinomycetota; class Acidimicrobiia; order Acidimicrobiales; family Ilumatobacteraceae; genus SKSP01. Next base: position 9,951 of record REDU01000074.1, on the reverse strand, counting down.
GCGGCCGAACTGCTGAACGAGCTCGGATCGGTGCCCGGGGTGGATCCGTCGGTGCAACCGCGCGCCATCGAGTTGCTCGCCCGCGCCGCGCAGCGTTCGTACGACCTGGGCGGCCACCGTCACGGGGTGCAGCTGGCGCGTCGTGCGCTGGCCCTGGCCTCGACCGATCCGGCCGAACGGCGACCGTTGCTGCTCCTCCTGGCCGACGGGCTGGTCGAGGCGCGTGCCCTCGACGAGGCACGGGTCGATCTCGAAGAGGTGCTGGCGACCGCGACCGAGGCGGGCGACCGGACCGCGGAGGGCGAGGCGCTGCGTCTGCTCGGCACCGTGTCGCAGCTCGATGGCGATCTCGTCACCGCACGCGAGCGGCTGGGTCGCGCCGTCGAGACGTTCCGTGAGATCGATGATTCGGCGCGACTCGCATTGGCGTTGCGGTCACGCGGCTACGCCGAGGTGCTCGGCGGTTCACTGCAGGACGCCGAGTGGTACCTCGGTGAGGCCGACGGCATCTACGCCGACCTGGGCGACGACCGCGGTCGGGCCTGGGTGGCGCAGCACCGCTCGTGGGTGTCGTTCCTGGCCGGCGACAACGCCGAGGCCGAGGACCGGCTGACGCGGGCCATCGCCACCTTCGAGCAGCTCGGCGACCACTCGGGTGCGGCATGGTCGCGCGGTCTCCTCGCGTTCGTGATGTACTTCGAGCGCCGCTTCGCCGAGGCCGATCGGTTGGCCGACGAGGTGCTGCTGGAGGCCCGGCAGTGGGGCGACGAGTGGGCTGCGTCGATGATGCTCACACTGCTCGCCAACCTGCGGTTGTGGACCGGCCGGTTCGCCGAGGCCGCGAGCTTCGCCGAGAAGGCGTTGGACGGATTCCGCACGACGGGTGACCGCTTCGGGATGCTGCAGGCGATGTCGCCGCTCAACCGGGCTCGGGTGGCGCTCGGCCGCACCAACGCCGCCGAGCGCGGTCTCGAGGAGATCCTCTCGGTCTCGGACTCGTTCGGTGGGTTGGCGTTCCCGAGCATCGCCACGTCGGGTGTGGCGATGCACCTGGGTCACGGCCGGCGTGCCATCGATCTCGCACGCGAGGCCATCGACCGGATGGCGATCACCGGGTCGAGCATCGACGATGCGCGGGTCCAGCTGGCGCTCGGGCACCTGCAGGTGGGAGCCCCCGACGATGCGCTCGCGGCGCTGGAGGGGCTCGACGTGCCGTCGTCACCGTTCGCGCTGGGGGTCCGATCGCTGGTGCTCACGGCGTTGGGCGACCTCGACGCCGCGATCGCCGACGTCGACCTGGTGTCGGAGCTCACGAACCCGAGCTACTTCGACCTCTGCCTGGCCACGGCGGCCGGCGCCGCCGCGTCCACGAGGCTCGATGCCCCCGACGCCACCGAGCGGGTGGAGCGGGCGGCGGCGATGGCTGCCTCGACGGGTGACGTCGCGCTGGCCGGATTCCTGCGCGCCGTGGTCGAGCTGCTCGATCGCCCGGAGGCCACGGTGCCGCCGGCCGATCCGAGGCGGGAGCGGCCGCTGGCCGACGGGTGGAGGTTCGTGGCCGAGCTGATCACCGGAACGGTCGGATGACACGGCACCGCACCGGGTTGATCGTGGGTCGTTTCGACCCGCCGCACGTCGGCCACTCGTTCATGATCGAGTGGGCCGACGCTCGCGTCGATCAGCTCGTGGTGTACGTCAACAGCCGGCAGACCGATGCGGCGCCGGGACGACTCCGAGCGGAGTGGTTGGCGGGGCTCCACCCGTCGGTCACGGTGATCGAGGTGCGTCACGATCTGCACACCGACTTCGACGACGAGGAGCTGTGGGAACGCTGGATGGACCTGTTCCGACGGCACTGGCCGCTCGGCGACGGTCCGCACGCCGTGTTCTCGTCGGACCCCTACGTGGACGGGATCGCCCACCGGTTCGCTGCGGTTCCGGTGGTGGTGGACGCCGAGCGATCGACCGTGCCCGTCAGCGCCACGATGATCCGTACCGCACCGGCCGAGCACCTCGACCACCTCGCACCCCCGGTGCGCGAGTGGGTCGTGTCGCACTGGTGCTGACGCCCCGCCGGACAGGACCCGGCCGGCCGTCTACCGTTGGGCCCATGAGCATCGCCGTCGACATCGACGACCTTCCCGACGCGGTTGCCGAGCGGGCGTTCGCGTACCTCCTGACCGTCGGTGGTGACGAACGACCGAAGGCGGTGGCCCTCGTGCCGACCGTGGTCGACGGGGAGCTGAGATTCATCGTCGGTGCCGGCACGGGCCGTAACGTGGGTGAGCGGCCCCGGGTCTCGATGATCTTCCCGCCCACCGCCACTGACGAGTTCAGCCTCCTGGTCGACGGAGATGCCCGACTCGAGCCGTGCGCCGACGGCGCCCGGGGTGCCGACGGCGGCGAGATGCTGGTGGTGGTCACGCCCACCTGGGCCGTCCGCCATCGACCGGCCCCCTGACAGCTCACGGACAGCTCACGGACCGATCACGACGTGACGCCGCGTCGGCTGCGGAACACGTGATCGGCCAGCGCCACCGCGCCGCTCGCGGCGATCGAGATGAGGAACACCAGCAGCACGCCGCCGATCGTGTTCATCATGTCCGGTGCGAACAGGATCGTGACGGCGATGGTGATCATCACCATGCCCCCGATCAGCTTCAGGACCCGTCCGTGACGCTCCTGCAGCTTCGTGGCGCGCATCGTGACCACGGCAGCGCCGAACACCAGCAACTCGTCGAAGAGGTACACGAGCAGGTACACGCCGAGCAGGAGGGCGAAGGTCGCGGTCGATGTGTCAGCCGTCGCCACCAGATCACTCCAGATGACCGGGAAGCCGGCGGTGCACGGGATCTCCACGAGGGCGACGCCTGCCGCCATGACGGCAGCGCCGGCCATCACCGCCGGTAGCGCGGCCCCCGGCCGTCCCAGTGCCCTGGCCTGTCGGTAGATGCCGGGCTTGTGCTCGTCGCTGATCGTCATCGACGGACCCACCTTGAACCAGAAGAAGTCCTTCACGTTGATGAGACCGAAGGTGAGCGCGAAGAGCGCGACGACGCCTCGTATCCACCCGAGCGCGCCCACGAACGAGAGCGCGCTGTACACGCCGACGATGAACAACCCGTAGATGGCCGTGGTGACGAGCAGGAACGTCCCGCCGATCAGTGCCACTCGACGTCGGGATCCGGTGTGCAGCACGAGCGCCAGCAGCACCGTGAGCACCCAGAGCGAACACGGGTTGAATCCGTCGACGAACGCGATCAGGACGGTGGTGAGCAGGAGCGAACGTCCCGCCACGTCCACATCGCCCACGAGGGGCACGTCGATCCGGGTTCCGTCGTCGGCGACGTCGGTCGGCGGGGCACCGGGGAGCCGCCCGACGATCGCCGCCTCGATCTGCCGTTCGATCTGGGTGCTGTACCCCACCCACGACTCCTCGCCGATCACCGTGAACGGCACGGCCTGCACGTCGACGCCCAACTCGGCGGCGCGGGCGAACATGAGGTCACGGCCGTCCTCGTCGTACCAGACCTCGTAGTCGTCCACGACGAACCCGCTGAGATCGTCGGCCAGTCGGTCGAGTGCGTCGAGCAGGTCCTCGCAGTACGGGCATCCGTCTCCCCAGAACACCTCCACGACCACCGGCTCGTCCGGCACCGGTTCGTCCGGCACCTGCTCGATCGTGACGGGCTGCATCGTGACGGGCTGGATCGTCACGGCCGGGGATGGCGCAACGGCTGCCGCCGTCGGCGCGACGAGCGCTCCCAGCACGAGCCCGAGGAGTCCTGCCGACGCGATCCTGACCAGACGCCCGGTACCACCCCGTCTCCCAACGTGGCGCATCACACGTCCCATGACATCGATCGTGCCGACGCAGGACGTCCGCCGCCAGGGTCCGAGGTCATCAGCCCGTCCGGTCCGAGCCGTTCTGGGCGTCCGTAGTAGGAACGGTCGTGCATGACCGAGACCACGACACCCCAGTTCGATCCCGATGCGCTTCGCCGGAAGTATCGCGAAGAGCGTGACCGTCGGCTCCGCGACGAGGGCAACGAGCAGTACCTGGAGATCGCGGGCGACTTCGCCCACTACCTCGACGATCCCTACATCGAGCGTGTCGAGCGCGCGCCCCTGACCGACACCGTCGAGGTGGCGATCATCGGCGGCGGCTTCGGCGGGCTGCTCGCGGGCGCCCGTCTGCGCGAGGCCGGGATCGACGACATCCGCCTCATCGAGAAGGGTGGCGACGTGGGCGGCACGTGGTACTGGAACCGGTACCCGGGCGCTGCGTGCGACGTCGAGTCCTACGTGTACCTGCCCCTGCTCGAGGAGCTCGGCAAGGTGCCGAGCGAGAAGTACGCGCACGCCTCGGAGATCCTCCAGCACAGCCGTGACATCGCCGAGCACTTCGACCTGTACCGCAACGCCTGCCTGCAGACCGAGGTGACCGAGCTCCGGTGGGACGACGCTGACGGTCGGTGGATCATCTCCACCGATCGTGGCGACGCGATGCGGGCGCGGTTCGTGGTGCTGGCGAACGGGCCGCTGCACCGCCCGAAGCTCCCGGGGATCCCGGGGGTCGAGACGTACGCCGGACACTCGTTCCACACCAGCCGGTGGGACTACGCGTACACGGGCGGCGATGCGAACGGGAACCTCTCGGGTCTGGCCGACAAGCGGGTGGCCGTGATCGGCACCGGCGCCACGGCCGTGCAGTGTGTCCCGCACCTCGGGGCGGCGGCCGAGGAGCTCTACGTGTTCCAGCGCACCCCGTCGTCGATCGACGTGCGCGCCAACCGCCCCACCGACCCCGACTGGGCGGCCTCGCTCGAGCCCGGGTGGCAGCAGCGCCGGATGGACAACTTCAACAACCTCGTCTCGGGCATCCCGGAATCGGAAGACCTGGTGAACGACGGCTGGACCGACATCATCGGCAAGCTGCTCATCCGGATCGCGAGCGAGGGCTCCGAGGCCGATCTGAGCCCCGATGGTCTCGCGTCGGCCATGGAACTGGCCGACTTCGAGAAGATGGAGCAGATCCGCGAGCGGGTCGAGGCGATCGTGGACGACCCCTCGACGGCCGAAGCGCTCAAGCCGTACTACCGCCAGTTCTGCAAGCGGCCGTGCTTCCACGACGAGTACCTCGCCACCTTCAACCGTCCGAACGTGCACCTGGTCGACACCAAGGGTCGCGGGGTCAGTCGCATCACCGAGCGCGGCGTGGTGTTCGACGATCCCGACACCGGCGAGAGCACCGAGTACGAGGTCGACTGCCTGATCTACGCGACCGGTTTCGAGGTGGGCACCGAGTACACGCGCCGTGCCGGTCACGAGGTGATCGGGCGCGACGGCATCACGCTCACCGAGAAGTGGGCCGACGGTGCGTCCACCCTGCACGGGATGCACAGCCGCGGCTTCCCGAACTGCTTCATCTTCAGCCTCGTCCAGTCGGGGTTCAGCGTGAACTTCCCGCACATGCTCAACGAACAGTCGAAGCACCTCGGCTACATCCTCGCCGAGGTGCGAGAGCGCGGCGCCACGCTCGTGGAGGCGTCCGAGGAGGCCGAGGCCGAGTGGGTGCGCACGATCGTGGAGCTCTCGCGCAACAACCTGGCGTTCCTCGAGGCGTGCACGCCCGGCTACTACAACAACGAGGGCAGGCCCCAGGAGCGCAGCGTGCGCAACTCGAGCTACGGCGCGGGCCCGGTGGCGTTCGTGAAGGTGCTCGAGCAGTGGCGGGCGGCGGGTGATCTCCCCGGGCTCGAGGCGACCTGACCCTCAAGAGTCCGGCAAACCGCTTCAGTCCAGGGCGCCGGCGGTCGATGGGGATGGCGACCATCGACCCGAAGGAACGGAAAGATCATGACCAACTGGAAGACCCTCATCGTCCGTGCCACCCCCTTGCTCACCCTCGGCACCCTCGTCGTGACCGCCGCTGCCAGCAAGAAGTGGGCCTGACCCTCACCGAGGCCCCCTCGACGAGGGGGTAACCTGGGTTCACCCGGCCTCTCCACGGCCGGTCGACGGCCCATGACGACGTACCGCAGGTTCGAGTGAAGTCGTTCCGCCAGCTGCGGGACGACGGGGCGTTGCTGATCAACGCGTACGTCGCAACGGTCACGACGATCGCCCTTGCGGCGTTCATCGGATCGTGGCTCGTGCTCGGCATCGAGCCGCTCGGCGACCGGTGGCTCGAAGCCGCCGTTCTCCTCGCCGTGCTGGTGTGGTCCGAGATGCGGCCGATCAACATCCTGCGTGCCGGAACCGTCGAGCACGTCGTGGCGTCCACCACGTTCGCGTTCACGATCTTCCTGGTCTTCGGCGTGGTGCCCGCCATGGTCTCCATTGCGTTGGCGTCGCTCACTGCAGACGTGCTCGGGCGCAAGCCGCCGATCAAGGTGATGTTCAACGTGGCCCAGTACTGGGTCGCCTGGGGCGCGGCAGGGGCGGTGTTCGCCGCCGTGGGTTCGGGAGCCGACGCCTGGCAGGACGAGCTGTTCACCTCCCGTTGGTACCTCGCCGTGCTGGCGGCCGGCGCCACCTACTTCGCCGTCAACAACCTGCTGGTCGGCCTCGTGGTCGGCATCAGCAGTGGGGGCCGGGTGTGGCCGGAGATCCGCTCGACGTTCACCAGCGAGTGGAGCACCGACGTCGTGCTCCTGGCACTGGCGCCCATCGTGGTGATCGTGGCCGAGCAGTCGATCGTGGCCCTGCCGCTGCTGCTGTTACCGATCGTGGCCGTCTACCGCAGCGTGTCGATCTCGGCCGAGAAGCAGTACCTGGCCCTCCACGATCCGCTCACCGATCTCCCGAACCGGTTCAGCTTCACCTCGGTGCTCGCCGCCCGTGTCGAGGCCGCAGAACCGGGCACGAAGGCAGCGGTCATCCTGTTCGATCTCGATCACTTCAAGGACATCAACGACACGCTGGGTCATCAGGCGGGCGACGACCTGTTGCGCATGATCGGTCCGCGGATCTCCGGCGTGCTCCCCGACGGCAGCACCGTCGCCCGGCTCGGCGGTGACGAGTTCGCGGTACTGGTGCCGGCACTGTCGGGGCCGCACGATGCCTTCCGGATCGCCCGTTCGATCGCCGACGCGCTCCGGGAACCCTTCACGCTCGAGGGGTTCAGTATCGAGGTGAAGGGCAGCATCGGCATCGCCATCCACCCCGACGACGGTGCCGACGGCGATGCGCTCGTCAAGAACGCGGACATCGCGATGTACGTCGCCAAGTCACACGGCACGCTGGTCGAGCGCTACGACGAAGAGCTCGACCACCACAGCACCCGCCGTCTGCAGATGGTGGGGGAGATGCGCAACGCGATCGCCGAGGGCGACATGCTCCTCTACTACCAGCCCAAGCTGGGTCTGGCCGATCGAGACGTGACCGAGGTGGAAGCACTCGTGCGATGGGTCCACCCGCGGCTCGGGCTCGTCGAACCGTCCGAGTTCGTCCCGCTGTCGGAGTACGCGGGGCTGATCCGGCAACTGACCACCCACGTACTGCGCGAGGCGGTCGAGCAGATCTCACGGTGGCGTGCCGCTGGTCTCGACCTGGTCGTGGCCGTCAACCTCTCGGCCCGTGGCCTGCACGACGGCACCATCACCGACGAGGTGGCAGAGATCCTCGGCGCCTCCGACATCCCGCCGCAGCTGCTCCGACTGGAGATCACCGAGGGGTCGATCATGGCCGACCCCGAGCAGGCACTGCGCGTGCTCGAGGAGCTCGCCCAGATGGGTGTCAGACTCTCGGTGGACGACTTCGGCACGGGCTACTCGTCGCTCGCCTATCTCCAGCAGTTACCGGTCGACGAGCTCAAGATCGACCGCTCCTTCATCTCCCATCTCGTCAATTCGGAAGGTGACCGCGTGATCGTCCGGGCCATCATCGATCTGGCACGGAACCTCGGGTTGTCGTCGGTGGCCGAAGGGGTGGAAGCGCCGGGCACGCTCCGGTGGCTCGCCGATGCTCGGTGCGTTCAGGCGCAGGGGTACCACATCGCCCGGCCGATGCCCGCGGGCGCGTTCACCGAATGGCTGACGGTGTTCCGCAACGGACCGTCGTCCGATGAGGGCGTGGTCCCGCTCGGCTCCTCCGGGTGGTCGTGACGTGCTCCTCCTGATTGCCGCCGTCGTGGCGGTGGTGGCACTCGTGCCGCTGTGGGGTGGTCGATACTCGGCGCTGACCGAGCTCAGGTTCCGGCAGATCTGGCTCGTGCCGGCAGCATTCGTGCTGCAGTTCCTCATCATGGCGGTGCTCGAGTTCGACTCACCCGTGGTCGCACCGGTGCTCCACCTCGTGACCTATGCGATGGTGGGTGCGTTCGTGGTGCTGAACCGGTCGGTCCGCTGGCTGTGGGTGGTGGGGCTCGGCTGGGCCAGCAACACGCTGGTGATCGCGGCGAACGGTGGGGTGATGCCGACCTCGGAATCCGCGGCCCGCACCCTCGATCGGGAGCCGTCGAGCACGTTCGAGAACTCGGCCGTCCTGGACGATCCACGGCTCATCGTGCTCGGCGATGTGATCGTCGGTCCCGCCTGGCTGCCGTTCCGCAACGCCTACTCGATCGGCGACGTCCTGCTCCTGGTGGGCCTGGTGCTCGTGGTGTGGTCGGCCAGCCGTCGACCGGTGGCGGTCTCCGCCGACGATCGGGCACCGGCCAGCGATCGTCCGTAGCTTGTAGGGATGGACGCCACCCAGTGGGATGCCCGCTACTCAGGATCCGATCTCGTCTGGTCGGCGGGGCCGAACCGGTTCGTGGTGGAGGTGATCGATCGATGGGCCCCCGGCCGTGCGGTCGACATCGCATGTGGTGAGGGTCGCAATGCGATCTGGCTCGCCCAGCGCGGCTGGCAGGTGACCGCCAGCGACTTCTCGCAGGTGGCCATCGACCGGGGTGCACAGCTGGCATCTGCCGCTGGCGTGAACGTGAACTGGGTGTGCGCCGATGCCACGACCACCCCCATCGAGCCCGGCAGTGTCGACCTCGCGCTCGTCTGCTACCTGCAGCTCCCCGAGGCCGATCTCGCCGCGGCGCTCGGACACGCACGTGCGGCACTGGCCCCGGGTGGGGCGATCGTGGTGATCGCCCACGCGCTCGAGAACCTCGAACACGGTGTGGGCGGCCCCCAGGATCCGGGTGTGCTGCCCACCGTCGAGCAGGTGCTCGACTCGCTCGACGGTCTCACGATCGAGCGGGCCGGTAACTCCAGCCGTCCCGTCGAGACGCCCGACGGCGTGCGCGACGCCATCGATCTCGTGGCCGTGGCCAGGGCCTGAACCTTGATCCCATCGATCCTGACCGATCCCGCCCGCCGTGTCGCGGCCGAGCTCACCCGCCGCGGCGAGAGCGTGGCCGTGGCCGAAGGGTCGGCCGGTGGGCTGATCTCCGCTGCACTCCTGTCGGTGCCCGGCGCATCGGCGTACTACCTGGGCGGGGTGGTGGTCTACACCGCCGATGCCCACCGGGCATGGGTGGCCGGCGCGGTGGAGGTGCCTCCCGGTCTCCGGGGCGCCACCGAGGACTTCGCCGTCTACGTGGCGCGTTCGGCGGCCGTGAAGCTGGGTGCGACCTGGGCGGTGGGTGAGGCGGGCGCCGCCGGTCCGCCCAACCCGTACGGCGACCCGTCGGGGCACGCGTGGGTGGCCGTGACGGGCCCGGTCGCCGCCAGCCGCCATGTGCTCACCGGAGTCGACGATCGCGAGCAGAACATGGTGGCGTTCGCCGCCGCCGCCCTCGAGCTCTTCGTCGAGGTGCTCGAGGCGCCCGCGACCGGATCGCCCGTCGCCGATTCCGGGCCGTCGTCGCCGGATCCCTGACCTGAGCGGGCAGACGTCCGCGCGCTCACGTCAGAGTGCCATCACGGCACCACGACGGTGTGCCCGGTCGTGTCGTCGTCAGGCTTCTCTGAGGTCTCGGCGGCGGAATGCGGTGACGCCGATGGCGGTGCC
>REDU01000101.1 GCA_007693335.1 Ilumatobacter sp. | reverse complement strand
CCCGTTCGCGTGCGGGTCGTCGTGTCGTTGGTGCCGTCGACAGACTGATCGGCATGCAGACGTTGTGTGACGACCTGGCCGCCGAACACGCGGCGCTCGATCTCGTGCTCGAGGCCGCCACCGACTGGGACGCTCCCACCCCGGCCGAGGGGTGGTCGATCCGTGACACCGTCAGCCACCTCTGGTTCTTCGACCAGCGCGCGCTGCTGGCGCTGACCGACGCCGAGGCGTTCGCCGCCGACGCGGTCGTCCTCCTCGAACGGGGCATCGACGCCTCGATCGAGCCCGGTCGAAGCATCACCCCGACGGAGCTGCACCAGTCGTGGCGGCGCGACCGATCGGCGCTGATCGATCACGCCCGCACCGTCGATCCGTCCACCAGGGTTCCCTGGTACGGCCCGGCCATGGGTGCCCGATCGTTCATCACGGCTCGTCTCATGGAGACGTGGGCCCACGGCCAAGACGTCGCGGACGCGGTCGGTGTGGAGCGGCCGGCCACCGAGCGTCTGAAGCACGTCGCCCACATCGGGGTGCGCGCCCGCCCGTTCAGCTACGCGGTGAACCAGCGCGCGATGCCCGACGCCGAGATCCACGTGGGGCTCGACGCACCCGACGGCGAACGTTGGGAGTGGGGTGACCCTGCTGCCTCCGACCGGGTGACGGGATCCGCACTCGACTTCTGCCTGCTCGTGACGCAGCGGCGCCACGTCGACGACACTGCGCTCGTCATCCAGGGCGACGCGGCCTCCGAGTGGATGTCGATCGCCCAGGCCTTCGCCGGTGATGCCGGCCCCGGTCGCGCTCCGCTGTCCTGAGGCGGCGTCGACGGGTGGTCAGACGTCGACGATGAGGTGGAAGATCTCGGCGGCCGCGTAGCCGTGCGGCTCGCCGAGGGTGGCGAGTCGGCGAGTGATGCGGTCGTGGAAGGCGTCGAGATCGGCGTGGTGGGAGGCTTTCATGGTCGATTCGAACTGGCTCTCGTGGGCGTCGAGGGCATCGAGCTTGGCGGGCAGGGTCGCGCTCACGTTCTCGACGTGGTTCGGCTCGTCGGCTTCCCACAGCAGGATCGACCGTGGGCGATGTGCCTCGAGGCCGTGATCGGGGAAGAAGTGGGGATCTCGGGCCGCCACCACGGCATCACAGGTGAGGAAGCCGGCCGCCCGGTGGTCGGGGTGGAGGCGGTAACGCTTCCACGGGTCGTGTCCGAGCACGACCTCGGGCTGCAACTCGCGGATCACCCTGGCCATCTCGCTGCGGAGCTCCATCGTGTCCTCGAGGTGCCCGTCGGCCACGCCGAGGAAGCGCACCTGCCCGGCGTTCTGGCCCGCCAGGCGGCGGGCGGCCTTGCGCTGCTCGTCCTGGCGCCGGGCGATGAGTGCGGGCAGGTCGGCGTCGACGTCCCACGTGCCCTTCGATCCGTCGGTGCACACGAGATGGTGCACCACGCAGCCGGCCGCCGCCCACTTCGCGAGGGTGCCGCCGGCGCCGAACTCGACGTCGTCGGGGTGGGCGCCGATGGCCAATGCCGACCCGGGGACCTCGAGCTCGCGGCTCCATGCGGACGGGTGGGTGACGCCGGCCGGTACCGGCGGTTGTCCGGGCTCGCTCGCGCTCATCGGCTCGGGTGCCCCTGGTCGGTCCGCTCCTGGTCGGTCCGGTGCTGTTCGACGATGGCGCGCACGTGCGGCCACACCATCGGGTGGTGGAGGTCGCGTACGGTGTCGAGGTCGAGGGAGAGCTCGGCGTCGATGCGCACCATCACGGCCACGTCGGCCCGCATCGCGTGCCGGAGGTGTCGACCGAACGATCCGGCGCCGTACGAGGCGGGGAGGTCGATCGCCGTGGGACGGGCCAGCACGTTGGTGCCGTCACGGCGACGATCGGGAACCAGCACGACCGTGTCGGGTCGTGCCACGTCGGCCAGCGATGTGGCGAGGGGGAGATCGCCGTGGCTGATCACCACGTGGTCGATCCCCTTGCCGGCCATCGTCGCCACCCCATCGTCGACGGCGCCGTTCAGACCGAGTCCAGGGCTCCACAGCACCGCGGCACCGAGACCATCGGCCCATTCGGCCACCTCGTCGTCGTCGCATGCCACGAACACGGGCAGCGGGGCAGCGGCGGCCACCACCCGACCTGCCATCCAGCGGGCGAGCGCGCGGCGGGCGTCGGGTGACACCGAGCTCGTGAGCCGCGCCTTGGCCGCGCCGAACGACTTGACGGGCACCAGCACGGCCACCTGATCGGAGCCGTGGTCGTGCCCGCTGCGGTCGATGGTGACCGTGCGGTCGATGTGCCCGGTGCGGTCGATGTGGTCGGTGCGGCTCACCACCCAGCACTGTAGGAGCAGAGGCGCCCGTCGGAGGGGTGCGAGCTGCGTACGCTGGCCGGATGTCGGGGACGCAGGAGATCAGGTTGGCCGTTGTCGGGGCGGGTTCGTGGGGAACCACGGTGGCGGCACTGGCGTGCGTGAACACGCCCACGCTGTTGTGGGCGCGGCGTTCTGAGTTGGCCGAGCAGATCAACACGGCCCGGTCGAACTCCGACTACCTCTCGGAGTTCGAGCTCCCTCAGGAGCTGCGTGCCACCTCGTCGCTCGACGAGGCGGTGTCGACCGCCGACGTCTTGGTGATGGCGGTGCCATCGCACGGCTTCCGCGAGGTCGCAGCCGAGGCGGCCCGGTACATCCGACCGTGGGTGCCGGTGGTGAGCCTGTCGAAGGGCCTCGAGCGGTCGACGCTCAAGCGCATGACGGAGGTGGCGGCCGACGAGATGCCGGGGCACCCGGTGGCAGTGTTGACGGGGCCCAACCTCGCCAAGGAGGTGATCGCCGGGCAGCCGGCGGCCAGCGTGGTGGCGATCGACGACGACACCATCGGTGGTGAGCTGCAGCGCATCTTCAGCCGACCCACGATGCGGATCTACACCAACCCCGACGTGGTGGGGTGCGAGGTGGCGGGGGTCGTCAAGAACGTGATCGCGATCGCGTCGGGGATGGCCGAGGGGATGGGGTTCGGCGACAACACCCGCGCCACGCTCATCACCCGCGGCCTCGCCGAGATCACCCGCCTCGGTGTGGCGATGGGTGGCGACCCGGTGACGTTCGCCGGGTTGGCCGGCATGGGTGACCTCATCGCGACCTGCTCGTCGCGGCAGAGCCGGAACAACAGCGTCGGTCTCGCGCTGGGTCAGGGTCGTTCCATCGACGAGATCGTCGGGAGCATGAACATGGTGGCCGAGGGCGTGAAGAGTTCGCCGAGTGTGCTCGACCTCGCCCGTCGGTACGGTGTCGTGATGCCGATCACCGAGCAGGTCGTGGCCGTCTGCCACGAGGGCCGCACGGCGCGTGATGCGCTCCTCGAACTGATGCAACGGGATCGCAAGAGCGAACTCGATCGATGATCACCACGGGCGTCTCGGGACGGCCATGGCGCGCCTCCATCACCCCGTGGGGGGCGGTGCAGCCCTGGGACGACCAACCCACGCTCGACTGGTTCGTCGCGGCCGAAGACCGGTGGCACGTGCCGGCCGACGAGCCGTCGCTGCGGCAGCGTCGAGTGAGCGGTACGGCCGTGGTCGAGACCCGGGTGCGCGTGCCCTCGGGTGATGTGATCCAGCGCATCGCGTCGATGGCCGACGGGCCGGGTTACACGGTGATCGAGATCGAGAACGACTCGACGGCGGCCGTGGCGGTTGCGTTCAGCCATCGCGACGTGCGCACCGAGCGGCCGATCGTCGACCTCCCCATCGAGGGCCTCGACCTGCCCGATGACGCGTTCGTGCTGCCGATCGGTCACCGTTCGACCGTGCGCGTGGCCATCGCGCACGACCGCTCCGGCGACGGGCAACTGCCGGCGCTGCCCGCCATCGCCCAGGTCGTGAGCGGTTGGCTCACCGTGACCGATCGCGCCAGCCGGTTCGTGCTGCCCGAGGGCGAGACGGGGGAGGCCGTGGCGCTCGACGTCACCGCACGACGTTGCGAGCTGGCACTCGGCGAGATGGCCCACGGTGAGACCGACCCGGCCGGGTACGCCATCGGGCTGGGCGAGCTGGTGCGGATGGGTGAGCGGCCTGATCCGTGGTTGCCCGAACTCGCACTCGCGGTCGAGCGGCTCGCTCGCACCGATGGCTGGATGGCCGACGCGGCGTTCGATGCGGCGGCGCGGGTGCTGCACGTCGCCGGCGAGCATCGGGCGCTCGCCGACCTCGGTCGTCTCGTGGAGCGGCGCAGTGTCCGTGCCGAGCGGCCCGTTGCCCGGGTGGACGGTGTGGGCCTGGTGCCGTGGCTCGAGCAGGGGCTGGCCGATCGTGGTCGGCTGCTGCCCGACGGCATCCCGACGGCCTGGCTCGGGGCGAACTTCGAGGTGTACGGCGTGCCCGTGGGCCCGGCCTCCACGATCTCGTACGCGGTGCGTTGGCACGGCGAGCGCCCTGCCGTGCTCTGGGAGGTGACCGGTCCACCGGTCGAACTCACCTCACCGTCGCTCGACCCTGTCTGGCGTACCCACGAACCCACCGGCGAGACGCTGTGGCCGCCGCCCGCACCCCTGCCCACCACCGATCCCGGATCGTTCACCTGATCCGCCGCACCTGCCCAGCCCCCCGGTCCCGCCCACCCACCCGGCCCCCGGTCGAGATCGACACAGAGTCGCTGGCGGCCGCATGGTGCGGCCCGGAGCGACTCTGTGTCGGATCAGGCCGGGTCCCCCGAGGGTGGGTGAGGGGCTCGACCGTGAGGGCGGGTCGTAGTCTGGCGTCATGACGTCCGTCCCTGCCGATGCGTCCGCCGCCACGTTCGCCGACCTGCGACTCACCGAGTGGACATCGTGTGGCGGGTGCGCGGCGAAGTGGGGTGCGTCGCTCCTGGCCGATCTGGTGGCGGAGTTCCCGGTGTCGACCGATCCGTCGCTCGTGGTCGGGCTGGCTCCGTTCGACGACGCGGCGATCTACCAGGTCAGCCCCGACGTGGCGCTCGTGTCGACCACCGACTTCTTCCCACCGCTGGTCGACCACCCGGCCGACTTCGGTGCCATCGCCGCGGCCAATGCGTGCAGCGACGTGTTCGCCATGGGAGGCCGCGTCGTGATGGCCATCAACGTCGCGGCGTTCCCCGAGCACTTCCCGCGCGAGGCCATCGCGGCGATCTTCGAGGCGGCCGCGCTCACGGTGGCCGAGGCGGGTGGCTCGGTGGCGGGCGGGCACACGATCCGCAACCCCGAGCCGATCTTCGGACTGGCGGTGCAGGGTGTGGTCCACCCCGACCGCGTGTTCCGCAAGGGCGGCGCTCGACCCGGCGACGTGCTCGTGTTGTCGAAGCCGATCGGGACCGCTCTCGCTCTGGCAGCCGGTAGCGACGACGACAAGGCGGTGGCCATCGCCGGCATGCGGGCGCTCAACCGGCACGCAGCCGAGGCGCTGTCGGCCGCTTCGGATCAGGTGCACGCCGTGACCGACGTGACCGGGTACGGACTCGCGGGCCACGGCTGGGAGGTGGCCGAGCGCAGCGGTGTGCGCGTCGTGGTCGATACGGCCGGTCTGGTGGCATATCCGGGAGCGCTCGAGGCGGCCGACGACGGTGTGCGCACCGGCGGCGACCCGCGCAACCGTGAGTATCCGGCCGGACATCTCGAGTCGACGGCCACACCCGGTCGTGAGGCGTTGTGCTTCGATCCGCAGACGTCGGGTGGACTCCTCGCAGCGGTCACGCCGGAGCTGGCCGCGTCGCTGGTCGGTACCGACGGCTGGTGGCGGGTGGGTGTGGTCGAGGCCGGCGAGCCGTTGCTGGTGCTGCGGTAGCCCGATGGCGATGCGCGGGCGTGCGCCCACCCGGCAGATCGAGCAGGAGCTGTGGGCGCTGGGCCACGAGATGATCGTGGGGATCGACGAGGTCGGGCGGGGCGCCTGGGCCGGACCGCTCGCGGTGGGCGCGGCCATCGTGCCCCGTGACCGTCGGGTGAATGGCATCCGCGACTCGAAGCTGCTGACAGAACGTGACCGCGAGCGCCTGTTCGAGCGCATCGCCGAGTGGTGCGTGGCGTGGGGTGTCGGCACCGCCAGCGAGATCGAGTGCGATGCACTCGGGATGGCCGCGGCGCAGCGTCTCGCCACCCAGCGGGCCCTCGACGGTCTGGGCGTGGTGCCCCATGCGGCCGTGAGCGACGGCACCTGGGACTTCATCACGCCGCTGGTGCCGGTGGTCGAGATGCGGGTGAAGGCCGATCGCCACTGCCTCAGCGTGGCGGCGGCGAGCATCCTCGCCAAGGTGGTGCGTGACCGCGAGATGCGGCAATCGGCCGAGCACTACCCGGCCTGGTCGTTCGACACCAACAAGGGCTATCCCTGCCCCCTCCACAAAGCGGCGCTGCAGGCCTACGGCCCATCGGCCATCCACCGTCGCACGTGGGTCTTCATGGACCACTACATGCCGTGGACGGGAGTCAAGCGATCCCCGAGATTCGACGATCCCCCCACCCTCTTCTGACCTCAGCCGAACTGACGTGGGGTCACGGGTGCGCTCGTTGACATTGGCGCGGTGAGAATCGGGTGACTGGGCGATGAAACTCGTCGGCGCACGCGCGATGGAGGTTCGTTCGCGCCCGTGGTGCGTCAGGCCGACAGGGCGTCGGGAAGTGCTCGGAGCCAGGCCAGTACCGCTTCTGGATCGCGCAGACGAACCGGGGCCAGCGTGTCACCCGGCCCGACCCGTACGCCGAGATCGTGCTCGCCGAGCGTGGCGAACACCTCCTCGTCGGTGCGGTCGTCGCCCACGAACACCACGCTGGCCGCTCCGGTGAGCTGGCGGAGCTGCGTGACGGCGGTGGCCTTGCTCGTCTGCCGTGCCATCAGCTCCACCACTTCGTGGCCGTGCTTCACGTGAGCGTCGGGCACCATCGACGCGAGCGACGTCAGCTGGGCAACCACGGCCTCGGACACCGCTGGATCGGCTTCGCGTACGTGCAGCACGGAGCTGGCGGGCTTGTGTTCCACCCAGGCGCCGCTGCCGGCGTCGCGGGCGGCGGCCTCGGCGAGCACGGTGAGTTGCCCGAGCGTGTGGCGCTCGTGGTCGTCCAGCTCGAGCGGTTGTCCGTGTCGCGTCTCGAGACCATGGCTGCCGACCACCATCACCTCGGGCGGGAATTCGTAGCGGGCGTCGAGATCGTGCACCGCTCGACCCGACACCACGGCAACCGTGAGCGAGGGAGCGTGCTCGTGCAGCGCCATGAGCGCCTCGATCATCCCGGGGAGCAGGACCGCCTGGTCGGCGTGCTCGACGATCGGGGCGAGCACCCCGTCCACATCGAGCCCGACCAGCAGCGGGCGCGGACACCGCGCCACATGCGTGGCGAGGTCGTGAGGGTCTACGTACACGGTGGACACGGCATCCTCACGGACCGGTGACCGGGGTGGCCGCCAGCAGGTCGAGGAAGCTGGAGGCCCAGGTGCCGACGTCGTGCTCACGGATGGTGGCGCGCAGACGGATCATCCGGTCGCGACGATCGTGACGGTGCATCTCGACGGCCGTCATGATCGCTTCCTGGAGCGCGTGCTCGTCGTGGGGGTTCACGAGCACGGCCGCGCTGAGCTCGTCGGCGGCACCGGTGAACTCGGACAGCACGAGCACACCGTCGTCGTCGAGACGAGTCGCCACGTACTCCTTGGCGACCAGGTTCATGCCGTCCCGGAACGGGGTCACGAGCATGATGTCGCCGGCTCGGTACAGCGGCACGAGATCATCGAGGGACAACGTGCGGTACAGGTAGTGGATCACGGGGTAGCCGAGACGGGCGTGACGGCCGTTGATCTCGCCCACGATCCGCTCGATCTCGTGGCGTTCCTCCTGGTAGTGGTCGATCTCCTCACGGGTCGGGGTGGCAACCTGCACGAGCACGTGGTGCTCGGGGTCGAGTCGACCCTGGTCGAGCAGAGCGCCGAAGGCCTGCAGTCGGCTGCCGATGCCCTTGGTGTAGTCGAGGCGGTCGACGCCCAGCAGGATCACCTCGGGTTCGCCGAGGCGGGTGCGGATCGAGCTCGATCGCTGCCGCACGGTGCGACCCGCCGCCAGCTCCTCGAATTCCTGCACGTCGATGGAGATCGGGAACGGTCCGGCGACGGTCGAGCCCCTGGGGTGGTGGATCGTGCCGGCCGCGCCCTTGCGCCACATCATCGAGTCGACTTCGCCGCCGCTGAGCTTGACGGCGGCCTCGGCGAAGTTGCGGGCGCCGCGCTCGCTCTGGAACCCGACCAGATCCGCGCCGAGCAGACCGTCGATGATCTCCTGGCGCCACGGCAGACGGTCGAACAGCTCGGTGGGTGGGAACGGGATGTGGTTGAAGAAGCCGATACGCACGTCTGAGCGCTGCTCGCGCAGGAGGGCCGGAACGAGCTGCAGGTGGTAGTCGTGGATCCAGACCATCGCGTCGCTGGGCGCGATGTTGGCGAGCGTGACGGCGAAGCGTTGGTTGACCGTGACGTACGCGTTCCACTGGTCGACGTGATAGCCCGAGTCGCGGATGGCGTCGTGGTAGAGCGGCCAGAGGGTGTCGTTCGAGAAGCCCTCGTAGTAGGCGTCCACCTCGCCCGTCGAGAGGGGGACGGCGTGGAGCTTCACGTCGTCGACGGTGAGTTCGTCGGCGTCGTCGTCGGGGATACCGGTCCAGCCGACCCATGTACCGTTGCTCTCGCGGACGAGGGGGAGCAGGGCGCGCACGAGCCCACCCGGGCTCGCGGTCCAGCCGGTGTCGGTGCGCATGACCGGCAGCCGGTTGGCGGCGATGACGAGCGGACGAGTGGCCATGGGTCAGTTGCCTTCCTGAGTGCCCAGCTCGAGCGCCTGGGCGAGGTCTGCCACGAGATCGGACGAGTGCTCGATGCCGACCGACAGTCGGACCAGATCGGCGGGAACCTCGAGCGGCGAACCGGCGGCGGACGCATGGGTCATGGCGCCGGGGTGCTCGATGAGGCTCTCGACGGCCCCGAGTGACTCGGCCAGGGTGAACAACGTGGTCGACTCGGCCACGCGCCGGGCCACCGCCTCGCCGCCGTTCAGGGTGAAGCTCACCATGCCTCCGAAGTCGCGCATCTGCTCGGCAGCGGCCGCGTGACCCGGATGATCGGGCAGTTGCGGGTAGAGCACGCGGTCGACCGCCGGGTGACCCACGAGGAGGTCGACCACGGCGCGGGCGTTCTCGCAGTGCCGGTCCATCCGGACGCCGAGTGTCTTGACGCCGCGCAGTACGAGGTAGCAGTCGAACGGCGACGGGACGCCACCGGCGGCGTTCTGGAAGAAGCGGAGCCGTTCGGCCACGTCGTCCTGGTCGACGGCGAGGAAACCGCCGACGACGTCGCTGTGACCGCCGAGGTACTTCGTGGCCGAGTGCAGCACGATGTCGGCACCCGACGCAGCGGGCTGCTGGAGGTACGGGGTCGCGAACGTGTTGTCGACCACCACGAGCGCGCCCCGCTCGTGGGCCAGTTCCGCCACGGCCTCGATGTCGATGCACGTGAGCAGTGGATTGGTGGGGGTCTCGAGCCACACGAGACCCGTGTCGTCGCGCCAGTTCGCGGCCAGGGCCTCGACGTCGGTGAGATCGGCGGCTGTCCACGGCATGCCGAGCGGCTCCCAGACCTTGGCGATGAGGCGGAACGTGCCGCCGTAGGCGTCGTTGCCGAGCACCACCCGTTGACCGGGCCGCAGCAGCCGCATGATCGCGTCTTCGGCGGCGAGGCCGCTGGCGAAGGCGAGGCCGTGGCGCACGCCCTCGAGTGAGGCCACGCAGGTCTCGAGCGCGGTTCGGGTGGGGTTGCCCGAGCGGGCGTACTCGTAGCCCTTGTGTTGGCCGACGGCGTCCTGGGCGAACGTCGTGCTCAGTGAGATCGGTGTGACGACGGCGCCGGTGGTCGGGTCGGGGTCTTGTCCGGCGTGGATGGCGCGGGTCTCGAACGCCCAGCCCGCCTGCTGCTCCTGTTCACCCATCTGCCACCGCCTCGAAGTACGACAGCACGTCGCTGCGGGTGAGGACGCTCAGCGGGCGGCCCCCCGACAGCACCAGCAGCGCCGGCGCCGTCTCGAGCATCCGGACGGCCAGTTCGAGCTTCTGCCCGACACCCACGGTGGGCAGCTTCGGGCCCATGACCTTCTCGACGGTGGTCTCCATGAGCGACGGATCGCGGTAGATCGATTCCATCAGCTCGAGCTCGTCGACCGCACCCGACACCTCGGCGGCGGCGAACGGTGGCGTGTTCTTGCAGACCGGGAGCTGGCTGACCCCGTTCGAGCGCATCCGCTCGATCGCGACCCGGACGGTCTCGGCGGGGTTCACGTACAGCAGTGAGTCGAGCGTGGGGCTGCGGGTGTCGAGCACGGCGCCCACGCACTGGTCGCATTCGCGGATGAAACCGAAGTTGGCCATCCATTCGTCGTCGAACACCCGCGACAGGTAGCCGCGACCCGAGTCGGGGTTGAAGACCACGACGATGTCGTCGGGGCCGGCTTCTTTGGCGACCTGGATCGCAGCGGCGACCGCCATCCCGCCCGACCCGCCGATGAGGATGCCCTCGGTCTCGCTGATCCGTCGCGCCGTCAGGAAGCTCTCCTCGTCGCTGATCGGGATGATGCGGTCGTACAGATCGGGCTCCCAGGCGGCTGGGAAGAAGTCTTCTCCGACGCCCTCGACCAGGTACGGGCGTCCCGAGCCGCCGGAGAACACCGAACCCTCGGGGTCGGCGGCCACGATCTGGATGTCGGGGTTCTTCTCCTTCAGGTACCGCGCCACGCCGGTGATCGACCCGCACGTGCCGGCGCCGGCCACGAAGTGGGTGATACGGCCGGCGGTCTGCTCCCAGAGCTCGGGGCCAGTGGTCTTCACGTGGGCGACGGGGTTGTGGGGGTTCGCGTACTGGTTGGGACGGAACGCCTCGAGTTCGTGGGTGAGCCGTTCGGCCACCTTGTAGTAGCTCTGGGGGTCGTCGGGTTCGACGGCCACGGGGCACACCACGACCTCGGCGCCGTACGCCTTGAGCAGTGAGATCTTCTCGGGGGCGACCTTGTCGGTCATGACGAACACGCACCGGTAGCCGCGTTGTGCGGCCACGATCGCGAGGCCCACGCCGGTGTTGCCGCTGGTGGGTTCGACGATGGTGCCGCCGGGTTTCAGGAGGCCCTCGCGCTCGGCGGCGAGGATCATCTCGAGCGCCGGTCGATCCTTGGCCGATCCGCCGGGGTTGGTGGTCTCCATCTTCATGGCGAGCACGCTCGGGAGCTGCTCGATCTCCATGGTGCGCCGCATCCGCACGAGCGGCGTGTGGCCGATGAGGTCGATCACCGAGTTGGCGATGTGGGTGCCCTCGAGTCGGGGATCGAGGTCGGCCGGTTCGCCCGGACGGACGTCTGCTGCAGCCATGGTCCGAGCGTACCCCTGGGGTCGCTCCTCCGAGACCTCGACGCACCCGCCGGGATCGACACAGTGGTGGGATCAGCCGCGAAATGCGGCCGAGATCGACACAGTGGTGGGATCAGCCGCGGGCTACCGGCCGGTGGTTGGATGATCAGGCGCCTCGATCAGGTGACGGCGGCGCGGCGGTGCTGGAGCGCTCGGGTGATGTTGGTGCCCGCCAGTACGAGCACGAACAGGACCACCGAGACGAGTGCCATCGATGCACCGGCGGCAGCTCGGTGGTGGAAGCTCACGAGCACACCGATCAGTGCCGAGATCACCCCGAAACCGGCCGCCGTGACCATCAGCCACGGCACCCGACGCACGATGAGCGATGCGGCCGCAGGTGGTGCGATCAGGAAGGCGAACACGAGAAGGCTCCCCACCGTTTCGAACGACGCGATGATCGACACCGTCAGCAGTACCAGCAGCCCGAAGTTGGCGAGCCCCGGGCGGAACCCGAGCATGCGTGCCTGCACCTCGTCGAACGTCATCACGAGGAAGGCCCGGTAGAACACGATCACCCCGCCGAGCACGACCGCGGCGGCGATCGCTTGTCGACGGAGCCCCGCCGGCGTCACCGAGGTGACCGAGCCGAACAGGAACCGGTTGAGGTCCCCGGTGTACGAGCCGAGTTGGCTCGACATGATCACCACGGCCAGGGCGAGGAATCCCACGAAGAGGATGCCGATCGAGGTGTCGTCGGGGAGGGGCGAGTGGTTCCTGATCAGGTTGATGCCGCCGACCATGAGCAGGGCGGCCACGAAGGCACCGATGGTGGTGTCGAGGCCGATCACGAACGCCAGCGCGATGCCGGGCAGTACGCCGTGGGCGAGTGCGTCGCCGAGGAAGGCGAGGCCGCGGAGCACGACCCACGAGCCGACCACCGACGTGGCGATGGCCGCGAGGAGCCCCGCCCACAGCGCGTTGCGCATGAACGGGTTGTCGAGGAACGGTTCGACCCACCAGGCCCACGGATCGGTGAGGAACGCCACCGTGTCAGTCTGCCCGGTGGGTCGGGTGCGTGAACGGGTCGGTCACGGCGGTGGATCGACCACCGTGACCGACCGTTCGGCTCATGTCAGCGCGTCGGTGATCAGCCCGGCGTTGTGCAGCAGGAACGACGTGTAGGTGTCGTACCCGCTCCCGGGCTCGCCGAGTGACTCGGTCGGCAGGATGACCACCTCGACGCCGGCTCGGTTCGCGAGCGCTTCGATGTCGGCCTGGCTCGTCTCGGCCTCGGCGAACACGGCGGGCACGCCGGTGGCCATGATCTCGTTGGCGAGCGCCTCGAGGTCGGCGGGGTTCGTCTCCGCCATCGACGAGGTGCCCGCGAGCACGGTGCCGATGATCTCGAAGTCGTAACGGTCGGCGAGGTAGCCGAGCGATTCGTGCGTCGAGACCAGCAGGCGCATGTCGTCGTCGATCGCCGAGAACGTCTCCATCATCTCGGCGTCGGTCTCCATGAGCTCTGCCTGGTAGTCGGCCACGCACTCGGCCACCGCATCGGCGTCGATCCCTGTGGCGTCGACGATCGCGTCGCCGAGCATCGGCAGCACCGCGGCCACCCGGGCCGGGTCGAACCACACGTGCGGGTCGTCGCCGTCGTGATGATGTCCGTGGTCCTCGTCGTGGCCGTGGTCGTCGTCGTGGCCGTGGCCGTGGTCGCCGTCGAACTCGATCGGATCGGAGATGTGCTCGGCGATCTCGAACACCGGGACGCCCTCGGCGGCCACGGCCTCGATGGTGCCGATCAGGGCTTCCTCGAGGAACAGGCCATTGGCGATCAGGATGTCGGCCTCACCCATGAGGCTGCGGTCCTGGAGCGACGGCTCGTAGAAGTGGGCGTCGGCTCCGGCCGGCACCACCGTGGCGATCTCGGCGAGGCTGTGACACACCACGTTGCTGGTCACATCGGCCCAGATCGTGGTGGTGGCGACCACGAGCGGCAGTTCGTCGTCGTGATCGTGATCCTCGTCGTCGTCGTGATCCTCGTCGTCGTGATCCTCGTCGTCGTCGTGATCCTCGTCGTCGTCGTGATCGTCATCGGCCGCCGGATCGGTTGCGGCAGGAGCGTCGGTCGTCTCGGCGCCGTCGTCGTCACCACCGCATCCGGCGGCCACCAGGCCCAGTACACCGGCCATCGCCATGACATTCCGATAGCGTCCGCGCATCATCTTCCTCCGTGGGGGTCGTCGTGGGCGTCCCGATGTAGGAACAGCTCTCCCTTCCACCATACTGAGACTCATTCGCATGAGCAACGTCGACGTCGATCCGATCGCATCACCCGTTGCCGTCCTCGAGGGCGCCTCGGTGCGCTACGGGCCGATCGTGGCACTCGCTCCCACCGATCTCACGGTGGTCGGTGGGGAGTCGGTGGCGCTCGTGGGATCGAACGGCAGCGGCAAGAGCACCCTGTTGGGCCTTCTGGCGCGCCTCGTCGAGCCGACTCGGGGCGCCGTGCGCTTCACTGGTCGGCCACGGATCAGCTTCGTGGCGCAGCAGCACGCCTTCCACCGGTGGATGCCGCTCAGCGTCCACGAAGTGATCCGCATGGGACGCTTCCGTCAGGTGGGTCTCGTGAAGCCGTTCCGTCACGCCGATCGTGTGGCCGTGGCGGCCGTGTCCGAGCGGCTGGAGGTGGGCGATCTCGCCAAGCGTTCGTTCGGGAAGCTGTCCGGAGGTCAGCGCCAACGGGTCCTCGTTGCCCAGGCGCTCGTGGACGAGCCCGATCTGCTGCTGCTGGATGAGCCGATCACCGGTCTCGATCTCGCGAGCCAGGAGGTGATCCTCGGGGTGATCGCGGAGGAGAAGCAGCGGGGTGCCGCGGTGGTGTTCTCGACCCACCACCTCGACGAGGCGCGGCGCGCCGACCGGGTGATCCTGCTGGCCGGCGAGGTCGTGGCCGACGGCCCGCCCGATGAGGCGCTCCGGGTCGATCTGCTGGCGGCCGCGTTCGGTGGACGTCTCTTGCGCGTGAACGATGCCGTGGTGATCGACGAGCACGGTCACGGCCAGACCCACGACGACTGCGACCACACCGACCCCGGTCGCTGACCGTCCGCACGGGTTCGCCCACGTTCTCACCCCCCGAATGTCAACGAGGGCGCCGTCCGATGAGCGTCAGTTCGGTCAGGTCGCTGCCACCTGGACCAGCACCTCGCCGAGCACCTCGAACGAGGTCATCCCGTCCTCGTCGGGCTCCGCTCGGACCGTGGCGAGGTAGTACAGCGCATCGGCGTCGGCCCGCACATCGGAGAACTGGTCGTGGGCGACCTGGCCACGTGCGACCTCGCGGCCGTCGCGACAGCGCGCCACCACGATCTCGCCGTCGGCCTCGAGTGGGCCGACCCACACGCTCCCGTCGGGCCCGGGGTGGGAGCGCAGTGAGTCCGTCGGATCGCACGACACCGTGCCCCACATCGGCGGCTGCGGTGGTGCCTCATCGGTGGCCTCGAGTGTGAACCGATCGAGCACGACCACCCGTGTGAACCCGTCGTCGTCGGTGGCGTCGTCCACGAGCAGACCATTGTCGAGTCGTGGCAGCCGCGGCACCTCGACGAGCGCCCCGGCCACGAGGTCGTCGTCGACGCGTGCCGAGTACGACATGAGATCGTCGTCGCCGGAGACGAAGTAGGTCACGAGCACTGCGTCGCCGAGGTCGAGCAGCGCCGCCGACGGGGTGTCGCCGTCGGTGAACCGATCCGAGATGGCGCTGGGTTCGAGCGACCGGGTCTCGCCCGTGGTGGTATCGATGGTGTGGAGCGCGTCGGGTTGCACGACCCAGATCACGTCGTCACGCGCGAGCGACGTGTCGTCGCCGCCACCCGAACAGTTCTCCCCGGTCAGCTCGCCGACGCCCTCACCCAGCGACAGGTCGTCGGGGTCGACCGACCGGTAGGTGCACTCGTCGAAGTCGAACCCGTACACGCCGTTGGTCGCGGTCTGCACGAGGTCGGTGATCAACCCGACGTCGGGGTTCGTCCTCACCTCGCCCGAACCGAGGTCGACCGCGATGATCGTCGTGTCGAACGCTTCGCGCTCGAGGAGCAGCGCGTCGCGGTCGGTCACCACGAGTGAGCTGAGCCGCGGCTGATCGGTTTCCCAGCTGGCCAGCACCCTCGCGCTCAGCTCGTCCACCGGACCACCGGCCACCGTGTCGTCGATGTCCGTGTCGATGTCGTCGATGTCCGTGTCGTCTGGTGAGCCGGCGTCCTGTGTTCCGCTGTTGTCGGCTGATCCGTCGTCCGATGTCGAGTCGCCGCCGCACGCTGCGAACACGAGGGTGAACCCGGCAACGAGTGCCATCGAACGCCGATGTCGCCGTGACGGCCACCGGTGGGGCCGCTCACCACCGCCTGCTGCGGCTGACGTCGTGGTCGTGGTGGTCGGTTCGGATCGCATCCGGTCAGTGTGACCGGGAGGGTGTCAGTGTGACGAAAGGCCCGTTCCCCGCCGCTTCTCACCCGCCGAATGTCAACGAGGGCCGGCGCGACCAGCGTCAGTTCGGGGCGGTGGACGGTGGCGGGGTGCGGCGTCCGTAGCGCTGATTGAAGCGTTCGACCCGTCCGGCAGAGTCGATGATCTTCATCTGGCCCGTGTAGTAGGGGTGCGTGTACATCGAGATGTCGAGCACGACGTGCGGGTACTCGGCACCGTCGTCGAACGTGGTCGTGCGATCGGTGCGGATGGTCGAGCCACACAGCCATCGTTCGCCGGCGCCCGGGTCTTCGAACACCACCTGTCGGTAGCCGGCGGGGTGGATGTCGGGCTTCACGTCAGCGCTCCTCCTTGAACTCGACGTGCTTGCGCACGACCGGGTCGTACTTCATGAGCGTGATGCGCTCTCGGGTGTTGATCTTGTTCTTGCGGGTCACGTAGGTGAAGCCGGTGTCAGCGGTGCTCCGGAGCTTGATGATCGGACGGCGCTCCTTGCTGGGGCGGGCCATCAGACCTTCACCCCACGGCGCCGCAGATCGGCCACCACGGCTTCGATGCCGCGTTTGTCGATGGTCTTGATGCCCTTGGTCGACACGGTGAGGCGCACCCACCGACGCTCCGATGGCAGCCAGAAGCGCTTGTTCTGGATGTTGGGGTCCCACCGCCGATTGGTGCGTCGGTGCGAATGCGACACGGACTTTCCGAACGACGGCTGCTTGCCGAGGACCTGACAGTGCTTGGACATGGCGGCCGAGCATATCAGGACGAAGAATCATTCCCGATACGACTATCCTCGTGGGCGATGCCATTGCTCGAACCGATCCCGCTCACCGTGGTGGCCGGTGGCGCCGAGATGCCGTCGCTGCTGCCGCAACTCCTCGGTCTTCGCCGAGACCTCGCGTTGATCGCTCCCGATTGGCTCCCGATCGCCGCCGGTACGGCGACGGAGACCTTGGCGGGCCTCGGTGCGCTGGATCGCCACGTCGCGGTCGTACCCGATGTGGGAGAGCGCTCACCGGGCTGCCCGTGCTGCCGACTCCGTCTCGATCTCGTCGATGCCGTGGCCGCGCTGGTGCGGCGTCGCTCTCGCCCGTCGCACATCATCGTGGCCGTTCCCGACCTCCCGGCTGACCCGGCGGCATCGTCGGTGACCGCCGTGGTGCACACGGTGTTGTCCGATCCCGACCTGCGGCGGTGGGTGCGCCTCGACGGCGTGGTGGCCACCCTCGACGCCGTTCCAGTGGTCACGCGGCTGCGGACGGGCGCGGTGGTGGTCGACTCCACCGGCGCCGAACGGCTCGCCATCGCCGACCGCGTGCTGGTGGCCCGCGCCGACCAGGTGGTCGGCCCATCGCTCCTCGAGCTTCGTGATCTCGTCGGTCAGCTGAACCGCATCGCTCCAGTGCTCGCGCCCGCCGTCGAGCGTGTGTCCGCCGGTCAGCTCGTGTCGATCGACGCCTGGCACGGCGCGCCCCAGGTGCGGCTGGACGCAACCACGCGCTCCGGTGGCGGTCCGGTCGCCGGTGTCATCGGAGCGCCCGACCTCGTGGTGATCGAACAGCAGGGCATCCTCGATCCCGGCGGTGTCGAGGAATGGCTCGATCAGGTGCTCTCGCAGCACGCACCGCGGCTCGTCCGCCTCCAGGGGGCGCTGGCGGTCGACGGATCGTCCAGCAGGGTCTGCTGTCACGGGGTCGGGTCATACGCGATGAGCCATCCCGAACACGAGCACCCTGATGGACGCCGGAGCGGCATCAGCGTCGTGATGCTGATCGGTCACGGCCTCCCCGCTGACGAGTTGGCCGCAGGACTGCGGGCCACGGCGGTGCGCTGATCTCCCATGAACGGCCCCCCGATCATCACCGAACTCCGCCGCACGATGTCGGCGCGCCTGTCCGACGCGGTGTGGGCGATCGGATGGTCGCCGTCGGGTCGGCTCGCCGTCGTCACTGCCGATGGGCGGGTGATGGTCGACCGTCCTGAGCAGGTGACCCGCCCGATGTGCGGCGCACCGGTGGCGGTCGCCTGGGCCGACGACGGTCGTGTCGCCGTGTCGGATCGACAGCTCGGACTGGTGATGGCCGGGGGAGGTGATCATCGGTGCCACGACCTCCCACGGGCCCGTGACATCGCTGCGGTGGGTGACCGCATGATCGCGATCGGTGGTTCGACGGTGTGGTCGTTCCGACGCGCCGTGGGTGGTCCGCCCGATCGGGAGGGCGCGCCGGTCGTGGTCGACGCCCGGTGCGCCGAGCTGCACGGGCTGGCCACGCTGACCGGCTCGCTCGTGGCGGTGGCCGGCACCACGGGGGTGGCCGTGGTCGACCTGGCCCTCGGCGTGGTCGACACGAGGGTGGAGATCGACGGGGCGATCTCCATCGCCGCGCATCCGGCCGCCGACTTCCTCGCCGTGGGGGATCTCGGCGGGTCGATCCACGTGCTCGAGGTGGGCGACGAAGCCGCCGGCCGCGAGCTCACGGGCTATCCCGATCATGTGCGCCTGCTCGGCTGGGCCGCCGGCGGATCGTGGTTGGTCGCCACCGCCGACGACGAGCTGACGTGCTGGCCCGCCGTCGCGTCGGGCTGGCCGGCCGAGGAGCCCATCTGCTGTCTGGGTCACGAACAGCCGATCACGGCGCTCGCGGTCGGCGCCCATCACGACCTCGTGGCGTCCGGCGATGCCGCGGGTCGTCTGGCGCTGTGGTCGCTTCGAGTACCCGATGCGCCGCTCCACACCATCGATCTCGACGGGGAGGTGACGGCCGCCGTCTGGTCGACCGATGGCATGCGACTCGCCGTCGGCACGGTCACCGGCAACGCTGCCGTGTTCGACGTCGAGCGCGGTCAGCTCGCCTGAGCTCAGTGCTCGTCGACGTGATCGCCGTGGACGGCGTGACGGTGGCCGTCGTGGAGGTAGTCGACGTGATCGCCGTGGGGGATCGCCTCGTGCCCACAGTCGGGTCCGTGCACGTGGTCGTGACCGGTGTGCTCGATGCAGCCGTCGGGGCCGTCGCACTCGTCGTAGTGCCCGTCGTGCTCTCGGTGCACGTGCCCGTCGTGCACGTAGTCGACATGGTCGTCGTGGCGCACGCTTGCGTGGCCGCAGTCGGGTCCGTGCTGGTGGTCGTGATCGGTGTGGGTGCGGTGGTCGGTGGCGGTACTCATGTCATGGTCCTCTCAGGGGTGTGGTCAGGGGTGTGGTCAGGGGTGTGGTCAGGGGTGTGGTCGCTGTCGCCGTGGTGGACGTCGGTCGGCACGGGTGGTCCGGGATCGTGGTGTTCGCCGGCGTGGACGAGTGCGTCGCCGGCGATGTGGGCCACGTGGTGGTCGGTGAGGGTGTAACGCACCTCACGGCCGACCCGGCGCCCGCTCACGACCCTGGCTGCTCGCAGCACCTGGAGGTGTTGCGACACGGTCGGCTGGGGAAGCTCGAGGAGTTCCACCAACTCGTGCACGCACCGTTCGTGATCGCCCAACTCCATCGCGATGCGCAAGCGGGCCGGATGGCCGAGCGCTCGCAGCAGATCGGCCGCTGCGGTGTATCGCTCGGTCGGTGACATGCCCCCACTCTACATGCTCACATGCGAATGTCCATATATATGTGGTGGTTCTGACCCCCCGAATGTCAACGGCGAGACGCTCGAACCAGCGTCAGTTGGCGCGCCGGGCTCCAGCGGGTGGTGTCCGCTCAGCAGATGTCGTCGGGGTCGCGGCCGGCGAGGAGAGCCGCAGCTCTGCGGGCGCCGGCGAGGTTGCCGGCGGTGGGGCCGAGGTGCAGTGTGGCCGGGCGGCCCACCACGTGCACGGCGGTGCCGGGTAGCTCGAGTCGTCCACCGAGCACGAGGAGATCCCCCACCGTCCGACAGCCACTGTCCTCGACGAGGGGGCCGAGCACCGGATCGCCCAGCGGGTCGGTGACCCAGCCGGTGGCGTACCACACGTGGTGGGCATCGGTGGTCAGATCGCTGATCCGCTCGTTCCCGTCGAGGCAACGAATGCGCACCCGACCAGCGGCAGCGAGGTCCCGGAGCCGGGAGAGCATCCAGCCCGGCATCGATCCTCCGCCACGCGCCTCGACCGCCAGTCGGGCGCGGGCCTCGAGACATTTGGTGTCGAGGAAGGCGCGCATCTCCCGTGGGCCGAGCCATCCGGGATCGGTGTCGAATTCCCGCTCGACCACCGGTCGGCGTACCACCACGTCTGCCGTGGCCCCTCGCCGCGCAGCGCCGCACGCGAGGTGGCCGGCAGTCAAACCGCCGCCCACGATCGCGACGTGGTCACCGGCACCGACCGCGTCGAGATCCACGTCGGTAGCGTGACGGTGCCGCCGGTCGCCGGGCGGGGATCCGACGTCGGGACGGACAGCACGCCGGGGTTGCTGGGCGAAGACGACCTGGTCGCCGTGCACCCGCTCCGTCCGTCGACCGCGGTCGACGCAATAAGTCACGAGACCGCCAGGGTCCACAGCGGTGACCGTGCCGGGCATCACCGTGCCACCCAGCGCGAATTCGTCGACCACATGGTTGCAGAAGTCGTCGAACAGCCGGCTGCCGGGGGTCTGGTACTTGCCATGGAGTTCCGGGCTCCGACGGTGGGTGCGCGCGAAGGCGAGGAGGCCATACGGATCAGGGTGCGGATGGTGCACCACCGGTGATCGCAAGTGTTCGATCTCGAGTGCGGCGAGCGCCCTCCGCCAGGCGTGCATCCACGTGCCACTCGGGTCGATCACCACGAGATCGTCGGTCAACGAACGATCGGCCGCCACGAAGTGCGCTGCGATCGTCAGCGCGTGCGGACCGGCCCCCACGATCACCAGTCGCGCCCGGCGGACGTCTGATCGCAGCGATTCTCCCCGCGCGAATGTCAACGAGACCACCCCTGATCCCACGTCAGTTCCCCGGATTCTCCCCGCGCGAATGTCAACGAGGACACGCTTGACCGCACGTCAGTTCGCATCAGTCGAGGTCGCAGGCGGCGTCCCACTCGGGGAGGGGGTCGGGGAGGGTGGACCATGCGTGGAGGCCCTGCTCGAACTCCGCGGGCGTGAGCACGCAGGCGTCGAGGCGGGCGCGCAGGGCGATCTCGTCCATGTCGATGCCGATGAACACGAGCTCGTTCTGGCGGTCGCCGAGCAGCGGGTCCCAGCGTGAGTGCAGGTCGGCGAGTTCGGCGGGGTCGAGGTCCCATTCGTTCTCGGGGAGTGCGGCCATCCACATGGCCAGCGGCTCGAGCTGGATCGACAACCCCGCCTGGCTCCACAGACCCTGGGCGTCGGGTCGGGTGGCGAGCCAGAAGAAGCCCTTGCTGCGCAACACACCCGGCCACGCGTCGTCGAGGGCGTCGGCCAGCCGGGCCGGGTGGAACGGCCAGCGGTGGCGGTACACGAACGACGAGATGCCGAACTCCTCGGTCTCGGGCACATGGTCACCGTTGAGCTCGCGCACCCAGCCCGGTGCCAACGCCGCCTCGTCCTCGTCGAACAGGTGGGTGTCGAGCACCCGATCGAGGGGCACGATGCCGTGCTCGGCGATCTCGACGACGGCCCGAGCGTTCAGACGACGGACCAGTGCCACCACTCGGGCCAGATCGTCGTGGTCGACCAGATCGGGCTTCGACACCACGAGGACATCGGCGAACTCGACCTGGTCGACCAGGAGATCGACCACGGTGCGATCGTCGTCGGTGTCGCGTCCGATGCCGAGCTCGGCCAGGTCGTGCAGCTCGTCGAAGTGGACGAGGAAGCGCGACGCGTCGACCACGGTGACCATCGTGTCGAGCCGGGCGGTGGCCGAGAGGCTGTGGCCGAGCTCGTCGGCGAACAGGAACGTGGCGGCCACGGGCATCGGTTCGCTGATGCCGGTCGACTCGATCAGGAGATGGTCGAAGCGGCCTTCGTCGGCCAGGCGGGCCACCTCGACGAGGAGATCGTCGCGCAGGGTGCAACAGATGCACCCGTTCGTCATCTCGACCAGGCGTTCCTCGGTGCGGTCGAGTGCCGCCTGGCCGCCGGCCACGAGTGCCGCATCGATGTTGATCTCGCTCATGTCGTTCACGATCACTGCGACGCGCCGGCCGTCCCGGTTGGCGAGCACCCGGTTCAACAACGTGGTCTTGCCGGCCCCGAGGAAGCCGGAGAGCACCGTGACGGGGAGGCGTGGATCGGTCGACATCCCCGGAACGCTACTCGGAATCATTCCCAATCATGCGGGAGGGCGCTACCGTGGCCGAATGCAGCTGATGACCGAGGAGTTGCTCGACTGTCAGGGTCGCACCACCCACCGGTTGGTGCTCGAGCTCGACGGCACGGTGACCGTGACGTTCATGTCGAGTGGCACCTCCGCTCGGATCGACACCGAGCGCCGAACCGTGTTGACACCGGGGGTACACGTGGCGCCCCAGCTCATGAACGCCGCCTGCGGGTTGCGGGTCCGGTAGCGTCTCTCACGAGATGGGAACGATCGCCACCAGTACGAGATCCGGCAGCGGGTCCGGCACGAAGTCCGCGAAGCGCGCCACCGGAGGCAACGGATCCCGGCCGGGTTCGGCCGAGGTGCACCGGATGGCACGTGAGCGGCTGATGGACCGTGATCAGCGCTACACCACCGGCCGCCGTCGGCTCGTGGAGGTGCTGGCCGGTACGGGTGCTCCCGTCACGTTGCCGGCGTTGTTGGCGCTGGCGCCCGACCTGTCACAGAGTTCCGCGTACCGCAACCTCGCACTGATGGAGGAGGCAGGGGTGGTTCGGCGGCTGGTGCACGGTGCCGAGCACGCCCACTACGAGTTGGCCGAGGATCTCACCGAGCACCACCACCACCTCATCTGTGAGGAGTGTGGGCTGATCACCGACATCACCCTCGACGCCGCGCTCGAACGCTCGCTCGACCGGGCCTTCGACGGCCTCGCGGAGGCGGCCGGCTTCTCGCCGCGGCACCATGCGCTCGACGTCTTCGGGCGCTGCGCCAACTGCGGCGCCGACGCCTGACGCGTCCGGCGGGCGGTCACTCAGCCGAAGAGCAGGGCGACCACGGGGAGTACCACCGCGAGCCCGAGTCCGGCCACGAGCAACCATGCGGTGGCGGTCACGGCCTTCGAGCGGGTTCGGAGTGGCAGATCGGAGTCGGACGAGACCGTGGTGCGTCCTTGATGCCTGTCGCCGGGCGAGGTGCGGGCCATGTGTCCTGATCCTACGGCGTGTGGCCCGTTCGCCGGACAGGGAGCGCGAGCAGCACGACCGTGGCGAGCGTGGTCAGCACCATCGCGAACACGATCGCGGCGCTGTACGACGCGCGGTCGATCAGCTCGCCGGCCACCGGTGGGCCGATGAGCCCGCCGATGCCAGCAGCCGTGTAGGTGGCACCGAGGATCGCGCCCATCCCGACGGTGCCGAACAGCGTGGCCACCACGGCGGGCGACAGCGCGATGAACCCGCCGTAGCCCACGCCCATCACGACCGTGAAGATCACGAGCACGGCGAAGCTGCCACCGGCCACCAGCCACAGGACGTAGCTGGCCGCCATCGATCCGAAGCTGAACTGGATCAGCCGGACCGACCCGAAGCGGGCACCCAGCGCACCGAGACCGAGGCGGCCGACGATGCTCGAGGCGCCGATGAGACCCACCAGGGTCGCTGCGAGACGGCTGTCGATGCCCTGGTCGGTGGCGTAGGACTTGATGAAGACGAACGGCACGAACAGCGCCAGTGATCCCAGCAGCGCACCGGTGTAGAGCACGATGAAGGCCCGTTGACGCACGACGCTGCGGAGATCGAGCGGTGCCTGTCCGACCACGATCGGTGGACGATGGGCACCGATCGCAGCGATCAGCAGCAGGGCCGTACCGCCGATCCCGAACACCACGTACGTGGTGCGCCAGCCGTGGGCGTCGATCAGCGCGCTGGCCAGCGGTGCGCAGGCGAGGGTGCCGGCGCCGATACCGGCCACCGCGATGCCGAGTGCCAGGGTGCGCCGTCGTTCGAACCAGCCCCCAACCGTGGCCACCATCGGCACGTAGCCGCACGCGACGGCGGTGCCAGCCCCGACGCCGTAGGTGAGGTAGCCCCACCAGATCGACTCGACGCGAGACGTGGCCAGCAGACCGACCCCGAGTGCGACGGCGCCCACCAGCAGCACCGGACGTGGGCCGAAGCGGTCGGCGGCCTTGCCCGAGACGAGGCCGAGTCCGAAGTACCACGCCGTGGTGATGGAGAACATCAGCGCCGTGGCGCCCTTGCCGGTGCCGAAGTCGTCGGCCATCGAGTCGAAGAACGCACCGAAGCTGTAGACCACGCCGAACACCGTGAAGGTGCTGAGGAACGTGGCTGCCACCACCACCCACGACCGACCCGAGTCGAGCTCGTGCAGACGGGGTTCGTCGACCCCCGGCGCCGTTGCCATCGTGCCACCGTAGGTCGGGCTGACACGCCACCTGTGCGGCGTGTGCGGTGCACGGGTCGCGCACCCGGATGGGATGATGACGTGGTGGATGACCCCGGCACCGCGATCGACGCACCCGGCCGGGGCGCGGCGCTCGAGCGGTTCACGCCTGTGCTCGTGTTGCTGGCCGTGATGTGGGCGGTCGAGCTGATCGACCTGGTCACGCCCGGCAGCCTCGACCGCTTCGGGATCCGGCCACGGCAGCTCGACGGCCTCGTCGGCATCGTGACCGCGCCGTTCCTCCACGAAGGTTTCGTGCACCTGCTCACCAACACGGTGCCGTTCGTGCTCCTCGGAGGCGCGATCGCACTGAGTGGTCCGCGTGTCTTCGGCACGGTCACGGTGGTCGTGGCGGTGGTGGGCGGCGCGGGTTCCTGGCTGTTCGGCGCCGCCGGCACGGTGCACGTGGGCGCCAGTGCGCTCGTGTTCGGTTACGTGACGTATCTGATCGCCCGGGGGTTCTTCGCCCGCCGGGTCACCTATGTGCTCGGCGGGTTCGTGGTGGTGGTGCTGTACGGCGGTGTGCTGTGGGGTGTCGTGCCGCGACCGGGTATCTCGTGGCAAGGCCACCTGTTCGGTGCGATCGGTGGTGTGGTGGCGGCCGCCGTGGTGCACACCGATCGGGACGCCACCACTTCGGCCCGGACGATCGACCCTGCCGCGCCCCGGCCGCGGCGCTGGTACGAACCCCCCGAACTGCCGTGAGAGGGCTCGAGTGACCGATCGGTGGAGCGTCGAGCAGGTGATGGCCGTGGCGCCGTCGCCCTCGACGTTCGCGGCGGCCGAGCCGCTGGCCGACCCCGGCCGATGGACCGGGCTCGGCGCCGATCGACGGTCGGCGTGGGGGCGGTGCCGGGGTTCGGGGCGCGAGCCGTACGAGACCCTGGTCGACCACGTGGGCGTGGGCTGGCGTTGTTCGTGTCCGAGCCGGAAGCTGCCCTGCAAGCACGCGATCGCACTGCTGCTGCTGTGGTCCCGTGAGGCCGTCCCCGATGCCACGCCGCCACCGGCCGTGGCCGAGTGGGCCGCTCGTCGCGCCGGCCGCTCGGACGGCGCGTCGCCGCCCGACACGCCGGTGTCGCCCGTCTCGCCCGACCCGGCTGCGTCGCCGGCGTCCGATCACGCATCAGATCCCGATCGCCGGTCCGACCCCGATCATGCCTCCGATCCGGACCGCACCGACCCTGCCGGTCCGTCCGACCATGAACACGAACGTGCCCGCGACGAGCGGGTGGCCCGGATGCGTGAGGGGCTGGTCGAGCTCGACCGGTGGTTGGAGGACCGGATGCGAACCGGGCTGGCCGACCCGTCGCTCGCCCACTACGCGACGTGGGACGAACTGGCCGCCCGGTTGGTGGACGCCCGTGCCGGAGCGCTCGCGAACCGTGTCCGGCGGCTGGCGGGCCTCGTGGGCGCGTCGCCCGACTGGCACGACCGGGTGCTGGCGGAGCTCGGTGTCCTGCATCTGGTCGCGCAGGCGGGGCTGCGGGTGCCCGACCTGCCGGGTGATCTCGCCGACGCGGTGGCCGCCACCACCGGGTGGCAGGTGCGCCAGGCCGACGTGCTGGCGGGTGTGCCCGAGACCGATCACTGGGTGGTTGCCGGGCGGAGCGACACTCGCGAAGACCGTATCGAGGTGCGACGGGTGTGGCTGTGGGGTCGGGCCAGCGGTCGATGGGCGATGGTGCTCTCGTTCGCCGCGTACCGCCAGAGCCTCGATGCATCCCTCGAGGTGGGTACGGCGGTGCATGCCGACCTGTTCCGCTATCCGGGCGGCTCGCTCCGGGCGTTGGTGGGCGAACGACGCGACGAGCCCGAACGTCCGGCGGCACCGGACCCGCTCGAGGTGGTGGCGGCGTGCGATGCGGTCGGCCGGGCGGTCGCGGCCGAACCCTGGCTGGAGCGTCTCGCCGTGACAGTGCTCGCCGCTCCCACCGTGGCCGATGGTCGCTGGGTGCTGACCGACCACAGCGGCTCGCTCCCGCTGGTGGGTGAGCGTGGCACGCTCGGCGCGCTCCTCGCAGCGTCGCTCGGCGAGACCGTCCCCATCACGGTCGAGTGGACGCCCCACGGAGTGATGCCGCTCACCATCCACCTCCCCGATCGTGCCCTCGACGTGGGCCCGCGGGCCGACACCTCCTTCGTGGCGGCCGGATGAACGGGTCGGTGTCGAGCCGTCAGGCCGCAGAGACAGCCGGGGGGATGCCCGTGAGCGAACTCGACGCGCACTGGCAGGAACTGCTGACCGTGGCGCTGCTCGGCACCGATCGTCGCGATCCACCGTCGCCGCTCGTCGGCCCGGTGGGCGACGTGGTGACCGACGCCGTGCGGCACGAGCCGTCGGCGCGGATGCTGGCCGACGTGGCCACCTG
The DNA here is from genome assembly GCA_007693335.1 of Ilumatobacter sp. Classification (GTDB taxonomy): domain Bacteria; phylum Actinomycetota; class Acidimicrobiia; order Acidimicrobiales; family Ilumatobacteraceae; genus SKSP01. The sequence goes on along the minus strand of REDU01000101.1, from coordinate 7,744 downwards.
CGCGGCGGTGCGTCGGGCGGCGTTCCTCCCCGGTCCTCCCGCCGACCGTCTGGCACCGCCGGCGCACGACCCACGGCCGATCTGCCCGCCGGAGGCCGTGACCACGTGGCGCGACCTCACCGATCACTGGCCGGTGCTGGTGGACGAGTGGGTACTGACGGTGCTGCACCGTGGATGGCGGTTGCCGGCCGACGTCACGGTCGCCCTCCTGGCCGACTCCGGCCGTGATCCGGTGCGTCGGGCCCGGGTGGTGCGGGCGGCAGGACCCGTGGCCGAGTGGGTGCTCGACCACCTCCCATCGCTGCGCACCGGGGGTGTGGCTGGTGGCGGGAGTGGCGGTGGTCGGCGCGTCGACCGCGCCACACCGTCCGACGCCGAGGTGCTGTCGCTCCCGCCGCTCGTGGTGCCCCCGGACCTCGAACCGCTGCTCGCCGCCGACGCGCTCACCTTCTCCCGTCGTCTCCTGCCCGGGTTCCACGAGGGTCGGTTCGGTGCCTCGCACCGTCCCGTGCTCGTGCACCTGTTCGCCCGATGCCGCGTCGAGGTGCTGCCCGTCGCCGCCGAAGGTCTCGCCGCCGTGGACCCGTCGTCGCCGTCGTCGGGCCTCGCCCACGTCCTGGCCGATCTGGTCCGGGCCCGCACCCGCCTCCACACCACCCTCGCCTGACCGCCGAACTGTCTGTGGTGATCGGGTGGAAGTGCGGGTTCGGCGCGGACGGTTCGGCGGGCTGCGCTCGAACTGTCTGTGGTGATCGGGTGGAACTGCCGGGTTGGCGCGGACGGTTCGGTGGGGTGGTGGAGTGGCCCGGGGGTGACCGGAGCCCGGGTGTCACAGGGGATGGGTAGCGTCGGGGTCGTGACGACCGAGCCCGCCGCGATCTCCGCCGTGCTGCCGGTGGCCGATGTGCTGCGGCCGCACGCCGAGGTGCAGTACGCCCACGAACTCACCGCGCTCGCCCAGCACGACGATCGACCGCGACCGCCCAACTGGCGGTTGTCGCCGTGGGCGGTGGTGACCTATCTGCTCGGTGGTGAGCTGGCCGACGGCACGGTGGTGCTCCCCAAGTACGTCGGCAAACGACGCCTGGTCGAGGTGGCCGTGGCCACGCTCGCCACCGATCGGGCGCTACTGCTGCTCGGCGTGCCGGGCACCGCCAAGACCTGGATGAGCGAGCACCTGGCGGCCGCCATCAGCGGGAACTCCACGTTGCTGGTGCAGGGCACGTCGGGCACCACCGAGGAGTCGCTGCGCTACGGCTGGAACTACGCCCGCCTCATCGCCGAGGGTCCGTCGGAGGCCGCCCTGGTGCCGTCGCCGGTCTTCCGGGCCATGCGCACCGGCGCCATCGCCCGCGTCGAGGAGCTCACCCGCATGCCATCCGACGTGCAGGATGCGCTGGTGTCGGTGCTGTCGGAGAAGTCGCTCCCGGTGCCCGAGCTCGACACCGAGGTGGCGGCGGTGCGCGGCTTCAACCTCATCGCCACCGCCAACGATCGCGACCGCGGCATCAACGAGATCTCGAGCGCACTCCGCCGCCGGTTCAACACCGTGGTGCTGCCACTGCCCGAGACACCCGAGGAAGAGATGCGCATCGTGTCACAGCGGGTGGCCGAGCTGGGCGAGGCGCTCTCGTTCCCCGAGGTACCGGCCGCCGCCGACGAGATCCGACGCGTGGTCACCATCTTCCGCGAGCTCCGCTCTGGTGCAACGCTCGACGGTGGCACGAGTCTGAAGGTCCCCTCAGGAACGTTGTCGACGGCCGAGGCCATCTCGGTGTTGGCCAACGGCATGTCGCTGGCCGCCCACTTCGGCGACGGCGAGCTGCGAGCCGACGATGTGGCGGCCGGCATCGTGGGTGCAGTGGTGCGCGACCCCGTGCACGACGACGTCGCGTGGCGCGAGTACCTCGAGGGCGTGGTGCGCACGCGCGACGGATGGGACGACTTCTACGAGGCCTGCCGCGAACTGGGCTGACGCCACATGATCACCGGCACGGCCGACGCCCCATGAGCACCGGTACCGTCGTCGCCCGGCCCACGGTGCACCGGCCCACGGTGCACCTGCTCGGCATCCGCCACCACGGACCCGGGTCGGCACGCTCGGTGCTGCGCGCCCTCGACGAGCTGCGGCCGGCCATGGTGCTGGTGGAGGCTCCGGCCGACGCCACGGCCGCCTTCGGGTGGATCGGTCATCCCGAGTTGATCCCGCCCGTCGCGCTGCTCGGTCATGTGGCCGATCGTCCGCGGCGAGCGGTCTTCTCGCCGTTCGCGTCGTTCAGTCCCGAGTGGCAGGCGGTGGAATGGGCCAACGCCCACGACGTCGAGGTGCGAGCGATCGACCTCCCCCATTCCGTCACCTTGGCCACCGGCCCGGATGCCGACGAGCTGTTCGACGATCCCACCGCCCCGGTCGATCCGCTCGCCGAGCTGGCCGCTGCGGCGGGTGAGCCCGATGCCGAGCGGTGGTGGGACGACGTGGTCGAGCACCGCGGCGACGGGCTCCCGGCGTTCGATGCCGTGGCCGAGGCGATGGCGGCCGTGCGCCACGGCACCTCGCCATCGGCGAACGAGGCTCGACGCGAGGCGCACATGCGGCGGGCGATCCGCACAGCGGTGCGTGATGTCGTGAAGAACGGCGGCTCCGAGCCGGCAACCGACACCGCCCCGTCGATCGTGGTCGTCTGCGGCGCGTGGCACGTCCCGGCGCTCGACATCGACGGCGCCACGTACAGCGCGACGGCCGACGCGTCGATCCTGCGGGGGTTGCCGAAGGTGAAGGTCGGCACGAGCTGGGTGCCGTGGACGCATCGTCGCCTCGCGGCGGCCGGCTACGGCGCCGGGGTGCGCAGTCCCGGCTGGTACGACCACGTGTTCCGCCATCCCGGTCCCGACGGCGTCGCCCGCTTCGTGGTCGATGCGGCCCACGTGCTGCGGGGTGCCGGCCTGTCGGCGTCACCCGACCATCTCGTGTCGGCCACCCGCCTCGCCGACTCCCTGGCCGTGCTGCGTGGCCGACCCCGCGCCGGCCTCGACGAGGTGCTCGACGCCGCCGATGCAGTGATGGGCGGCCTCCCCCTCGTGCGTGACCGGCTGGTGGTGGGTCATGCGATCGGTTCCGTGCCCGACGGCGCGCCGCAGGTGCCCCTGGCCCGCGACCTCACCGCCCAGCAGCGGCGGTTGCGCCTGAAGGTGGCCGACGAGCCGAAGGTGATCGAGCTCGACCTCCGCACCCCGAACGGTCTCGCCCGCTCGCACCTGCTGCACCGGCTCGATGCGCTCGGACTGCCGTGGGGGTCGCTCGAGGAGGGTCGGGGATCCAGCGGCACGTTCCGAGAGACCTGGCGGGTGCGCTGGGAACCGGAGCTGTCGGTACGGCTGGTCGAGCTGTCGGGCTACGGCACCACGCTCGAGCGGGCCGCGACGGCCCGGCTGGTCGAGCGGTCGCTCTCGGCCACGGGTCTGGGCATGTTGGCGGCGCTGGTCGATGCGGCGCTGCTGGCCGAACTGCCCGACGCGGTGGCACCGGTCGTGGCCGAGCTGTCGTCTCGGGCTGCCGACGATCCCGATCTCGGCGGGCTGATGGATGCCATGGTGCCGTTGGCCCGGTCGATGCGCTACGGCGACGTGCGTGCCACCGACGCCCGCGCCCTGCGGGAGGTGTTCGACGGATTGGTGGTGCGCGTGTTGGCCGGGGTGGTGCCCGCATGCCGCTCGCTCGACGACGATGCGGCCGCGCTCATGATCGAGCGTCTCAGCGGGCTGCAGGCGGCGCTCGCCCTCGTGGACCATCCCGCCCGCTCCACCGACGTGGTCGCGGTGCTCGAACGGCTCGCCGATCCGGGTGGGCCCGTGCACGGCCTGGTGCAAGGTCGCGCGACCCGCCTCCTCCACGACGGCGGTCACGCCGGTCGTGATGGTCGTGGTGGTCGTGGTGGTCGTGATGGTCAGGGCGGAGCGGACGAGGTGGGTCAACGGCTCGGGCGGGCCCTGTCGGGCGGCACACCACCGGCCGTCGGCGCCCGCTTCGTCGAGGGTTTCCTGGCCGGCAGCGGCACGGTGCTCGTGCACGACGTGGCGCTGCGCGAGCTGGTCGACCGGTGGGTGTCGTCGCTCACCCCCGATGCGTTCACCGACGTGGCGCCACTGCTGCGCCGCACGTTCGGCGCGTTCGAGGCGGCCGAACGGCGTCAGCTCGGCCAGCTCGTGGCCGGTCGGGGCACCTCTCGGCAGGCCACGTTCGGCCACGGTGTGGATCCGGAGCGGGCGCTGCTGACCGTGTCGACCGTGCGCGCCATGTTGGGCCTCGCCGAACCCGTCGCTGCAGGAGCCGCGTCAGAGGTCGCGGCCGACTCCCGAGGTCACGGCGATGGCTGAGGTCATCCGCGTCTCGGAGACCGAGCGGCTGCGCCGGTGGCGGATGGTGCTGGGCGGGGGCGAGGCCGACGGTACGGGTGCCGCGCTGTCGGGTGACGATGTGCGCATCGACGCCGCACTCGGCGCCATCTACGACCTGGCCGGTCCGGTCGGGAGCGAGCGGTCCACCCGTGGCCGCGGCGCCGGCCGCCGAGGAGGCCTCGGTCGTTCCGCTCCGGCGGTGGCCCGGTGGCTGGGCGACATCCGGCGCTACTTCCCGACCCCGGTGGTGCAGGTGCTGCAACGCGATGCCATCGAGCGCTACGACCTGCGTCAGCTCCTGCTCGAGCCCGAGCTGCTCGATTCGGTCGAGCCCGACCTCCACCTCGTCACGCTGCTGGTCGAGCTCAACCGGGTGCTGCCCGACGAGACGCGGGCCACCGCCCGCCAGGTGATCGCCCGAGTGCTGGCCGACCTCGAACGTCGTCTCGACGACCGGACCCGAGAGGCCGTGCACGGCGCGTTGGCCCGCTCCGCCCGTCAGCGCCGACCGCGACCCGCCGACATCGACTGGCCGCACACGATCCGGGCCAACCTGCGTCACTGGATCCCCGAACACCAGACGTTGGTTCCCGAGAAGCTGGTCGGCCACGGTCGCCGGCAGCGCAGCCTGGCGAAGGACATCGTGATCGCCGTCGACCAGTCCGGCTCGATGGCCGACAGTGTGGTGTACGCGTCGCTGTTCGCCGCCGTGCTGGCCCGGCTCCCGTCGCTGCGCACGCACCTGGTCGCGTTCGACACCGCGGTCACCGACCTCACCCCGGTGCTGGCCGATCCGGTCGACGTGCTGTTCGGGGTGCAGCTCGGCGGCGGCACCGACATCGCCCGCGCGCTCGCGTACTGCCGCCGTCTCGTGACCCGACCGCCCGACACGGTGGTGGTGCTCATCAGCGATCTGTTCGAGGGCGGCGACGCCGGCGCCATGCGCGGCCACGTGGGTGGTCTCGTGCGCGACGGGGCGTCGGTGCTGTGCCTGCTGGCGCTGAGCGACGAGGGTGCACCGGCGCACGACCACCTCGCGGCCGCCGACCTCGTCGCGCTGGGCGCCACCGTGATGGCGTGCACCCCCGATCAGTTCCCCGAGGTGTTGGCTCAGGCCCTGACGAAGCGCGCAAACCCCTGACGTCGCTCCGAACTGTCTGCGGTGGTGAGGCGGTTCTGCCAGGTTCCCGCGGACAGTTGGGAGGGGGTGGTGGGGTCAGGTCTTCTGGGTGCCGGTCTTGAGCTCGTTGAAGGGGGACTTCGAGTCGATGCCCGGGTCCTTCGGGAGACCGAGAACCCGCTCGCCGATGATGTTGCGCATGACCTCGTCGCTGCCGCCGGCGATGCGGGCGCCGGGCGTGCCGACCACGAGCTGGCTCCAGGCGTAGGTGCCCCACTCGCCGGAGTCGGCCACCATCTTGGGTCCGAGCACCTTGGAGACGAAGTCGCCCATCTTCAACATGTTCTGGGTGCCGGCGAGCTTGGCGCCGCTCATCTCGGGTCCGGGCAGCTCGCCCTTGCGGATCTTGTCCATGGCCCGCTGGTTGTTGTACGCCTGCACCTTGCTGCTGATGATGAGGTCGGCGAGCCCCTGACGCACCAGCGGGTCCTGGCTGAGCCCGAACGCCCGGACCATCTCGATCACCCGGGTGAGCAGCTGGCCGCCGCCGCCACCCCCGCCGGCACCGATGGCCGCCCGCTCGTTCATCAGCGTGGTGAGCGCCACGTTCCAGCCGTTGTTGACCTCGCCGAGACGGTGGCTGTCGGGCACCTTCACCTCGGTGAAGAACACCTCGTTGAAGCTGGCGCCGCCGGTCATCTGGCGCAGCGGGCGGATCTCGACGCCGGGCGCCCGCATGTCGACGATGAACCCGGTGAGGCCCTTGTGCTTGGGGAGGCCCGGATCGGTGCGGGCGATCACCTCGCCGATGTCGGAGTAGTGGGCGCCGGAGGTCCACACCTTCTGGCCGGTCAGCACCCACTCGTCGCCATCGCGCTCGGCCTTCATCTGGAGGCTCGCCAGATCGCTGCCGGCGCCGGGTTCGGAGAACAGCTGACATCCGACGATGTCGGCGCGGTACATCGCCTCCAGGTACTGCTCCTTGGCCTCGTCGCTGCCGTGGGCGAGGATCGTCGGGGCCACCATGCCGAGACCGATCGTGAAGAACCCCTGGTTCGGCACGCGGTACTTCGCCTCGAGCGAGTCGTACACGCGCTGGTGGGCGCTCGACAGCTCGCGACCACCGAACTCGGTGGGGCCGGTGATCCATCCGAGACCGGCGTCGAAGCGCTTGGCGCGCCAGGTGCAGGATTCCTTCAGCATGACGAGCTCGGCGTCGCGGTCGCGCTCTTCGAACATCGCCACCTTGTCGGAGCCCTCGCCCCACACGAACTTCTTCTCGGCCTCCTTGCGCTCGGCGTTGGCCTCGAGGAACTCGGTCACTTCGGCACGGAACTCATCGACACTCGTCATGACCTGAACCGTAGTGAGGCCGTGGCCCCGACCGGGAGCCGGAGCGCGGTCTCCATCGGCCCCGGTATCGCTCACGTGGTCGGTGCGCGTTCGCGCAGTTGGTCGACCTCGATCGGTCCGTCGCCCAGGTCGACGCGGACCCGGACACCGTCGAGCACCCCGGCCACCTCCAGCCGCCTGCTCACCGACTCGTGCACCAGCACCTGGCCGGGGTCGCTCACGGCCGCCATCGCGAGGGCGAGTCGGGTCGGCTCGCCCCACATCCCGAACGCGAGCTGCTCGCCGCCCACCACCCCGGTGGTGACGGTGCCGGCGGCCACGGCGGCCCTGACGGAGATGCCGCTGTCGGGGAGGTGCTCGGTCAGGATCTCACGGGCGTCCACCAGGAACCGGATGGCCTCGTCGCATCCGTGGTGGTCGAGACCCAGGCCGGCCACGTAGAGGTGACGGTCGGCCGACGCCCACACTCGCTCGACGTGGTGACGGGCGGCCAGCTGCTCGAGGTCGGCGGCCACGGCGGTGAAGCGCTCGTTCGACCAGGGATCGTCGTTGGCGTCGGTGGCACCATCGAGGCCCACGGCGATCACCGTGGCGGTGTCGACCAGGTCGCCCATCTCGAGATCGCCACTCCGCACGGCGTCGATGACGCGGGCGGGGAGCACGGCCAGGAACAGCTCGTCGAGTGCCCGTCGCTCGTCGTCCAGCCGGGCGTCGTCGTCGGCCAGCATCTCGTCGTAGCGGTGCAACTCGCGGGCCAGGTGCCCGTACTCGTCGCGGCTCCACCGGTCGAGGTCGTCGCGGTCGTCGCGGTCGTCGGGATCGTCGCGGTGACCGGCCGCCGTGCGCTCGGCGGCCTCCACGAGTGGTCGGACCGGA
>REDU01000047.1 GCA_007693335.1 Ilumatobacter sp. | reverse complement strand
AGAACGGTGGCAAGCTCACCGCCACCCAGGCCAAGCAGGTGCTCGCCGAGATGGTCGGCCCCGATGGCGGCGATCCCGAGGCCATCGCCGCGGCGAAGGGGTTCGAGGCGCTCGGCGCTGCTGACCTGGCCGCGCTGGTGACCGACGCCATCGCCGCCCAACCGGCCGCGTGGGAGAAGTACAAGGCCGGCGAGGACAAGGCGGCCGGTGCCCTCGTGGGCGCAGTGATGAAGGCGTCGAAGGGGCAGGCCGACGGCAAGGCCGTCACGGCGCTGCTCCAGGAACTCCGCAGCTGACCGCCACCCGGTGGTGGGCGAGAAATGCGCCGGCGATCAGTCGCTCGACGCTGGTGGCCGCCAGCCGACCCCGAGCACGAGGGCGGCACCACCGAGTCCGCCGATCGTTGCGATCAGGAGTCCAGACGTGCCCACGAGGTCGTCGCGGATGTCGAGTGCGTGGTCGAGCGACCAGCGGCCCGGCCCGAGCGCCCCGAGTGCGATCCCCGTCACGAGCAGGGTCATCACGTACTCCCAGCCTTCGCCGGGGCGGAAGATGAAGAACCCGTTGCCGCGGTGGTTGATCGCCCACGCAACGGCCATGACGCCGACGACGCCGGCCGCGCCGAACGGTGTGAGGAGCCCCACGACCAACAGTGCCCCGCATCCGATCTCAGTGAGGCTGGCGAGCCACGCGTGGACCGCCGGTGGGCGCATCCCGATCGAGCCGAACCACTTCGTGGTGCCCGCGATCTTGCCGCCACCCCAGATGTGGTTGATGCCGTGCGCGAGCATGACCGCCCCGACGGCAACCCGGAGTACGAGGAGCGCGAAGTCGATCGCTGCTGCGTCAGTCATGGCACTGTGGATCAAGGTGTCGTCCGCCCATGCGATCGATGGTAGTCATGGGGCGCTCGCGAAGTGCAGACGCTCGCCGGTGCACGCTCGGTTCAGGTCAGCGCCCCACGAAGGCAGGGTCGCGCTTCTCGAGGAACGAAGCGACGCCCTCCCTGTGGTCGTCGGTCTGGAACAGCTCGCCGAGGGTGGAGCTGACCCAGCGGCCGAGATCGTCCCAGTCGGGATCGAGCGCTCGGCGCAGACCGCGCTTCAGTGCCTGCACCGCAAGTGGGGGGTTGGCGGCGATCTGTCCGGCCACCTCGAGGACCGTGTCGATGAGCTCGTCATGGGGGACCACCCGCGAGACGAGACGGATTTCGCGTGCTTCGGCGCTGCCGATCACCCTCCCGGTGAAGAGTAGTTCGGCGGCCATCTCGCGCCCGACCAGCTGGGTGAGACGTGTGAGGCCGGCCACGTCACAGCACAGACCGCGCTTCACGAACAGCTCGCCGAACGTCGCCCGCTCCGACGCCACCCGGATGTCGGCCATCAGCGCCAGCTCCATGCCCCAGCCGACTGCCGGACCGTTCACCGCGGCCACCACGGGCACGTCGGTGCGCAGCAGTGCACCGGCCGCTGGTGTGAGTCGCGGCGCCGGTCGCTCACCGGCTGGGTGGGGAGTGCCGGCGGCGAGCATCACCTGCTTGACGTCGTCGCCCGAGCAGAACGCCGGGTCGCGACCGGTGATCACCAGGCATCGGGCCTCGGTCTCGATCACCGCCCGTTCCAGCTCGGCGTAGGTGGTGTGGGTGAGGGCGTTGCGCGCCTCGGGTCGGTCGATGGTGATGATCCCCACGTGATCACGGACCGTGTAGTCGATCTCGGTGTAGTCGATCCCGGTGTGCACGGGGCCCCTCCTCAGTCAACGAACATCCGAGACGTCATGGTAGGTGCCGACGCCGGCGCGATCTCCGCTCCGAGTGCTGTCGCTCGTGAGCCCTGCCTGATAGAACACGTTCCAGTACTCGAAGGGGAGAGGAATCCGATGACACCAGAGATCGATCTCGTCAGCGGTGAGTGGTGGGGGCGCGACCCGCACGACGAACTGGCCTGGCTGCGCGCCAACGACCCGGTCCACTACGACGAGCGCAACGACGTGTGGGGGATCACGAAGTACGACGATGTGAAATGGGCCTCGACCAATGCCCCGACGTTCTCGAACGCCGGCGGCATCAGGCCCACTTCGGGAGCGATCCCGATGATGATCGACATGGACGAGCCGGAGCACTGGCAGCGGCGCAAGCTCGTGAACCGTGGCTTCACGCCACAGCGGATCCGCGAGCAGGAGTCGGTGGTCCGGTCGGTGGCCGATCGGCTGATCGACCGCATCAGTGAGCGCGGCGAGTGCGACTTCGTCTGGGATGTGGCCGCATGGCTTCCGCTGATCATGATCGGCGACGCGCTCGGCTTCGGTGAAGCGGACCACCCGACGTTGCTCAAGTGGTCCGACGATCTGCTCAAGGCGCAGGGCAACGCCGACCCGGAGCTGATGAACGCCGCGGCAGAGGCCGCCTTCGGGTACAGCGCCTACATCGCCGAGATCATCGCCGACCGGCAGGAGAACCCACGCGACGACCTCGTCAGCGTGCTCGTGCATGCCGAGATCGACGGCGACCGCCTCAGTGACGACGCGTTGCACTACGAGACCCTGCTGATCCTCATCGGGGGTGACGAGACCACCCGCCATGTCATCTCCGGCGGGCTCTACCAGATGCTCGCGAACCGTCAGAACTGGGAGGACGTCCGCGCCGACCGCTCGCTCCTCCCCGGCGCCATCGAGGAGATGCTCCGGTGGGTGACGCCGATCAAGAACATGGCCCGCACGATCACCGCCGATGTCGAGCTGCGAGGTCGAACGCTTCGAGCGGGCGATCAGGCGCTGCTGTTGTACCCGTCGGCGAACCGCGACGAGGAGCATTTCAGCGACCCCATGCGGTTCGACATCCGCCGGTCGCCGAACGACCACGTGGCGTTCGGGTTCGGTACGCACTTCTGCCTCGGCCAAGCGCTGGCGCGGCTCGAGCTGTCGGTGCTGTTCGAACAGCTGTTGGATCGTCTCCCCGACATCGAGCTCGTCGACCAGGCCGAGCCGCCGCTGAGACCCGCCAACTTCGTGAGCGGCTACGAGTCGATGCCCGTGCGCTTCACCCCGAGCGAGAAGGGGGTGCGACGTGGCTGACTCGGTGGGGATCGAGGGTGTTCATGCACTCGTCACCGGCGGTGGCAGCGGGATCGGACTCGCCACCGCCGAGCTGCTCGCGGCCGAAGGCGCCGTGGTCACGGTCTGCGGGCGCACCGCAGCGAAACTCGAGGCGGCCGTCGAGGTGATCGGCAACGGTGCCCGCCACATCGTGGCCGATGTGACGATCGAGGAACAGGTCGAGGCCGCCGTGGCGCTCGCCGCCGAGGGGAGTCCATCGGGTGGTCTCGACATCCTGTTCGCCAATGCCGGCGGATCGTTCCACCTCGGGAGCTTCCTCGACAGCGACATCGCCGCAGTCCGTGCGACGATCGACCTCAACCTCGTCGGGACGGCGATCTGCGTGAAGCACGCCGCCCGCTCGATGGCGGGTTCCGGGGGCGGTTCGATCATCGGGATGTCGTCGGGCGCCGGGCACTTCCCGCACACCTTGCTCTGGGCCTACGGAGCGTCCAAAGGCGGGGTCGACCAGCTCTGCCGGAATGCTGCCGAAGAGCTCGGACCGCTCGGGATCCGGGTGAACACCGTGCAGCCCGGGATCGTGGACGACGAGCTGATGTCGGGAATCACGGCCGGTGGTCCGCTGCTCGACGACTACCTCGCGAACATGCCGCTCGGACGCGTCGGCCAGGTGCAGGACATCGCGAACGCCGTGCGGTTCCTCGCCGGTCCGGAGTCGTCATGGGTCACGGGCGCATGCCTTCCCATCGACGGTGGACACCACCTCCGCAAGGGCGCCGACTATCGCCTGCTGTTCGGCTGACCGGCCGGTCCGGCCACGAGCCCCTCGGGTTCGACCCAGGTTCGGCGATCTCGTACGGTGAGATCGGTGGAGTTCAGGTCGCTGGGGAATCTGCAGGTGTCGGCCGTCGGCCTCGGCTGCAACAACTTCGGGATGCGGATCGACGCCGCCGCGAGCCAGCAGGTGGTCGACGCTGCGATCGACGCCGGGATCACCTACTTCGATACTGCCGAGAGCTACGGCGGGGGAGCGTCGGAGGAGATGCTCGGACGCTCGCTCGCCGGGCGGCGCGATCAGGTCGTGATCGCGACCAAGTGGGGACACACGTCGGGTCTCGCCGACGGGGAACGCGGCGGCGATCCGGCCGTGATCCGCCGGCGGTTGGAAGCCAGCCTCGATCGCCTCGGTACCGACCGGGTCGACCACTACCAACTCCACCAGCCCGATCCGTCCACCCCGCACGACGAGACGCTCGGTTGTCTGGCGGAGTTGCGTGACGAGGGCAAGATCCTCGAGATCGGCTGCACCAACTTCTCGGCCGCTGACCTCGTCGCATCACACGCGGCCGCGACCGGGATCGGAGTCACCCCGTACGCGTCGGTCCAGAACCACTACAGCTTGTTGACCCGCACCCCCGAGACCGATGGGGTGCTCGATGCGTGTGAGCGGCTCGGCACGGCGTTCGTGCCGTACTTCCCGCTCGAGTCGGGTGTGCTCACCGGTAAGTATCGTCGGGGGCAGACCTCGCCACCCGGCTCGAGGCTCGAGGCCTGGGGTGCACGCGCCGGCGCGTTCATCGACGACGACAAGCTGGCGGTGGTGGAGCGACTCACCGCGTGGGCGGCCGAGCATGACCGAACACTGCTCGAGCTCGCCATGAGCTGGCTCATCTCGAACACGCAGGTCGCCTCGGTGATCGCCGGCGCCACGTCGGCCGAGCAGGTTCGGGCGAACGTGGCTGCGGCCGGATGGTCGCTCACCGACCACGACCGCGCTGATGTGAGTGCCCTGTCCCGGCACTGAAACCAAATTCCACTTCTAGTAGGTTCGGCGTCGATGCGAGACCTTGCCGCGCCTCTGGACCGCTCGTTGCGGTTGGTGATCGGCGCGATGTTGCTGTGCCTGTTCCTCTCGGCGGTCGACCAGACGATCGTGGCCACCGCGCTGCCGACCATTGCAGGCGAACTCGGCGGACTTGACCACATCTCCTGGGTGGTCACGTCGTACATGTTGTTCTCGACGGTCTCGGTCCCGCTGTTCGGCAAGCTGAGCGACATCCACGGACGAAAGCTCATGATCCAGATCACGATCGTGGCCTTCCTCCTCGGTTCGGTACTCGCCGGGCTGTCGCAGTCGATGCTGCAGCTGATCGTCGCCCGGGGAGTCCAGGGGGTGGGCGGGGGCGGGATCCTGGCGATGGCGTTCACCGTCCTCGCAGACGTGATGACCCCGCGTCAGCGCAGTCGCTACACGGGTCTGTTCACCGCGGTGTTCGCCACAGCGAGCGTGGTCGGTCCGCTCCTCGGCGGGTTCATCGCCGACAACATGTCGTGGCGGTGGGTCTTCTGGGTCAAGCTGCCGCTCGGCGCGGCGGCCTTCGTCGTGACGGCGCTCCACCTGCATCTCCCCCGACCGACCGAGCGACGTCCCGTCGATCTCCTCGGCGCTGCGCTGCTCACGGTGGGGGTGACCACCATGCTGCTCGCCACCACCTGGGGTGGACAGGAGTTCCCGTGGACCTCGATGCTCATCGTCGGGCTGCTCGTGACGGGAATCGTCACCACGGCGGTGTTCATCTGGCACCAGACCCGGACCGAAGACCCCGTGCTGCCCATGCGGCTGTTCCGCGATCGCATCTTCGTCGTCTCGGTGACCATGGGCGCATTGCTCGGCGCCGTGCTGGTCGGAGGGGTGACGTTCCTGCCGCTCTTCCTCCAGGTGGTCGATGGTGCATCGGCCACCGCCTCTGGGCTGCTGCTGGTGCCGCTGATGGCTGGGGTCGTCATCGGCTCCAACGTGACCGGACGGATGGTGAGCCGGTCGGGCCGCTACCGCAAGTTCCCGATCTTCGGGCTCTCGATGGCGCTCCTCGGCGTGTCGGCACTGGCGACCCTCAGCGCCGGCACCGGCCGACTGCTGATCTCGGCCGCGATGGGCGTGCTCGGCGTCGGGGTCGGTTGCTCGATGCCCGTGCTCATGGTCGCAGTGCAGAACGCTGCCGCCTTCCCGGACATGGGCGTGGCCACGTCGTCCGTCAACTTCTTCCGCACCCTCGGGAGCGCGTTCGGCGTCGCGCTGTTCGGGGTGGTGGTGCGCACGCAGCTGAACACGACGATCGAGGAGCGACTACCCGGGAGCGACCTCGCGGCCGACGGTGAGCTCCTCGGCAGCCCGGCAGCGATCCGCCAATTGCCCGCCGAACAGTTCGAAGCGGTGGCCGACGGCGTGGCGTCGGGGGTGGGGATGGTGTTCATCGTGGCGGTTCCGATCATGGCGCTGGCGCTCGTGCTCGCCTGGTTCCTCGAGGAGATCCCATTGCGCGACGAACTCGGCCCGGAGCCCGTCACGGCGGCTGACTGACGCTCGGCCTCAGGGCTGGGGTGACGTCGGCGGAAGGTGGAGTGCGCCGGATGCGATGAGCCGGTCGACCGTGGCTTCGTCGAGTCCGAGCACCTCGCGGGCGATCTCACGGGTCTGCTCGCCGAGCAGCGGCGCAGCGGTGGTGATCGGCCCCGGCATCGAGTCGGAGTGGAAACCGGGGCCCTCGACCAGCATCGTGCCGAGTCCGGTCTGCTCGAGGGTGAGGGGGTATCCGCGAGCGACCAGGTGCGGATCGTCGGGGATGTCGCCCACGTACATCATCTTGCCCGCCGGAACCCCGGCGGCCTGCAAGGCCGCCATGACATCGGTATCGGTACGTTGCAGCGTCCACTCGGTGATCCGCTCGTCGATCTCGTCGTGGCGGGTACGACGGCCCGCGACGGAATCGAGCTCGGGGTCGCGTGCCCACTCCGGGTCGCCCAGTGCCTCGCGCAGCCGACGCCAGTCGTGGTCGTCGCGGCAGGTGATGACGCTCCAGCGCTGCTCTCCGGCGCACTGGTAGACGCCCCAGGGCGCGCCCCGCTCCGAACGGTTTCCGGCAGGACCGACCGATCCTGGTTCCAGTGCTTCTCTCACGAAGAGGTCGGCGAGCAGATTGATCGCGACCTCGGCCTGGACGATCTCGACGTGGAGGCCGCGCTCGCGCCGCTCGCGGTCGATCAGCAGCGCGGTTGCGACCGTGGCACCGAGACGACCGACCACATGATCGGGGAATGCCACGTTGGAGGCGACGGGGGCGTCGGCGTCGGGGAAGCTCCAGAGGTACGTCATGCCACCCGGAGGTTGCGTGTTGGCTCCGTAGCCGCGCCACTCCTTCCACGGGCCACGTGAACCCATCGTCTGGCTGCTGATCATCACGAGGTCGGGGTTCGTCGCCTGCAGCTCGTCCCACCCCAGCCCGAAGTTGTCCATCGTGCCCGGTGGCAGGTTCTCGACCACGATGTGTGATCTCGACACCAGTTCCTTCACCTGCTCGACGGCGTCGGGATGCGTGAAGTCGACCCCGAAGCTCCGCTTCGTGCGACTCGACGAGGCGAACACCGGGCTCATGCCCATCGGGCCGCCGAGCTGTCGGAACAGGTCGGGGCGCATCGGGCTCTCGACACGGATCACGTCGGCCCCGTACTCGCCGAGGAGGCGCCCGATCTCGGGGGCAGCACCGGCCACGCCGAAGTCGAGGACGCGGACGCCGGCGAACGGTCCACGGGCGACGTCGCCTCCGAGCTCGATCGAGGGCTCCAGCCGGTCACCAGCCCAACCGACGTACCCCTCCTCATCGAGTGACGGTGCCGGCGTCCTGAAGCCGATCCGCTCGCCGTCGAAGAGGTAGAAGCCGCCGGCCACCGGGCCCTTCACACCCCCGATGACCTCGCCGTCCACGAAGGTCCGCAGCTCGCGATAGTGGTCGGCGTCGAGCGCGTCGGCAGGTCGGAGCAACGGCGTGATCGGGATCCGCCGCCGCTGACCTTCCTCGGATGCCTCGATCATCGTCATGTCGGCGAAATGCTCGACGAACAACGGCTCGATCACGTCGTGGTAGATCTCGATGCGTGCCGACGATTGGTCCCAGTGATCGTCCTGCAGCATGTCCGGCTCGCCGAGCCACGCTCGCATCTTGCGCCACTCGGCCTTCGTCACGATCGACGGGCGCACCCATCCGTCCTTGCACGGCACGATCGGATAGATCTGCCCACCACCGCTGCGGATCTGGCTGTAGGAGCCGGACATCCTCTGACTGATGATCGAGTAGCTGGCGAGGCCCCAGTCGGTGGTCTGTTGCACGGCCTCGATCACGCTCACGTCGATGTGAGGGGCATTGTCGGAGCGCAGTCGCTGCAGGTATCCCGTGAGTGCGGCGAACGCACCGGTGACTCCGACGACGTCGTAGGCCATCGCGCCGGGTGGCAGTACGGGTGGGAGCTCGGGAACGCCGGCGCGGAACAGCATCCACGACATCGCCACCATCACCGGGTCGGTGGCCACATGGTCGCGGTACGGCCCGGTCTGGCCGAAATCGGTGATCGACGCCACCACCAGATCGGGGAACCTCGCCGACACATCGCGCGGCGCGAGATCGACCGCGGCCAACTCGCCCGGTCGTGTCGTCTCGATCCAGATGTCGGCGTCGGCGAGGAGGCCGAGGAGCCGATCGCGATCACCCGCGTCGTGGAGATCGAGCACGATGCCGCGCTTGTTCGTGTTCCGGACGGCGAAGTACAGGCTCTGGTCTGCGTGGAAGGGGGGCAACGTCCGCGAACGCGCGCCGTCGGGTGGCTCGACACGGATCACGTCGGCCCCGAGGTCGGCCAGCAGTCGGCCGGCGAGTTCACCCTTCTCGTCGGCCATGTCGACGACGCGGAGTCCGGTCAGGGGTAGTTCGGCGGCCATGAGATCAGCGATCCTCCGTAGTGTCGACGGCGACGGCGCGGCCGCTCCTCGGCCGCCATACTGGAACAAGTTCTACTTGCTGTCCAGAAATCACTGGATGTGCATGCCCAGCTGGGGCACGATGCCCGACGGGAAGGGGCCACGATGGACCACACGTCAGGTGGATGGGGACCGACGCTCGACGATCTCGCCCAGCGTCGCCGCGAGGCGCGCGCCATGGGTGGCGACGAGCGCCTCGTTCGTCACCGCGCGGCAGGCAAGCTCGATGCTCGCACCCGTGTCGAGTACCTCCTCGACCACGGGACGTTCCGCGAGATCGGCACCCTCGTCGGCGATGTTCCAGCTGACGCGCTCGTGGCCGGTACGGGGCTGCTCGAGGGCCGACCCGTCATGGTCGGCGCAGAGGACTTCACCACCGTCGCCGGAACCATCGGTGGGGGCAACAACGCCAAACGCCATCGGATCGCCGAGCTCGCTCTGCAGGAGCGTGTCCCGCTCGTGATGCTGCTGGAGGGAGCCGGATTCCGGCCGACCGACCGCTCGCACGGCAGGTCGCCGACCGACCTGCTGATGCAGTCCAGATGCTCCGGCCACGTCCCGGTGGTCACGGCTGTCCTCGGAGCCTCCGCCGGTCACGGAGCGCTCGTCGCACCTCTGTCGGACTTCACCGTGATGACCGAACAGGCCTCGATCTTCACGGCGGGACCGCCCGTGGTCCGGGAGGCGACGGGCGAGGACGTCGACAAGCTCACGCTGGGCGGCCCATCGGTGGCGCTCGCCAGCGGGCTGATCCACAACGTCGTTGCCGACGACGGCGCCGCGCTCGACCAGGTGCGTCACTATCTCTCGTTCCTGCCGTCGAGCGCGTGGTCGTACCCGCCCGTTGCCGATCAGCATGCGGCCGGCCACGACGATGGCCACCGTTCGGTGCCTGAGATCCTCGAGGTGGTGCCGCGCGACAACCGGCGGACCTACGACATGCGCCATGTGCTGGAGGTGGTCTTCGACGGTGGCGAGTGGTTCGAGATCCAGGCCGCGTTCGGGCCGGCAATCGTCACCGCCCTGGCTCATCTGGGCGGCCATCCGGTGGCGGTGGTCGCCAATCAACCCTTGGTGCTCGCCGGCTCGATCGACGCCGATGCGGCCGACAAGGCAGCTCGCTTCATCTCGATCGCGGACTCGTTCCACCTCCCCGTCGTCTTCTTGTCGGACAATCCCGGGATGCTGCCCGGAACCCTGTCGGAGCGAGCCGGTGTGCTGCGGAGCGGCGCCCGCATGTTCGCCGCCCAGAACCAGGCGACCACGATCAAGCTGCACCTCACCCTGCGCAAGGCGTACGGGTTCGGCTCGATGGTGATGGGGATGTCGGCGTTCGACCACCAGACGGCGTCGTTCGCGTTCCCGGCCGTGACCCTCGGTGCGATGGGCGCCGCCGCCAGTGGCCGGGCGATGAACGCGGACGAGGACGAGGCCGAGCAGCTCCGCCGCGCGGAGCTCGACGCGTCGTACAACTCGGCCGCGAGACTCGGCTTCGACGAGCTGATCGACCCACGCGAGACGCGAGATGCTCTCCTCGACGCGCTCGACCTGGCCGTCACGCGGCGTCAGAGCCCCGCTGCGCCGGTCGTGCGTGTGGGCATCACGCCCTGACAGTGCGTGCTCGCTTCCCGGGTCCGTCGTCGGCCGGCCTTGGCGCGAACAGGAATTTGGTTCTATTCTCCTTCCTGACGCATCTGTCCCGACGCATCTGTCGAGACGTATCTGCTGAGAGGGATCGCACATGGGCATGCCGAGCAACATCGGGATCATCGACACGATGATCGGGTTCCCGCACCGGGACATGAAGGACACCTACGCCTTCATCACCCGCCAGACCAAGGACAAGGAGTCCCAGGAGGACTTCAAGTTCCCTGCCGAGTACATGTTCAAGCAGGTGCCGGAGAAGGAAGTCTCCGACACCGACGACCCCGTGGCCATCACGCTCCAGGAGATGGACCACTGGGGGATCGAGCGCGGGATGATCGGCGTGGGCGACGAGGGCGGCAGCGGCACCGACGCCCTGAAGCGCTACCCCGATCGCTTCATCCCCTCGACGGGTTTCGATCCGAATGCCGGGATGGACGCGGTCCGCAAGCTCGTCCACGAATTCGAGACCTACGGCGTCCGGGCCGTCTCGTGCTTCCCGTCGGGCACGTTCCCGCAGGTGGCGATCAACGACAAGAAGATGTACCCGCTGTACGCCAAGGCGTGTGAACTCGGCATCCCGGTCTTCTGCTGTGCCGGCGTCCCGGGCCCGCGGCTCAAGATGGAACCCCAGCGCGTCGAGCTCATCGACGAGGTGATGTACGACTTCCCCGAGCTCACCTTCGTGACCCGGCACGGCTGCGAGCCGTGGACCGATCTCGCCTGGAAGCTGATGCTCAAGTGGCCCGGCCTGCACTACTCGACCAGCGCGTTCGCTCCGAAGTACTACCCCAAGAACATCATCGACTACGCCAACACCCGCGGCGCCGACAAGGTGATCTACGCCGGCTACTTCCCGATGGGCCTCTCGCTCGAGCGGATCATGACCGAGATGCCGAACGTACCGTTCAAGGACGACGTCTGGCCCAAGTTCCTCCGCGAGAACGCACTCCGCGTCCTCGGGCTGAGCTGAGCCGCCGAGCTGCGGCTCAGAGGGGCCGCAGCTGGTTGAGTTCGCTGACGTTGTCGTGGACGATCTTGCGGACGGTCTCGTCGTCGAACTCCTTCAGCTCGTTCAGGTAGTCGAGCGGCTGGGGCATGCCCTCGATGTGGGGCCAGTCGCTCCCGAAGATCACCCGGTCCGGACCCATCAGGTCGACGATCTCGTACGGGTCGTCCTCCCAGAACGGGTTCATCCAGATGTGGCGGCGGTACACGTCGACCGGGTCGTCCTTGGCCCAACCCGGCATCTTCTTGGCGGTCGAGCGCAGCTTCTTGAACAGGTCGCCCAGGAAGTCCGAGCCGTTCTCGATCGAGGCGATGCGCAGGTTCGGGAATCGAGTGAACGCACTCTCGAACACCGAGGTGATCAAGAAGTCGAAGGCCGCCCGCTCGATGGCGAACGAGCGGATGCTCGGTGTCCAGCCGCCGCCGAACGAGGCGGCGAACTTGTCGTCGGCGTAGCCCTGTGAGTGGTAGCCGCTGTCGCCGGCGTGCACGACCACAGGGATGCCCGCTTCGTTCACACGCGCCCAGAACGGGTCGAACGAGGGGTGGAACGGCGAACGCTGGCCGGTGGTCGTGGTCGGTGCGGCAGGGCGCATGACCAGCACGTGGGCGCCCTTGTCGAGCGCCCACTCGAGCTCGCTCACCGCCCAGTCGACGTCGCACAGCGAGATGTAGGGCGCGGCGAAGATGCGGTCCTGGTGGGCGAAGCCCCAGTCCTCCTCGAGCCAGCGGTTGAACGCGCTGAACGTCAGTGCGACCCCTTGGGGATCGTCCTTGAGGACCTCTTCGTAGAGCATGCCGAGCGTCGGGAACAACCAGATCTTCTCGAGACCCTGACGGTCCATGATCTCGAGGCGGGCGCCGGGCTCGCGGTAGTGGGCGGGGATCGGCTCGCGCTCTTTCAGGAACTCGAGGGGGGACTTGCCGTCGGGGTTGCCACGGAAGTACTCGTGCATCGCGCCGGCCTTGGCGATCGGGTCGAACGTCGGGTTGATCACGGCGCGGCTCACCTTGCCGCCCACGACGTGGTACTGCCGTCCGTCGATCGTGGCCCACTGCACGCAACGCGGCCCGAGCTTCGGGTCGAGATGACGGGTGAATGCATCGAGCGCCTCGTAATAGTGATTGTCGGCGTCGAACGCCGGGTAGTCGATGTCCACGGTGATCTCCTTGTCCGGCTGGGTCGCACGATTCGCGCCCCTGATCGAGTTCGGCTATTGTAGAACGTGTTCCAGTCTCTCGTGAAGCCGAGAGCTGTCGTCTTCGAGGGGAATTCGATGCCAGTCAACAAAGTGTTCGACACGTTCGACGCCGCGGTGGCCGACGTGGTCGATGGGTCGATGATCCACGTCGGAGGTTTCGGCACAGCGGCCGAGTACCCGAGTTATCTGATCGCCGCGTTGGCCCGGAGCGGGGTCTCGGGCCTCACGCTCACCGGGAACCACTCGGGGTTCAGCGAGGACCAGCTGAAGATGATGAAAGATGCCAACCTCGGCATCATCAAGTACCCCGACGACTACGTGTCGCCCGGGCTGCTCGTGCAGCGGGGCCAGGTGGCCAAGGGCATCTACGCCTTCCCCGTGTTGAACCGGGGTCTCGAGGTGCCGTTCGAGACACTGCTCAACGAGGGCAAGGTCGAGCTCGAGCTCATCGGTCAGGGATCGCTCGCCGAGCGCATTCGCGCCGCCCGTGCAGGGATTGCCGCGTTCTACACACCCGTCGGGGTGGGCACGGTCGTGGCCGAGGGCAAGGAGGTCCGCGACTTCGACGGTCGCCCCCACGTGCTCGAGCACGCGCTCAAGGCCGACGTGTCGATCATCCGGGCGCACAAGGCCGACCGTTACGGCAACCTCGTGTACAAGGGAACGGCGCGCACGTTCAACGCCACGATGGCAGGCGCCGCCCACCTGACGATCGCCGAGGTCGACGAGGTGGTCGAGTTGGGCGAGCTCGATCCCGAATGCATCGTGACGGCCGCTCCGTACGTCCAGCGGGTGGTCGTGCGGCCAGCAACCATGTCAACGTCGTGGGAGACCCCGTGTTGAGCCGCTCGACCTCGACGGAGATCGCGGTCCGAACGATCATTCGAACGATGGAGGATGTGTGATGACGAACTTCGAGGACAAGCCCCGTCTCGACGAGTGGTCGATGGCGATGCGAGCCAGCCAAGACGTACGTGAGGGCATGATCGTGAACCTCGGTATGGGCATCCCCATGCTGGTGTCGGCGTTCGTCGAGCCCGAACGCGAGGTCATGTTCCATACCGAGAACGGCATCATCGGGTACGGCCGCGTGATCGACGACGCCGATGCGGTCGATCCGAACTGTGTCAACGCCGGCGGTCAGCCGGTCGAGCGTGCGCCGGGCATGTCGTTCATGTCGCACGACGACTCGTTCGCGCTGATCCGGGGCGGCTGGATCGACGTCACCATGCTCGGCTCGCTCCAGGTCGGGGCGAACGGCGATCTCGCCAACTACCACCCGCCGGGCAAGGTGGTCGGCAGCATCGGTGGCGCCCAGGACCTCGCCTACTGCGCGAAGAAGGTGGTCGTGTTGATGACGCACCGGACCAAGTCGGGCGCGTCGAAGATCATGCAGCAGGTCGACCTCCCGATCACCGCGCCCACGTGCGTGAGTCGCGTCATCACCGACATCGCGGTGGTCGACGTCACCCCCGACGGCCTCGTCTTGCGCGAGGTGCTCTCGGGGTGGACGCCCGACGAGGTGCAGCAGGTCACCGACGCCGAACTGACGGTTCCCGACGACGTGGTCGAACTGTCGCTCTGAGCGAAGTTCAACTAGAATAGGGTTCTCATCTTCATCTTCCACCAAAGGAGGGGATCGACGTGTCGAACGTGGATTTCCAGTACTTCGATTGCGACAACCATTTCTACGAGGCGCTCGACGCCTTCACCCGACACATCGAGCCGCAGTTCAAGAAGCGCGCCATGCAGTGGGTCGAGGTCGAGGGCAAGACCCGGTTGATGGTCGGGGAGAAGATCAACCGCTTCATCCCCAACCCCACGTTCGATCCGGTGTCGAAGCCGGGCGCACTCGATGAGTACTTCCGCGGGCGCAACCCGAAGGGTCAGAGCACGCGCGAGCTGTTCGGTGAGCTCGACCGGATCGCCGATCGCCCCGAATACCGAGACCGTGACGCCCGCCTCGCGCTGATGGACGAGCAGGGGATGCAGGGGGCGATCTTCCTGCCGACGCTCGGCGTCGGTATGGAACAGGCGCTGCTGCACGACCCCGAGGCGCTGGTTGCCGCGTTCCGCGCGTTCAACCGTTGGATGGACGAGGACTGGGGCTTCGCCCACCAGGAACGCATCTTCGCTGCCCCCATCTTCACGCTCGTCGACCCCGACGCCGCCGTCGCGGAGCTCGACTGGGCACTCGACCGCGATGCCCGCTTCGTGCTCGTCATGCCCGGCCCGGTGATGACCCCGAGTGGTGGCATGTCGCCGTCGGACCCCTCGCTCGATGCGTTCTGGCAGAAGATCAACGACGCCGGGGTCACGGTGGTGGTCCACGGCGGCGACAGCTGGTACAGCAACTACCTGAAGGACTGGGGTGAGAAGGACCAGATGCAGGCCTTCCGGCAGAGCGCCTTCCGCTCGCTGGCGTCGTTCAGCCCCACGCAGGACTTCTTCGCCAATCTGCTCGCCCATCACCACTTCGCCCGCTTCCCCAACCTGCGGATCGCGGCCATCGAGACGGGCTCAGACTGGGTGTTCCACCTCGACCAGAAGCTCAAGAAGGCCTGGGGGCAGGTGCCACACGCGTTCCCCGAGGATCCGCGTGACACGTTCCGGCGCCACTGCTACGTCTCGCCGTACTACGAGGACGAGTTGGGTCAGCTCCGCGAGTTGATCGGTGCGGAGCGGATGCTCATGGGCTCCGACTTCCCGCACGCCGAGGGGCTCGCAGATCCGTCGGCGTACATCAAGGATCTCAAGAACTTCGACTTCAGCGACGACGACGCGAGACTCGTCATGCGCGACAACGGCATCGCGCTCTCGCAACGCCGCCCCGTCTGACCACGTCGCTCGACGCCCAACGCCCCCGGGTCGCTCTCGGTCCCCGGCTCACGTATGTCTTCGTCTGCGTGCCGTTGCTCGTCACGGCGCTGCAGTACCACATGGTGTCGGTCGGACTGGCCGACATGGTCGACGACCTCTCGGCGCCGCTGCGGTGGGTGGGATGGGTCATCACCGCCTTCACCGTCGCGTCAGCGTCGGTGCAGCCGATCGCCGGCAAGCTCGGCGACCGTCTCGGGAGCCGCACCTTGTTCGCCGCCGGGCTCTCGGGTTTCGCAGTGGCCTCGCTGGCGTGCGCGGTCGCGCCGAACGTGTACCTGCTCATCCTCGCCCGCGCCTTCCAGGGGGCGGCCGCCGGGCTGATGATGCCGACGTCGTTCGCGCTCGTGGCTGCGGCGTTCCCCGAGCGACGGGCGCAGGCCGTGGGGCTGCTGTCGTCGATGGTCCCGATCGGGACCCTCGTCGGTCCGAACCTCGGCGGCGTCATCGTCGAGCAGTTCGGCTGGCGCGCCACCTTCCTCGTGAACGTCCCCGTCGGCGTCGCCATGGCAGCGGGGGCCTTCGTCGTGCTCCCGTCGATACCACGGCGCTCCACCGCTCCGATCGATCTCCGTGGCGCAGCGCTGCTCGCTGCGGTGGTGGCCACGTTCGTGTACGGCCTCACCGAGCTCGGCGGCGATTCGGCCGTCGTGCTGGTGGTCGGAGTGCTCGCGATGTCGGTGCTGCTCGCGGTGGCCTTCGCCCGTCACGAGCGCCGAACGCCACGACCGATCATCGACATCGACCTGCTCAAGGACCGCGACTTCGCCGTCGCGAACGGGTTGAGCTTTCTGTACGGGGCTGCACTGGTCGGTCTGTTCGGGTTCATCCCGCTCTATGTGCAGACTCGATACGAGATGTCGCCGACTGTCAGCGGCCTGGTGTTGACGCCGCGTGCGATCGCGATGGTGGCGGTGTCGGCGGTGGTTGCTCTGCTCCTCGATCGCGTCGGGTTCCGGCGGCCCATCGCCGCTGGTTTCACGCTGATCGGCGCGAGTGCACTCGTGCTCTCGCTCGGCCTCGTGACCCCGATGTTCCTCGGGATCCGGTTCAGCGACTTCGCCTGGATGACGCTGGTCGCCACGTTGGTGGGCGTTGCGTACGGGTTGATCGGCCCGCCGCTCAACAACGTGGGGATCGACCGCGCACCCGACCGCGTCGCGTCGATCTCAGGTCTGCGAGGAACGTTCCGGTCGGTCGGTGGCGCGGTCGGGGTGGCGTTCGTGGTGCTCGTCGTCTCGCTGTCGCCCGACGTGCCGACGGGTCTCGAGATCTCCTTCGCCTTCCTCGGTGTGATCGCCCTGTCGTGTCTGGTGCTCGTGCGGTGGATCCCCGAGCAGACGGATCGCGTCAGGCGCCGAGGATGACCTCTGCGACGAGTCGGATCTGTTCGATGCTGCCGCCACCGATGACGAGATGGGTGACACCGGCTTCTTCCCAAGCAGGAAGCTCGTCGCGGATCTGGTCGACGGTCCCGACGAGGTTGATGTCGGCCACGGCCTGGCGGGGCACGGCGGCGACGGCGCGCTCGCGTTCACCGTCGAAGAACAGGTCCTGGATCTCCTCGGCTTCCTTCTCGTACCCCATGCGGGCGAAGACGTTCTTGTGGAAGTTCATCTCCTTGGACCCCATCCCGCCGATGTAGAAGGCGAGGCCCGGCTTCATCTGGTCGAGCATCGCGTCGCGGTCGTCGGTCACGACCACTCCGCAGTTGGCCGCGACCTCGAAGGTCTCGCGTGTCCGGCGGGCGCCGGCACGGGCGAATCCCTCATCCAGCCACTCGTCGTACATCTTGTGCACGCGCGGCGCGTAGTAGATGGGCAGCCACCCATCGGCGATCTCGGCAGTGAGGGCCACGTTCTTCGGGCCTTCGCTGCCGAGCCAGATCGGTAGGTCGGCACGGAGTGGGTGCACGATCGGCTTGAGCGGCTTGCCGAGACCGACCGAGTTCTCTCCGGTGAACGGCAGTGGGTAGTGCGGCCCGTCGTTCGTGACCGGGCCCTCGCGACGCATCACCTGGCGGATGATGTCGATGTATTCACGGGTGCGTGCGAGCGGCTTGCCGAACGGCTGGCCGTACCAGCCCTCGACCACCTGGGGTCCCGACAGGCCGAGGCCGAGCACATGGCGTCCGTCGGAGAGATGGTCGAGGGTCAGCGAGTGCATGGCCGTCGATGTGGGCGTACGACCCGAGATCTGCACGACGGCCGTCCCCAACCGGATGCGCGAGGTGTGGGCGCCCCACCACGAGAGTGGCGTGTACGCGTCGGACCCCCACGATTCAGCCGTGAACACGATGTCGTAGCCGAGTTTCTCGGCCTCGAGCACCTTCTCGAGATGGTCGGTGGGCTTCTGTGCCTGCCAGTAGCCGAGTTGCAGACCGAGCTTCATGGTTCTCTCCGCTCCGTGGTGGGTGACCGTGTCATGACGGACACCAGAATAGAACAGATTCTACTTGGGAGGGGAAACGGGGTGCCCGAACACCGAGATGGCCCAGTCGCCCAGCCGATCCACGAGTGCGTCGGAGCACCCGGCGAGACCGTGGCCCTCCCCGGGCAGGATCTCCACCTCGCCGTGGCCGTCGGCGAGTCCACGCACGACCTCGCTCGTCTCGGCAGGGAGGATCTCGTCGTGCTCGCCGTGCAGCAGCAGGAACGGGCGCGGTGCCAAGCCGGCCGCTCCTTCGCAGCCGGCGGACTGCGTCGACAGCGTGCAGACGCCGATCACCGCACCCGGCAGGGCGAGGCCCACGTTCACCGCCACTGCTCCACCGAACGAGTGGCCGAGTGCGATCACTCGTTCCGCACCTCTCCCGGCGGCGAGATCGACCGCCACGATGGCGTCGAGCACGCACATCTCGAGACGCGAGGCGGACCGGTAGTCGACCACCACGGTTGCGACGTCGTGGCGGGCGAGCCGGCGGGCGAGCGCGGGGTAGAGGCCGGTTCCTGGTCCGAGATAGCCCCCCATGCCCCCGGGGCACGCCACCACGAGGTGCTCTGCATCGATCGGCCCGTGCCACAGCAGCCCGAGCATCCCCTCCATCGTGTAGATCTCGGTGGCCCGGACACCGGGCGCCAACTCGGCGTGCACCGTGCCCAGTGGCTGGAGGAGGTCGTCGGCTCTCACGAGAACCGATTCTAGTTCGGCTGTTGACGGAGGGATCACGTGTGGTTGACTGATGCGTCATGAGCGAATCAGGGACCGCCGGCGTGAAGCAACGCGACCGCATCAAGATGACCCAGGCCGAGATCGACGAGTTCCTGTCGGGACGCCGGACGATGACGATGTGCACCATCAACCACGACGGCACCATCCACGCCGTGGCGATGTGGTACGGCTTCCTCGAGGGAGCGGTGGCCATCGAGACCAAATCGAAGTCCCAGAAGGTCAAGAACCTGCGTCGGAACCCGACCATGACGATGATGGTCGAGGACGGTGACTCGTACGAGGAACTCCGAGGGGTCGAGCTCGTGGGCCGAGCGGAGATCGTCGAGGACCCCGACCGGATCTGGGAGCTCGGTGTGAGCGTGTTCGAGCGGTATCAGGCGCCCTACACCGAGGAGATGCGGCCGTTCGTCGAGGCGATGCTCAACAAGCGAGTCGTGGTCAAGCTGCATCTCGATCGGGTGGTCAGCTGGGACCACGGCAAGCTCGCCTGAGCCCCGGCTGAGCAGCCGAGGGGCGCAGGGCGAGGGGTTCAGCGGCGGTCGGGACTGTCGAGGCCGAACACCCGCAGAGCGTTCTCGCGGAGGAACTTCGGCCAGACGTGGTCCTCGAACGGCACGTTCGGCATGTCGCGGAACTGACGCTCGAGTGTGAGGCCGGCGGGGAAGTAGCCGCAGTACATCACCTTGTCGGCACCGCGCGTGTTGGCGAAGTCGATGATGTCCTTGGGGTAGTGCTTGGGGGCGAAGGCGCTCGTCATGTAGTGGAGGCCCGGCCACTTGAGCATCAGCTTCCAGGCGAGGAACGTCCACGGCTCGCCACCGTGCATCATCACCATGGTGAGGTCGGGGAAGTCGTAGCACACCTCGTCGAAGTGCTCGACGTACTGCGGCCAGCTCGGCATGCGGGGTCCGACCACGCCGCCGTTGATGCAGATGGGGATGCCGAGTTCCACACACTTCATGTAGATCGGGTACATCTTCTTGTCGTTGACGGCCACCTGGGGGAACGTGCCCGAGGGGAACGTCGAGACGGCCACGATGTCGTGTTCGGCCTTGGCCTCCTCCATCTCCCGGAGGGTCTGCATCCCCCGGTTCGGATCGGCCCGGCCCGTCAGGAAGAACCGCCCGGGATGTTCCCGCTTGGCCCTGATCCCGTTCTCGGACAGACCGGTCACCCCGATGTCGATGTTGAAGGCGTCCATCTTGTCGACGATCCACTGCACCGGATCATCGTCGGGGGAGATGATGTCGGGGACGTCCTTGAACATGTACTGGGCCGGGAATTCGAACTCCTTCTGGCTCTGCGCGTCCTTGAGCAGCGGCCGGAAGAAGTCGTAGGTCGCCATCTTGGCCTCGACGCTCTGGAACGGGAACCCGATCCCGAGGTCGACGATCCCGATGTCGGTCGGCATGCCCATGTGCGTACTCCCTCTGCCGGGGTCGGATCCCCGAGCTTCGCGCGTCTGCAGCGATTTCGCGTGCAGAACTAGAAATGCATTCTAGATCAAGATAGAGTGCCACGCATCAACTGGTCGGTTCATATGGCCACGAAGTGAAAGACTGTTCTACAATTTCGTCTGCGTCGAGCCCCGACGTGCCAGGAGGAGATCGCCATGTCAGCAACCGTCGTCGATGGCAAGTACGCCATCATCTCTGCCGACACCCACGCCGGCGGCAGCCACGCGCAGTACCGCGAGTACCTCGATCCGGCATTCCACGAGGACTTCGACGCGTGGCGTGGCAAGTACAAGAACCCGTTCAAGGACCTGAAGGACGATCGTCGCGCCCGGAACTGGGACAGCGAGCGTCGCTGGCAGGAACAGGAGTCCGACGGTGTCGTCGGCGAGGTGATCTTCCCGAACACGGTCCCGCCGTTCTTCCCGAGCTTCGTGCTGTTCGCGCAGCCGCCGAAGCCCGAGGAGTACCAGCACCGTCTCGCCGGGATCCGCGCCCACAACCGCTGGTTGGTCGACTTCGTCGCCGAAGCGCCCGAACGTCGGGCAGGGATCGGCCAGATCTTCGTCAACGACATCGACGATGCCATCGAGGATGCGAAGTTCATCAAGGAGAACAACCTCCGCGGCGGCGCCCTGATCCCGAACCTCCCACCGGACTGCACCTGGATCAAGCCGCTCTACGACCCCGACTACGACCGACTGTGGAAGTTCCTCGAGGACAACGAGATCCCGGTCCAGGTCCACGGGGGCACCGGGGCACCCGACTACGGGAACTACCCGTTCTCGATGCTGCTGTACATCAACGAAGTGGGTTTCTTCTCCCAGCGCCCGTTCGTCCACCTGCTGCTCGGTGGGGTCTTCGAGCGTTTCCCGAAGTTGAAGTTCGTGATGACGGAGACGGGCTGCGCCTGGGTGCCACCGCTGCTGAAGCGACTCGACGACATGATCATCAAGATCCGCGACACCGGTGCCACCGGCGAGATCCGCTACACCGACGGCAACAAGCGCACGATGACCGCCACCGAGGTCTTCCACCAGAACTGCTGGATGGGTGTCAGCCAGCCCGGACCCGCCGACGCGGCAGCCCGCGACGCGCTCGGTCCCGACCGGTTCATGTGGGGTTCGGACTACCCCCATGACGAGGGCACGTACCCCTTCACCCGTGAGCACCTTCGTCAGGTGTTCCCGGGCGTGGCACCGGATGAACTCGCTCGGCTGCTGTCGGGGAACGCCGCTGACCTGTACGGCTTCGATCTCGACAAGTTGGCGCCATACACGGCTGCTGTCGGACCGTCGGTCGAGGAACTCGCCGAGCCGCTCACCGAACTCCCGGAGAACCCGAACGACGCGCTCATGAAGGGCGTCGTCACCTCGGCGGCCTGAGCCCGATGAACTTCGACGACACCCCAGAAGAAGCCGCGTACCGGGCCGAGGCCCGGGCGTGGCTCGAACAGCACGCCCGGCCCCGTGGTGAAGACACCCATCAGCGTGGTGGGTTGTCCGATGCCTACTCCGAGGAGGAGGCGCACCACGTCAAAGAAGCCAAGGAGTGGCAGGCGACCCTCGCCGACCACGGCTGGGCCGGCATCACCTGGCCCGAGGAGTACGGGGGTCGTGGTGGCACGTCGCTCCAGCAGCGCGTCTTCTTGCAGGAGCAGGCCAAGTTCGACGCCCCTGCCGGCGTGTTCGCTCAGGGGATCGGCATGGCCGGCCCCACCATCATCGCCCACGGCACCGAGCAGCAGAAGGAGCGGTTCCTGCGGCCGATGCTGCGCGGCGACGAGGTGTGGTGCCAGCTCTTCAGCGAGCCTGGCGCCGGGTCGGACCTCGCCGGGCTGCAGACGCGGGCCATCCGCGATGGCGACGAGTTCGTGGTCAACGGCCAGAAGGTCTGGACGTCGAGCGCGCACTACAGCGACTGGGGCATCCTGCTGGCGCGCACCGATCCCGACGTGCCCAAGCATCGCGGCATCACCTACTTCCTGCTCGACATGCGGTCACCCGGCATCGAGATCCGACCGATCAAGCAGATCACCGGTACCGCCCACTTCAACGAGGTCTTCCTGACCGATGTGCGGATCCCCGCGGAGAACGTGGTGGGCGAGGTCAACGGGGGGTGGGCGTGCACCATGACCACCCTCACGAACGAACGCACGCTCATCGCCGGTGGTGGTGGCGACACGTTCGGCGAGTTGTTGAGCTTCGCTCGGCGCTTCGGTGGCACCGACGATCCGGTGGTGCGTCAGGCGTTGGCATCCGTCTACATGCGCGTCGAGGTCCTGAAGTACCTCGGCTGGCGTTCACAGACGGCGCTCAGCCAAGGCCGCCCACCGGGTCCGGAGAGTTCGGTCGCGAAGCTCGGCTACTCGGCGCTCCTCGAGCAACTCGGAGACGTCGGCGTGGCCATCGCCGGTCCGTACGGCACGCTGCTCCCCGACAACGACGACGAGCTCCGGTCCTGGAACCAGAGGCTGCTCAACCAGTGGTCGGCCAGGATCGGCGGTGGCACCGACCAGGTGCAGCGCAACATCATCGGCGAGCGCGTGCTGGGCCTGCCCGGCGACGTCCGCGTCGACAAGGGCGTGCCGTTCAACCAGCTCCCCAAGTGAGGCGCTGAGCCGGCTCAGTGGAAGCCGTCGATGACGGCGCCGAGCACCTCGTCGTCGATCGGCCCGGGGATCGAGAGCGCCACGCGGTCGAAGGCCGGACCCAGCCGCTCGCGGGCGACGCCTCCCACCGCTGAGGGCTCGGCGCGGACCGTGAACGCGTCGAGCACCGTGTCGTCGATGACAGCCGGCATGTCCGCCCAGCGCTGCGCCTTCGAGAGGCGGTTCAGCTCGGGTTGGATGTCGCCCCAGCCCTCGAGATCGAGCGGGGGACGATACGCCGGCGTGGACGCGTAGAACGCGAGCAGTCCCCTGGCACGCTCGGCGGCAAGATCCATCTCCGTTGCGTCGCGGCCGGTGACGAGGATGATCTGGGCGAGGAGGTGGTGATCGCCGGCGGGTCGGCCGGCGCGCTCCGCTCCGGCGTGGATCAGGGGCAGCCACCGCTCGCGCACGAACCGGGAGGTGTGGAACGGGTGGAGGATCGCTCCGTCGGCCACCTCGCCCGCCAGCCGGGTCATGACCGGACCGACCGCCGCGAGGATCACCGGCGGCACACCGTGCGGATTCGGGCCGGGATCGAAGGTGGGGGTCATCAGCGTGTGCTGGTAGTACTCGCCCCGGAAATCGAGGTCGCCGCCGGTCTGCCAGGCGTGGAGGATCGCCTTCACCGCCAGGACGAGCTCGCGGAGGCGGGGGGCGGGCGGGTCGAACTCAGCGCTGAAGCGCTTGACGATGTGAGCCCTGATCTGGGAGCCGAGCCCGAGCAGGAACCGCCCACCCGAGAGCTCCTGGAGATCCCACGCGATGTTCGCGAGATGCATCGGGCTGCGAGGGAGCGCGATCGCCACGCCTGGGTAGACGTGGACAGGTGCTGCCGCTGCTGCGAGAACGAGTGGCGCGAACACGTCGTGGGCGCCCTCGAAGGTGAACACCCCATCGGCTCCGAGATCAGCGAGTTCGGCGGTGCGCCGACCGGCTTCGGCGAGTGGTCCGGTGAGGGCCAGGTCGACCGCCACGGGATGTACCCGGCTGGCACCGACCGGGCTGGAGTCGGGAAATTGCGTCACGACGTGATGATAGCGAAGCCGGAATCCTCTTGAACTAGAATCTGACTACAGTAAGTCGTATGATGGTCCTCATGAGCGAGGATCTCCGCACTCCTGTCGTCATCGGCGTCGCGCAGCGCAGCAATCGGCATCCTGATCCGACGCGTCCCGTGAAGCCGATCGACCTGCTCGTCGACGTCGCACGACAGGCGGCCATCGACGCCGGCGGTGTCTCGTTGACGGCGGTCGACACGGTCGTGACGATCCCGGTCGCGCACTGGGAAGCGACGAACCAGGCGGGCGCGCTCGCCGCTCGCATCGGCGCGCCAGAGGCCCGCCCGGTTCACACCGGGAACGGCGGCGAGGCCGGCGTGGTCGGTGTGAACTGGCTCGCACGCGAGATCCTTGCCGGGCGCACCTCTGCGGCGCTGCTCGTCGGTGCCAATCTGATGAGGACCACCGAGTTGGCCGGCCGGCTCGGGAACGTGCTGACGTGGAGCGATGACGCTCCCGGGGAACCTCACCGTCTCGGCAGGCGGGTGGAGGGGCAGACGCCGCTCGAGGTGGCCGCGGGGATCGACAAACCGCCCTCCGGGTACCCGCTGTTCGAGAACGCGCTCCGCGCCCACTACGGCCGCTCGCTCGACGAGCACCTCGCCGTCATCGGTCGCCTGTTCGCACGCTTCACCGATGTGGCCGCCGCGAACCCTCACGCCTGGTATCCCACCGCGCGCACGGCAGAAGAGCTGGTCACGCCGTCACCCACGAACCGGATGATCGCGACGCCGTACACCAAGTACCTGAACGCGATCCTCAACACCGACCAGGCCGCCGCCCTGCTCGTCACCTCCGTGGAACGCGCACGCGAACTCGGGGTGCCCGAGGATCGATGGGTCCGCTGGGGGGGAGGGGCAGATGCTGCAGAGGAGGCGTTCTACGTCAGCACTCGGCCCGACTTCGCCGCCACGCCGTCGATGCTCGACTCGCACCTGCCGGCACTCGCCGAGGCGAACGTGGGGATCGACGACGTGGCGCTGATCGACTTCTACAGCTGCTTCCCAGCCGCTGTCGAGATGGCGGTGCGGATGCTCGATCTCGATGTGGATGACCCTCGCGGCTTCACCGTGACGGGTGGGTTGCCGTACGCGGGTGGACCGGCGTCGGCCTACACGCTGTTGTCGCTGTCGACGATGACCGAGCGACTCCGCGAGCAGCCCGGCGACGTGGGTCTCGTGACGGGGAACGGCTTCTACCTGACCAAGCACGCTGCGAGCGTGTGGTCGACGGAGCCCTTCGATCGGCGCCCGCAGGGCTGGGGTGAGCGTCCGCTGCCGTCGACGCGCTTCCCGACCCGCCCGCTCGAGCCGGTCGCTCGTGATGCCCGCGGAACGATCGAGACCTACACGGTGCGCTACGACCGCGAGGGTGCACCCGAACGGGGCATCGTGCTCGGTCGCTACGACGACGGCGCCAGGTTCCTCGCGAACACCCCGGTCGAGATCCTCGCCGACTTCGTGACCGAGGAGCAGATCGGCCGGACGGGCACCGTCACCGCCCGTGAGCCCGTCGCCCGGTTCGACCCGAGCTAGCAGGGTGCGGAGAGTCGTCGTCCGGGATGGACGAGCGCGGGACGATCAGATGCCCCTCGACGCCGGGGCCGGGCGTCAGGCCGCCCGGCGCTAGCGGCGCTGGAAGTTGGGGGTGCGCTTCTCGGCGAAGGCTTTCGGGCCTTCCTTGGCGTCGTCGGATGCGAACACCGCCCGACCACGGTCGGCCTCGTGCTCGAAGCCTTCCTCTTCGGTCATCCCCACGGTCTCGCGGATCGTCTTCAGGATCGCCTCGACCGCGAGCGGTCCGTTGGCACAGATCTCTGCA
This sequence comes from Ilumatobacter sp., assembly GCA_007693335.1. Lineage (GTDB taxonomy): Bacteria > Actinomycetota > Acidimicrobiia > Acidimicrobiales > Ilumatobacteraceae > SKSP01. The sequence goes on along the minus strand of REDU01000047.1, from coordinate 8,719 downwards.
GCGATCTCTTGCGCCTTCGACAGCGCCTGGCCGTCGGGCACCACGTGCCCGATCAGCCCGATGCGCTCGGCTTCCGTGGCCGAGATGTGCTTGCCGGTCAGCAGGATCTCAGCGGCCTTGGTGTGTGAGATCTGCTTGGGAAGACGCACGGCCGAACCCATCATCGGATAGAGCGACCAGCGCGCTTCGGACACGCCGAACTTGGCGCTCTCACCGGCGACGCGGATGTCGGTACCGAGGAGGATCTCGGTACCGCCGGCGATGGCGACACCCTCGACGGCAGCGATGATGGGCTTGTTGGGCCGACCGCGCTTCAAGAACCCGCGGTCGATGAACGTCGGGTCGGTCTTCAACCGTTCGCCCATGTCGAATCCGGTGTCGTCGTCGGGGTCGCCCGCCATCGCACGCAGATCCATTCCCGACGAGAAGTTCCCCTCGGCACCGGTCAGGATGATGCACCGCACGTCGTCGTCGGTGTCGGCCTCCGACAGTGCGTCGGAGATGATCGCGAGCATCGCGCCGGTGAAGGCGTTCATGCGTCGGGGTCGGTTGAGGGTGAGGGTGAGGGTGCCGCCCTCACGCTCGCTGAGTATCGGGGACGCCACCGTTCGTCAGTCCTTGGTGGAGCGGAAGACCGACATCGCGAAGTACTGGGCGGCACCGCCGTAGGCCTGGGCGAGCGCGGTGCGCGCGCCGTCGATCTGATAGTCGCCACACTGCCCGCGGACCTGGTTGGCCGCCTCGATCATGCGGAGCATCCCGGAGGCACCGATCGGGTTCGACGACAGCACGCCGCCGCTCGGGTTGACCGGGAAGCTCCCGCCGATCTCGGTCTCGCCCTTGTCGACCATGACCCAGCCCTGACCCGGCTCGGCGATCTCGTGGCCCTCGAGCCACATCGGCTCGTACCAGCTGAACGGCACGTAGAGCTCGGCGACGTCGATCTCCTCGCGAGGATTGGTGATCCCCGCTTGCCGGTAGACGTCGCGGGCGCACTCCACGCCGGCCTGCGGCTTGACGGTGTCGCGCCCGGGGAACTGGCCGAGCTCGCTGCGGACCGATGTGGCTGCCACCCAGGCCGGCGGCTTCGATGATGCCGAGACCCCGGCTTCGTTGGTGATCACCGCGGCGGCGGCGCCGTCGGACGACGGGCACGACTCGAGGAAGCGGATCGGATCCCACAACATCGCCGACTCCTTGACCTTCTCGATCGAGATGTCGGCGAGCTTCAGGTGGGCGTACGGGTTGCGCAGCGCGTTCAGGCGATCCTTCACGGCCACCATCCACCCGATGTACTCGGGGGCGCCGGAGCTCGCGATGTAGGCCCGCATCCAGGGGGCGAAGGCACCACCGGCGCCGACGCCGCCGCTGCGTCCGCCGGCGAGGCCCCACTGGGCGTTGCCCTCGGACTGCTTCTCCCAGGCCAGTGAGAGCACCCGGTCATGCACGCCGGACTCGACGAGGTGTGACGCGACGATGAAGGTGGACCCGCCGACGCTGCCGGCCGTGTGGACACGGAGCATCGGCTTGCCGACCGCCCCGAGTGCCTCCGCCAGGAAGATCTCGGGCTGGACGATGCCCTCGAACGCGTCGGGCGCCTTGCCGATCACGAGGGCATCGATGTCGGACCAGTCGCACTCGGCGTCGGCGAGCGCCCGCTCGGCTGCTTCACGGACGAGGCCGACGATCGAGACGTCGTCGCGACGCTTCTTGTGGTGCGTCTGACCGACGCCCACCACTGCTGCACGTTGTGCCATCACTCTCCCTCCAGGACGGCGACGAGGTTGTGTTGCAGTCCTTGTCCGTTCGTCGCGTGTGCGATGGCCCGGTTCGCCGAGCCGTCGATGATGCGGTCAGCCGCCTCGATGAAGCGGATCAGGCCTTCGGCCATGATCGCGTTGGCGCAGAGTGCGCCACCCGAGGGGTTGACGTTGGTGCCCTCGGGCAGACCGAGTGCGTCGCGCAGGATGATCTCCTGCGGGCTGAAGATGGCCGAGAGCTCGGCCACGTCGACCGGTCCGCCGTCGTAGCCGGCCTTGCGGGCGGCGAGCGTGGTGGATGCCGACGTGGTGAGGTCGCGGAAGCCAGGCTGGTGCGGGTCGATTCTGTGGTCCATGCCCCGGATCCACGCCGGTCGGTCGGTGAGCTCACGGGCCCTGTCGCCGCGGGCCAGGATCACTGCCGCAGCGCCGTCGCTGATCGGTGGCAGGTCGTGCTTGCGGAGCGGCTCGGCGTAGTACGGCTCCGACAGCAGGGCGTCGACGTCGTACTCGCCACTCAGCTGGGCGTTGGGATTGTCGATGGCGTTGCGTCGGCTGCGAGCCACTGCCTCGGCGAAGTCGCGTTCGGTGGCCTTCCCGGACTCGAGCAGTGCTCGTGCCTGGATGCCGGCGTACGACACGGGATCGAAGCCCAGCGGGGCGAGGAAGTAGGGGTCGAGCTGCTGCGGCCACACCTCGGCCGGGCGTGACGGCGAGGACTTGCCCGAGCCGAACACGAGCGCGACGTCGATGTCGCCGTGCATCAGCCGGACCCATGCCTCGTAGAGCGCCCAGGCCCCGTCCATCTCGACGTGAGATTCGCGGATGGGCGGCCATGCGCCGGCAGCTTCGAGGTTGGTGACGAAGGCGAACGGGCCGCCGGTGAGGTAGTCGCAGCTCCCAGCGCAGGTGAAACCCACGTCGGCACGAGTGATCCCGGCTCGTGCGAGGGCCTCGTTCACAGCGGGAACGAGGATCTGGACCTCGCTCTGGGGTGACAGGCGGACCGACGGTGATTGTGCGGTCGCGACGATGGCGATGTCAGTTGCAGCAGGCATCAGAACATGTGCTCCCGGATCTTCTCGAGTGGTGCGTCGGGCTCGCCGGTGGGCTCGAAGCCGTCGATGACGCCGTCGAATCCTCCCCAGCCCCGGTTGGTGATCCCATCGACGTTGCGCTGGTCGGCAGGGCGCCAGATGGCCTTGACCCGCAAGCCGGCGCGAAGCTGGTCGTGGGGAATGTTCAAGATGTCCTGGCTGCCGATGGCGTTCGAGCAGCCGTCGAGCAGCACCGAGGCGACCACGAAGGGTTCCGTCTCCTGCTGGCCGTAGTAGCGGACGGGCGTGACGATGGTGTACCCCGTCAAGGTGCCGGTGTCGCTGACCTCGATCTCGTCGTCTTCGGTGGTGATCTCGAGGGTCAGGGGGTCGTACCCCTTGCCCGGGAGGTACACGTTGCCCGAGGGGCTCTTGTGCCCGACGAGCTTGCCGTTCATCAGGTTGTCGGCGAAGCGCTGCAGGTTCGGGGTGAGATGCTCGGTGTAGGTGAGCGAGACGAAGTCGTCCATCACCATCTCTTCCTTGGCAGCTTCGCTCTGGGCTGGATCGCTCATGTCTCGGCCTCCCATCCTTCGATGTCGTCGATCTTGCCGACGCGCTCGTCCTTCCATCGTGGTTGCACCCGCATGCCGACGCTGATCTCGTCGGGCGTCTCGGCGGTGAGCACGTGGACGATCGAGGTGTCGGCGCCGTCGATCCGGATCAAGCCGAAGCCGAATGGGCGGTCGTAGGGATGTCGGGCGCTCGGCGTCGGGACCCACGACCACGACTCGACGACACCGCCCGGTCCGACCTCGACGAGTTCGGCCTCGACGGCCGCCCCCGTGAACGGGTCGTACTCGAGTGGTGGCATCTGGACCTTGCCGTCAGCCGTCCGGCTGGCGAGCAGGCGTTGGTCGCGGAGCCCCTTCGCGAATGCACCGATCACCGAACCGAGTGTTCTCGTGTATGGGAACTCGAGTTTGATGGTGGTGGTACGTGTTTGCGTCACAGGCAGGATTAGAACACATTCCACTTTTGATACGCAAGCTGGAATGTGGCGGCCGTCTCAGTCGGCGAACCATCTGACGGGACGTTCGTGGCGTCGGCTCACTCTCGAGCGGTGTTCGAGCACCTGCAGGTGCGCGAGGGTTTCGCCGTTCGCTGCGCGCCGCATGTGGGCGGGGATCTCCGACCACGACCGTGACCAGGTCAGCCCCCTCGACAGGTCCCAGGTGGTGAGTCCGGGCGAGGTCTCGAGCGCCACGACGATCTCGTCGAGGCGCTCCTCGTGGTGCTCGATCATGTGGTCGACACGTGCGCCCAGGCCGCGGAAGCGGTACTCGTGGGCGGGGAAGACCTCGTCGGTGTCGAGCGCCCGGACCTTGTGGAGCGATCGGTAGTAGTCGGTGAGGGGGTCGGCCGTCTGCTGCGCGTGGGCGGAGATGTTGGGCGTGATGCGAGGCAGCACGTGATCGCCCGAGAACAGCCACCGCCGGTCGGGTTCGTGGAAGCAGAGATGACCGGGGGAGTGGCCGGGGGTCCAGACGGCACGCAGGTTCCAGCCCGGCACATCGGGTGTGTCGCCGTCCTCGAGGAGAACGTCCGGCTCACGTAGCGAGATGAAGTCGCTCAGCTGGACTGACGCCTCCGACAGCTGGTTCAACTCGTGTTCGGGGATCCCCGACCAGGCCATCAGCTCCCGCTGGGCGGCCATCAGATCGTCGATGTCGCCGTAGCGGTCGTGCAGCAGGGCGGCGTCAGCGGGATGCATCGCGATCCACGCGCCCGACGCCTCGCGGACCCGGCTGGCGAGGCCGACGTGGTCGGGGTGGATGTGGGTGACGAGCACGCCGCGCACGTCGGCCACGTCGAAGCCTGCGGTGCGGCACCCGTCGACGAGTCCCTGCCACGCCTCGTCGGTGGGCCATCCGGCGTCGACGATCACGATCCCGTCGACGGTCTCGAGGGCGTACACGAGTACATAGCGCAGCGGGTTGTCGGGCATGGGGACCGGGATCGACCAGAGGCCGTCCGTGACCTGCTCGACGGGCGGCTCGACGCGATCGATCCACGCCCGCCAGAGCGCCTCGCCCGTCACTTCCACCCCCTCGCCGGGGATGTAGCGAGTCGGTACGTCGGGATCAGTGGGCATGCGGGCTCCGGGAGCGGTCGGTGGATTGGGTCACGAAAATAGAACAGGTTATCGTCATGCTCGTCAGACGTCGATGTGCCCTGTCGGGGGCACGGCTGGAGGTGCGGTGATGGCGACCGTTGGGCCCTTGCAGGGTGTCAGGATCGTGGAGCTGGCGGGACTCGGGCCAGCTCCGTTCGCAGGAATGCTGCTGGCTGATCTCGGCGCCACCGTCATCCGGGTCGATCGACCGCCCACGGCTCCCCAAGCGGGCTTCGGTGGGTCGTCCGACGTGATGGGTCGGGGCAAGCGCTCGATCGCGATCGATCTCAAGCAGCCCGAGGGTGTCGGGCTGGTGCTCGATCTCTGTGAGAGCGCCGACGTGTTCATCGAGGGCTTCCGGCCCGGGGTCACCGAGCGGCTCGGTGTCGGGCCCGCCCACTGTCACGAACGGAACGCAGCGCTCGTGTACGGCCGGATGACCGGCTTCGGCCAGGACGGTCCGCTCTCGACCGCACCCGGCCACGACATCAACTACATCTCGATCGGGGGGGCGCTCGGCGCGATCGGGCGCGAGGGGCAGCCTCCGACGCCACCGCTCAATCTCGTTGGCGACTTCGGCGGTGGCGGCATGCTGCTGGTGGTCGGGGTGCTCGGCGCGCTGCTGCACGCCCGCACCACGGGTGAGGGCCAGGTGGTCGACGCGGCGATGGTCGACGGTACGGCGCTGCTGATGGCGCCCCTGTTCGCCGGCATGCGTCAGAACTGGTCGGGTCGGGGGCGCGGGTTCCTCGACTCGGGTGCCCACTTCTACGACGTGTACGAGACGGCCGACGGTCGCTACGTGTCGGTCGGCGCGATCGAGCCGCAGTTCTACGCCGATCTGTTGGCCCGGCTCGACATCGATCCGTCGGTGCTCCCGGCCCAGATGGACAGCACTGGGTGGCCGGCCGCCAAGAAGGCCCTGGCCGAGGTGTTCCGGACCCGCACCCGCGACGAGTGGTGCGCGATGCTCGAGGGGACCGATGCCTGCGTGACCCCGGTGCTCGACCCCCCGGAGGTCGAGCACCACCCTCACAACGTGGCGCGTGGGTCGTTCCAGGAGGTCCACGGGACGGTGCAGGCAGCGCCGGCGCCCCGTTTCGACCGCACTCCGTCCGCGGTGGCCTGGGGCCCACCCGAGGTGGGCGACCACACTGACGAGATCCTCGCCGAGATCGGTCGTTCGCCCGACGATCTCGACGCGTTGCGGGCCGCGCACGTCATTGCCTGAGTTGTGGTGGACGCGCAGCGGTTCGGCCACGAGGGGTGCTCTGGAGCCCGAAGGCGATGACCACGGCGACCAGTGCGATCGCGGCCCCGGTCCAGTAGGCGATGGCGAAACCCGTCGTGGGTGAGTCGGCCACGGAGCGCAACGTGGTCATCAGCGTGATGCCCACCGCGGCGCCGATCTGGCCGATGACGTTCTTCGCCGCGCTGGCGATACCCAGGTCCTCCTCGTCGACGGCATTGGCCATCGACGCCTGGAACGGCGGCTGGCCGAAGCCGTTCCCCGCACCGCTCATCACGAGACCGATCACCACGAGAACGATCTGCCGTGTGCTGGCGCCGTAGGCGAGCATCACCATCGACGCCGCCATCGTCGTGGTCGCGAGGATGCCGGCGCGTCGCTCGCCGATCACCACCGTCACGCGTCCGGAGAGCGGTCCCGCGAGGCTGAACGCGAGGGGGCGCGACACCATGATCGTGGTGATCAGTGCCGGGCTGTAGCCGAACTCGGTGTCGAGCAGGAACGGCGACAGCACGAAGCCCCCCATGTAGGCGGACTGGATGAAGAACTGCACACTCACCGAGACGGTGTAGTTGCGGCTCAGGAACATCCCGAGAGGCAGCAGCGGGCTGGGCGAGCGCCGCTCGATCCTGATGAACGCCGCCAGCAGCACCGGGGTGAGCGCGAACGCCGTGAGGATCGCCGGGCTGGTCCAACCCAACTCGTCACCCCGGTTCACCGCGACCAGGAGTGCGGCGATGCCGAGGCCCAGCGTGGCCGCACCGGGGATGTCGAATCCCCTGGTGTGGCGGCGGGGGGTCTCGGGGAGGACCCGGCGGGCGGCGACGAGTGCCGCGAGCCCGAGGATCGCCTGGATGAGGAACAGGGGTCTCCATCCGATGAGCTCGATGATCGGACCGCCGGCGACGAGGCCGATGGTGGGGGATCCTGCCGTGACGAGCGACCACCAACCCATCGCCCGCACGCGGTCCTCCCGGGCGTAGACCGTCATGATGAGGGCCATGGCGGCGGGGGTCGTGGCGGCGCCGGTCATCTGACCGAGCGTGCGGAGTGCGATCAGCGACTGGGCGTCCCACGCGAGCGCGGTCAGCGCGGCGAACATCGTGGCGGCGGTGAAGCCCCACAGGTACACCTTGCGGTGACCGTAGAGGTCGCCCATCTTGCCGAGCACCGGCATCGCGATGGCGAAGCCGAGTGTGGGCAGGCTGATCACCCACGCGACGGTCGACTCGCTGGTGTCGAACTCCCGGGCGATCGAGGGGAGCGATGCGGCCAGCACCGAGATCGGGAACGTCGTTGCTGCCATCCCGACCAGGAGCGCGAGCAGGACCTGCCGACGCGACGCGGCCGGTGCGACGGAGGCCGCCGCCGGTCCGGTCTCGTTCACGCGTCCTCCTGCGTCCACTGTGTGGGTGCGGCCCGCTCGGTCGGTGGGGCTCGAGACCGTCCGTGTGGACACGGGGCCACTCAGATGAGTAAGAATAGAACGAGTTACAGGAATTACCCAACCTCGGAGATCTTTCGGGGCAGGAGTTCACGCACCGTTCGCGGCGCAGGAGGGATCACCGATGCAGATCGCATACACCCCAGAGCAGAAGGGGCTCCAGCAGGAGCTGCGCGAGTACTTCGCCGGGCTGATGACACCGGAACGGCGCGAGGCGCTGGCGAGCGGGTACGAGGACGGCGGCGAGTCCGCGTACCGAGAGGTGGTCCGTCAGATGGGCCACGACGGCTGGCTCGGCATCGGTTGGCCCACCGAGTACGGCGGACAGAACCGCACGATGATGGAGCAGTTGATCTTCGGTGACGAGGCGGCCATCGCCGGAGCGCCGGTGCCCTTCCTCACGATCAACACCGTGGGCCCGACCATCATGGAGTACGGCACCGAGGAGCAGAGGAACTTCTTCCTGCCCAAGATCCTGAAGGGCGAGATGCACTTCGCGATCGGGTACTCCGAGCCCGACGCCGGCACCGACCTCGCGTCGCTCACCACCCGTGCCGAGCGCGACGGTGACGAGTACGTCATCAACGGCTCGAAGATGTGGACGAGTCTCATCGAGGCTGCCGACTACATCTGGCTGGCCGCCCGCACGGATCCCGAGGCCCCGCGGCACAAGGGCCTGTCGGTGTTCCTGGTTCCGAAGGACACCCCGGGGTTCAGCTTCACGCCGGTCCACACACTGAGCGGCGCCACCACCAGCCAGACCTTCTACGAAGACGTCCGGGTGCCCGCATCGGCACTGGTCGGCGAGGAGAACGCCGGCTGGCGTCTCGTGACGGGGCAGCTCAACCACGAGCGGGTGGCCCTCTGCTCGCCGGCCGGCGTGCAGACGGCGTTGGCCGAGACCGTCGCCTGGGCCAAGGAGACCAAGCTCGCCGACGGACAACGTGTGATCGACCAGGAGTGGGTGCAGCAGAACCTCGGTCGGGTGCACGCCAAGGTCGAGTTCCTGAAGCTGATCAACTGGAAGATCGCGTGGGGCATCAAGAAGGGTGT
>REDU01000068.1 GCA_007693335.1 Ilumatobacter sp. | reverse complement strand
GCGAGCTCGGGACGGAGGTCGCGCCGCTCGAGTTCGAGGTGGCCTGCTGATCTAGTGCCGTGACAGACAACGTTCGGGGTGTCTCCGACCGGCACTTGGAGGTCACCCCCGGCGGGCCGGAACGTTGAGCGTTCTGGGACGCTTGCCGGTTCGCGAGTGGCCCGGGAGGCGATGGACGGGCTCCACATGTCCGAGCTGCGACTCCCATCGATGGGGTAGCGTTCAATCGTGGCCATGAAGTCTGAGGACCTGCGCCGAGAAGCGCTCGCTCTGTCCGAGGTCGAGCGGGCCGACCTCGCCGCCGAGCTCTTGGTGAGCCTGGAGCAGCCGGCATCTCCGGACGATGACCAGGCGCGGTCGGCGTGGGCGACGGAGATCGAACGTCGCGCCCGACGTGTGATCGCCGGCGGCGCGAGTAGCCAGAGCTGGCCAACGGTCCGACAACGGCTCACTGACTCGCTGAACGGGTGACGCGCGAGGTTCGTTTCCTCGACGAAGCGGTCGCAGAACTTCACGACGCCGCAGCCTGGTATCAGGAGCGATCCGAGGGGCTGGGACTCGTGTTTCTCAGCGTGGTCGACGCCGCGATCGACTCGATCAGTCGATGGCCGCGATCTGGAGCCTTGGCCGAAGGGGTGTCCGACGACCTCGAAGTCCGTCGAAGCACGATCGCTCGATTCCCGTACTACATCGCATACCTCGCCGCTGACGATGACCTCGTGGTGCTTGCGATCGCTCACGAACGCCGCCAGCCGACGTACTGGATCGAGCGAGCAGAACGCTGACTTGGCTGGCCAGCGTGACGAACTGGCGCGGTTCCGGACGGTCAATTGCTCCCGAACGCCGGGCGCGGCGCATACCGGGAGGCTCGTGCCCGGCGTATGACGCCGGTTGAATGCTGTCTCAAACGCGGCTGCGGTTCGGTTCGTCGTCTTGGCCGGCTTGTCAGTCGGTCGCGGGTGGCTTGGCGAGAAAGGCGGTCTTGGCGTCCTGGTCGAAGCCGCACGCACGGTAGAAGCCGAGCGTCGACGGGCGTTTCGATCCCGTCATCAGCATCGTCTTGTAGCAGCCAGCCGTCCAGGCCAGCTCCAGTGTGGCCGCCATGATCTGCTTGCCGATGCCGGTCCCGCGAAGGCTCTCGTCGACCACGACGTTCTCGATCACGGCGTACGGCGCCGCCGATCGTGAGAGGTTCGGGATGATGTTGAGATAGGTCGTGGCAACGATCCGGGCATCGCGTTCGAGCACCACGAGGTTCAGCAACGGGTCGTCGATGATGCGCTCGAACGCTCGTTGGTCAGAGCCGTCACAGATCACCGGATCGGTGGGGTGCAGCTGGCGGTAGAGATGCATCACCGCATCGAAGTCGTCGAGTAGCGCCAACCGAATCACGACCCCGTTCTCGCTCAGCAGCACTGTCTTCACGGTCCGAACTCTCGCACAGGCGAGCCGCTCCTGCGTCCAGGTAATCGTCGGCCGGGGTCGTGGGCAGATCGCTATGGTCCCCGTGATGCTGGTGCCGGAACTCGACGTTGTCGATGTCGCGAGGTCGCTTCGGTTCTACGTCGAGGTGCTCGGGTTCCGGGTCCTGTTCGAGCGTGACATCGAACGCTTCGTGTACCTCGAACGCGACGATGTCGAGGTGATGCTCCAAGATGCTGCAGGGCCCGGGCGGCGGTTCCGAACGGCGCCGCTCGATCCACCGTTCGGGCGTGGCGTGAACTTCCAGCTGCGAGTGGACGACGTCGACGAGGTGCACCGGCGCGCCATGGACGGAGGCGCCGAGATCGTGATCCCGATGGAGGAACGCTGGTACCAGGTCGACGTCGCCGCCGCTGGCGGCCGCTGGCCAACGACCGGCCCCACCGAGGCAGGCAACCGTCAGTTCGTCGTCGCCGACCCGGACGGCTACCTCTGGCGACCATTCCGGGACCTCGGCACCCGCCCGAGCACGTAGTCCACGAACGGCGCTCCACGTCCGGGCTCCCCCGAGCCCGCCCCTACCCCCGTCGGGTCTTCGGTGGGGCGTCAATCGAGGTCGATGGCGTGGGGGGTCGCCAGGTTGGCCACGAACGTCTCGAGTGGAGTGTCCGAGCGGGCGGCGCACGCCCGAACAATCGCGACCGCAGCGAACAGCGCGTACGTCCAGTAGTGCTCGATCCAGTAACTCACCTCGTCGAGCAGATCCGGCTCGAGCCCGCCATGCAACGCGAAAACGGTGAGCACCGCGTACTGGATACGTCGGTGCTCCTTGCCGCGAAACTCGACTTCTGGCAGATGGGTCGACAGCAGCTCTCGGTAGGCGACGCTGTCGTCTCGTGCGGCACCCGCTGCGTGGAGGGCGTCAGCGGAAAGCTCCAGGAACACTTCACCAGGGAACGTGTTGTGTCGCACGTGGAGGTCGCCGATCTCGACCACGAGTTGGTTGGCGTCGTTTCCTCGGGCAAGACCGACGAGGAACCGTCGCAACGCCTCGATTCGGTCGTCGTCGGTGGGTCCGCCCATGTCGACACGCTACGCAACCCGCCGACCCGTGCGAATCCTGCTCGCCGCTTCGCAGCGACCGTGACATCATCACGCCATGCCCGCTGACTGACTTGGAGTGGGAGGTACACGATCAACCAGATCCCGCGATCGTCCGTGAGTTCGTCCACCGGCTGGTCCAGGCGAACGAGCTCGTCGCTCCTCCGGAGAACCACCAGCCGCTTGCGGTAGTTGCGCGATCGGATAGTCGGCTCGTTGGCGGCGTCTCGGGCTACACCCACTGGGGTTGGCTGTTCGTCGGTCATCTCTGGGTCGCGGACGGTTCACGCAGAACACGAGTCGGAACTCGCCTGATGACGATGATCGAAGCAGCGGCAGCCGCCCGCGGGGCGGAGTCGGTTCACGTCGACACCTACGACTTCCAGGCGCTTGGCTTCTACGAACGCAACGGATACGAAGTCTTCGGCCAACTCGACGACTACCCAATCGGACACACCAGATTCTTCCTCCGAAAGAGCCTGAAGCCCGCCGAAAGCCACGAGTAGCGATCGACACCCGGGACACGCCGCACGTTGCCGGCGAACGCGAGTACCCGCCGCGCGGGCGGGCGCTTCACTCGCAGCGTCGGACGGCCCGACCGACACGGTCTCGATCCACATCCGATCCCGGTGGAGCTGTCGAACGCGAGCGACGGGGTGTCCCACAACGAGCTCCGCTCGATGCAGCCGGACTGCCCCTGACCGCCGGGTCTCTGACGCACTGCCGCGAGGCGTTGCGATCACGCTGAGTGCTCGACTGGTCGACGACTCGATCGTGGCCGAGCGGCACTTTGTGGGCAGGAGGATCGCTTCGGATGCCGAAGGGCCTATGTGCGTCACCGTCATGGAACATGCCCGAGGTTGCGCCGATTCGCTATCGGGGTGACTGAGGTGGCGGTCGCAGCGGCCGCAGTACGATCACGGCGACTTCTGCGGACGAGTGGACCCCAACTCGCCTTCACCACCACACTGGTTGCCTCCTCACGTGCTCGAACTCGATCTTCCTCTCTCGGGTGCGGCCGGCGTCCTGGCGGTCCTGTTCCTGATCGTGCTGGTGATGCCGCGTCTGGCGGAGCGGTTCCGGGTACCGGGACTGGTCGGGCTGATCGCCGGAGGGATTGCGATCGGGCCGTACGGATTCGGTGTGATCGAGCGTGACGGCACGGTCGCACTGCTCGGGTCTGCCGGACTGCTGTTCTTGATGTTCGAGGCCGGCCTGGAGATGGACCGTGCGACGCTGCGCGAGGAACGTCGCCAGACGGTCGTGTTCGGCGTGCTGACCTTCGCCGCACCATTCGCCTTGGGACTCGCGATCCATTTGTGGCTCGACTACTCGTGGCTGGCGGCGTTGCTGTTGGCGTCGTGCTGGTCGTCGCACACACTGTTGTCGTATCCGGTGTTCCAAAGGGCACGGGTCGTGAGCAATCGTGCGGTCACGGTCGGCTTGGGTGGCACGTTGATCACCGACACAGCGGCGCTGCTGGTGCTGGTCGTGATCGCCAGGATCCACCAGGGTGACCTGACACCCGCATTCGCCGTCACCGTCCTCCCGTTGATCGCCGCAGCCGGTGTGGCGATCACGGTGGGGCTCCCGCGTTTCGCCGGCTGGTTCTTCGCGAGCATCGGACAGGAGCGCTCGGCGCGGTTCCTGTTCGTCATGGTCGCCTTGTTCGGCTCGGCAGGTCTGGCGCAGCTGGTCGGCGTCGAACCGATCATCGGTGCGTTCCTGGCGGGGCTCTCGCTGAACCGGCTCGTCGTACCGGGCAGCACGCTCGCCGGGCAGGTCGGCTTCTTCGGTTCCAACCTGTTGACACCGGTGTTCATGATCTCGGTCGGGATGCTCGTGGACCCCGGGCTGCTCGTGTCGGATCCCGAGACGCTGACCCGCGCGGCGGGGTTCACCGTGGCGGTCGTGGTCGGCAAGTTGGTCGCGGCGGTGCTGACGGGACGGATCTACGGGTGGCGCCGCGCCGAGATCGGTGCGTTGTTCTCGCTGTCGGTCGCACAGGCGGCCGCCACCCTCGCCGCGGTGTTCGTCGGCTTCGAGATCGGCTTGCTGGGTGACTCGAGCGTGAACGCCGTGATCATCGTCATCCTCGTCACGTGCGTACTGTCGTCACTCGTCGGGAACATGGCAGCGTCGCGGCTCCCCCCACCCCCGATCCGGGTCGACCGGCTCGGCAAACGGGTCCTCGTTCCCGTGCACGACCCCGACGGTGACGACACGACCATCCGCATCGCGGCTGCACTCACCTCCGCGGACGCCGGCACGGTCATCCCGTTGACCGTCCTCGACATCCGGGCATCGCCGACCGGCGTGAGCGAAACGCGTCAGCGCCTCGTCGACGGAGCGGAGCGGACGGTGCTCGCCCGGGGGGCGGAAGCGCGTAGCGAGGTGCGGTTGGACACCAGCACCGCCGCCGGTGTCGTGCACGCCGCTATCGAGCACGACGCGACCTGCGTCGTGCTGGGCTGGAAGGGCCGCCCGACCCGGCGCGAGTCGTTCTTCGGGCGCCAGGTCGACACGCTGCTGCTGCGATCGCCGGTGCCGGTGCTCGTCATCCGTTCCGTCCCGGTCACGAACTTCCGCCGAGTCGTGCTCGCCTTCGACGACACCGACATGCTGCCCGGAGGGCGTCCCGGCGCCGAGATCGCGGCTGGCATCGGCGCGCGTCTTGCTGCCGGGCTCAGACTCCCCCTCGTCGTGTGTCGGACGGTCGACGACGGTCCGCTCGTCGACATCGACGGCCACGCCGTCGAGCGATCATTCCTCGCACCGGACGGCGACCTCGATGCACTCTTGGAGACACGCACGAATCCCGGCGACATCATCGTCAAGGGCCTCCCCACCACCCGAGCGAGTATCGGGGCCCAGTACGCCCGGCTCATTCGGTCGCTCGACGGCCGTACCATCATCGCCGTCTCACCGACCCGCACCGGAAACGGCCACCTCACGGTCACGGACACATAGGACACCTGACCATCGCAGCGTGCGCTGACCGCATCGTGGTGACCGAGCAGCACGTCGGGTGGACCACGGCCGCCACGGCGAGACCGGCCATCCAAGCTGGTTTCCTTGCCCCACGACGCCCAATACATGTGTGATCCTCGCAGCCGATCGAGGCGGCGAGCTGTCCCGGAACGCCGGTTCAGCGAGCCGACGTGGCGGTCGCGAGATCGCTCACCCGGTGGGCGATCGGTGGGGACGAGCGCGACCCGCCACTATGGCATCAGCTTCGACAGCCGCTTCGGCGCGGCGATGATGCACGCGTCGGTGACCAACTCACGCACCTCGTCCCAGTCGACGTGCGGCCGGTCGAGATGGACGCCGACGTAGCCGTGGCGCGCGACGTAGGGAGGCATGAAGAACTTGGTCGGATCCAATGCGACGAGCGCTTCGTTGTCGCCGTTCGGAGCGCGGAGCGACAACGAGATTCGGCCGTCGCCGTGATGATCGACCGTGTGCCATCCGATCGTCTTGCCGGCGACGGTCAATCGGGTCAACGGAGAAGTGGCACCCGCCGATGGAGAGTCTGGGCAAGCGATGCACGTTGGCACCAGCGCTCAGGGACAGTTGACGTTCGGCATGCCCGGTGACGCGCCTGCTGTAGACGCCACGATGTGCCAGGCGGTGGGTCACTGGTTGTGGTCGATACCGTCCGCACCGAGAGCGCGGATGGTCATGTCGAGCATGCGTTCCAGGTCGCTGTCGGAGACATCGCTGTTGTCGACAATGCGCTGTGAGATCAGCGGACCCTGAATGACGTGCATCGCCATGTCGACATCGATGTCGGCGTCGACCTCGCCCCGGGCGATCGCTCGCTGGAGTGCCACCGTGGTCGGGCCACGAGGTTGAACGCGGACACGTCGGAACAGCTCACGGTTCTCGGCGCTCTCGATCGACTTGGCGACCATCCACGCAAACAGTTCCCTGTTCTGTTGCGACGAAGCCACGTCCAAATATCGACGGTGGATCGCTTCGAGATCGCCTCGTAACGTTCCGGTGTCGGGCGGCGCCTGGGCGGTGACACTGTCGGCGACTGCTGCGAACACCAAGCCATCGGTGCTCCCGAAGTGCCGATACAGCGTTGTTTTCGCCACCCCCGAGCGTCGAGCGACCGCATCCGCGGTGACGGCCGCCACGCTGTCGGTTGCCACGATCTCCAGCACAGCATCGAGGAGACGCCTGCGTGCAGCTTCGCTGCGTGGTCGCGCCATAACGCTCGACAGCGTAGCGCCGACTTCTGTCACACATTCGCATGGATGAGTTTCGATCGCTCTCAGTTACGCTACGGAGCGTATTGTAATGAGGTGACGTTCGGGATCACCACGATTCCGCCACGCCGACATGGCGTGCCGGCAGAAGCACCACCGGCATCAACACCACCGGCATCAACACCACCGACATGAACACCACTCGAGCCACGCGGCGAGATCCGCGACGCGGCCCACGGCGTGATGGCGCACCTCACAGCGGAGGGCGTCGAGCTGATCTCGGTCGCACCGGTCGCCCAGTTCGACCAACCACCAACCACCACCCACTAAACAATCCGAACGGAACGAAACCTCATGATCACCGTCTCACAGCTCTCCAAGCGGTACGGCAAGCACGCCGTCGTCGATGACATGTCTTTCGAGGTGGCCGCCGGCCGTGTCACCGGCTTCGTCGGACCGAACGGCGCCGGCAAGTCGACCACCATGCGAATGATGGTCGGCCTCACCCGACCCGACCGCGGTGAGGTCCGCTACCGAGGCGTCCGCTACACCGAGCTGCTCCGCCCGGCTTGCGTCGTCGGCTCGGTCCTCGATTCCCGCTGCATGCACCCCGGCAGGACCGCGCGTCGCCACCTCCACGCCATCGCCCACCTCAGCGGCATCCCACGTCGTCGGGTCGCCGAAGTGCTCCACGAGGTCGGCCTCGACGCCGCCGCCGAACAGCGCGCCGGTGGCTTCTCGTTGGGCATGCGTCAACGTCTGGCACTCGCGGGCGCACTGTTGGGCCAACCCGACGTGCTGCTGCTCGACGAACCATCCAACGGCCTGGACCCCGACGGGATCCGCTGGCTACGTGGATCGTTGCGCACGTTCGCCGACCAAGGTGGCACGGTGTTCGTGTCGAGCCACCTGATTGCCGAGCTGGCCATGTTCGCCGACGACCTCGTCGTCGTCGGCGGAGGACGACTGCTCGCCGCCGAACCGGTCGCGACGACCCTGGCCCGCGGCGACACCACCGTGCACGTTCGCACCCCCGACTTGGCCGAACTGGCCTCCCTGTTGAGCCGCGCCGACATCACCGTCCACACGGCAGGTCCAACGTTGTCGGCGCACGGCACCACCACCGACATCGTCTCCCAGATCGCGTTCGACCACCAGCTCCGAATCGTCGAGATCAGCGAAACCTCCCGATCGCTCGAGGAGATCCTGCTCGACATCACCGGTGCCACCGCAGAGTTCGCATCCGCCTGAATCCCTCAACTCTCTCATCCACTCGCACCGAATGAAGGACACCGCCATGACGAGCACCACCACCGTCGAGACCATCGAGGACCCCGACCCGTCGGTGGCGCCCCTCCGCCGCTCCGCCGCCACGCGCTCACACCGCGACAGCGTCGCGTTGATCCCGAATGCGTTGGCGAGCGAGTGGATCAAGCTCAGTTCGCTGCGTTCGAACCGGGCGATCCTGGTCGGCACCACCGCGATCGGCATCGTCCTCGTCTGGGCGCTCGCTGTGTTCGCGAAGACGGACAACTACACACTCGAGGCATACACCATCGGGAACTCGTTCAGCTTCTCGACGTGGTTGTCAGCTGTGATGGCCCTCATCGCGGGCACGCTCATGTTCACCTCAGAAGTGCAACACGGCACCCTCGCCAACGCGATCACCGCCCAACCCGCCCGATGGGTCACCGTCGCCGCCAAAACGGCGATCGCCGCCGCCTTCGGATTCGCGATGGGCGCCGCCGGTATGCTCGCCGGCGTGTCGGGCGGGGCGCTCGGCGGCCTCGAGGCCGGCGACACTTCAGGGATGCCGGCGACCGCCGCGTGGGGGCTGATGCTCACAACCGTCGCCGCCGTCTTCGGACTCGGCATCGGCATGATCGTCCGGCACAGCTCAGCCGCGATCTCGATCACCCTCGTCTGGGTGTTCGTGATCGAGAACCTCATTCGCGGCTTCACACCGGCGACCGTGTATCGCTTCTTGCCGTTCAACCCGCCGAACGGACTGCTGAACATCCCGATGACCGACGACCCCGAAGCCCTCGCCGTCGCCCTCACACGAGTGCAAGACGCTCTGGTGTTCACCAGCTACACCGTCGCCGCACTCACCATCGGAACCGCGCTCCTCTACCGCCGCGACACGAACTGACCCCGGCGCCGGTACGGCATCAGGCCACACCCATCCGTCGACGAGCCAGCAGGGGATCGACCGGGCCGCACATACCCGAAGAACGTGAGACGTCATCGACATGCGAGTCAGCGGTACCTCGGCGCTCGCTCAGGTGACCCTTAACCCGCCGCGCCGACTCCCCTTGACAGTCCCCCGATCAAGTTGCGAGCTGAAGCGGCACCACAGTGCGGCCCAGATCGCGTATCCCATAACCCCGGCGGCAGGTCCCAGCCAGAGCATCACCTACCGCCGGCTGAGTGACGCGGCCAAGCGGCACTCGGCAACGCTCCAGCGGGCCA
>REDU01000116.1 GCA_007693335.1 Ilumatobacter sp. | reverse complement strand
TGCTCGCCGATGCCGGGTGCACGGTCGTGCTGGTGACCCACAACGTCACCGAGGCCGAACGGGCGGTCGACCGCATCGCGATCCTCGACGAGGGCAAGGTCGCCGCGATCGGCACGCCCGCCTCACTGAAACACGACGTCGCTGACGAGGTCCGACTGGAACTCGTGTGGGAGAACGGTGCGTCCGCCGTGACGCCACCCGTGGAGCCGAGCGTCTCGGCCACCTCCGGCCGGCGGAGCCGGTTCACGATGCACCAACAGCACTTGGGAGCGCTCGTTGCGTGGGCTCAGCAGTTGCGCGGCGACGGTCTGATCGAGGAGTTCAGCATCGGCCCGGCGACGCTCGAGGACGTCTACATCGACCTCGTCGGCCGTCTCGACGTCGGTGATGAGGCAGTCGTCGGCGAGGAGGCGTCCGATGCACGCGTTCCGTGACTATGGGCTGCTGGTGCAGTGGCAGGCCAGGAGGATCTCATGGCTGTTCCCGTTGATCGTGGGCGTTCAGACCGTGCTGGCCGTCGGGATCATCGTCGGGTTCGGGTTCCTGTTCCCCGAAGTCGACAACGAGACAGCGCTGTTCCTCGCCACCGGGGCGCCGACCCTGCTGCTGCTGGTCATCGGGCTCGTCCTGGTTCCGCAGATGGTGTCGGAATCCAAGAACGAAGGCACCTACAACTGGATGCGAGCCCTGCCGGTCCCGCGCATGGCCTTCCTCGCTGCCGACGCGACAGTCTGGTTCCTGGCGATGTTGCCCGGCCTCGTCGTCGCTCTCGTTGTCGCCCGATGGCACTACGACCTCGCGTTGTCCGTGAGTCCGCTCGTCGTCGTGGCAGTCCTCCTGGTCGGGTTGACCGCGACCGGTATCGGCTATGCCATCGCCTCGTTCGTCCCACCGATGATCACCCTGCTGCTGACGAACCTGCTGTTGTTCGTCTCGCTGATGTTCTCGCCGATCAACTTCCCGGCTGAACGGCTCCCCACATGGCTCCAAGCGGTCCATCAAGTCCTGCCGATCACCTCGATGGCCGACGTGATGCGTGGAACGCTCGCCCATGACAGCTTCGAGCTCACCGCCCGACCGTTCGTCGTCCTCGGGGCGTGGTGCGTAGCCGGGTTCACCGCCAGCTACGCAGCGATGAACCGACGCGGCTGAACGTTCATTCATCGGTGTCGGCGTCGCAGATCAGGTGCGTAGGTCTCGCAGTCGCAGCCTCGCGCCGGTCCGGACGATCGCTCGACGGTAGACGACCGTCGCGAAGCGGGCCGCCACCATCACTCCGACAACGAGCAGGCCCAGTGCGACGAGCACCTCGACGAGCGAGGCCGTACCGAGCGCGACCCGCGACGGCATCACCAACGGTGAGGTCAGCGGGAACAGCGCCAGGACGAGCCCGATCACGCTGTCGGACAGTGGTCGGCCGGCGATGTAGCCGGCGAAGAGCACCACCGTCAGCGGCCCGACCGTGGCGTTGACGTCTTCGGAACGCTCGACCAGCGCGCCGAGCGCGGCCGCCACGCACAGATACTGCACCAGACCCACCACGGAGAACACGATGGCGGCGGCGAGCGTCGCCCCGGACCCTGCCGGCATCTCGGCGCCGATCCCGATGCGCACGAGCACCGGCGCCGAGCCGATCAGCAGGATCGAGACACCGATGATGCCGGTCCCCACCACCTTGCCGAACAACAGCGCTCTGACCGGCACGATCGCGAGGAGCACCTCACTGACACGGCTCGACTTCTCGACCGCCACCCCCGTCGCGATCTCCATGGCGAGCAGGAGCACCAACACGAACGTGACGAGCGCAGCGAGCAACGCCACCAGTTCACGCCCGCCACGTTCGGTGTCGATCACCTCGACCACCGGCACGGTGGGGGTGAGCGTCGACGCGATCGTCGCGTCGTCGAGACCGGCCTCGACCAGCGCGTCGACCACCGAGGCCGACTGCACCGCCTCGCGGATGATCGACAACAGCGCCTGGTCCTGCTCGTCAACCACCAACACGGTCGGCGGATCGGTATCGAACCGGACCAACGCATCCAGCTCACCGTCGGCGACCCGGACGGCAGCTTCGTCACGATCGGAGATCTGCTCGATCGTGGCCTCCACCCCGAGCAGCGGACCGAGCGCATCGATCGAGGCGAGCACCCGCTCACCGACCTCGTCGGTGACGGCGATCGTGCGAGAGCGCGCACCATCGTCCCCGCCGAGCAGATCAGGGAGCACGACGAACAGCGCCGAGCCGATGAAGAACAGCGCCGCCGTGATCCAAAGGGTCTTGCTGCGCAGGGCCTCGATGATCTCGCGACGAGCGACGAGCCGACCCGCCTGCCACTGACTCACCGCCGCCCGCTGCGGCCCGGAGGACGTCAGGTTCATCGCTCCGCACCCACCGGCGCCCCACCGATCGCGTCGAGGAACAGCTCTGACAGGCTCGGCGTCTCGACGGCGAAGTCGGCGATGACCGCGCGACGACGGATGGCATCGAGCACCTCGACCGGGTCGGCATCGACACCGAGCCGCACCCGCGAGCCCCGATGATCGGCGGACTCGAGCTCGGCCGGCAACCCGACGAGCCAGGCAGGGTCGACCTCGGCGTCGACGCGCAGGTGACGGTCGGGGCTCTCTCGCTTGAGCGTGGCGACATCGCCCTCGAGCACCACCCGGCCGGCATCGATCATCGTGATCGACTCACACAGACCCTCGACGAGATCGAGCTGATGGCTGGAGAACACCAGCGTGCCCCCGGCGGCGACATGGTCCAAGACGACGGCGGTCAGGAACTCGACCGCCGTCGGGTCCAGCCCCGAGAACGGCTCGTCGAGCACGAGCAACTCCGGCTGGTGCACCATCGCCGCAGCCAATTGCACCCGCTGAGCCATCCCACCCGACAGCTTCTGGACCTGATCGCCCCGGCGGTCGGCGAGACCGAGACGTTCGAGCAGATCATCAGCCCGGTCCGCCGCCGCACACCGGTCGAGACCGTGGAGCCGGGCGATCCACACGAGCTGATCGTGGACGCGCATCTCGCGATACAGGCCACGCTCTTGGGGCATGTACCCCCATCGGCTGCGATCCTCGCCCGTGGAGGCCCGACCGCGCCACCACACGCCGCCGGCATCCGGTTCGATCACGCCGAACACGATCCGCATCAGCGTGGTCTTTCCGGCCCCGTTCGGACCCAACAACCCGATCACCCGACCGCTCGGCACCACCAGATCCACCCCGTCCAGCACGAGCCGATCACCGAAGCGGTGGGAGACACCGTCGACCACGAGCGCACCGTCAGACGGAGCAGGCATGCACCAGAGCTAAACACACGACACCGGTCCGGTCCCTTACAGCACGGATCGGTACAAGACGATCGCGCAGGTGACCGCTGTCGAGATCCCCGCTATCCGCAGCAACTTGTAGGGGTCTGCATCGTCGTGGCGTTCCTCAGCGCGCAGGTCGGCGAGGGACTCGGCAACGTCATTCCGTACGAGTAGCAGATCCATCCGGCGCCGGAGCCGGATCACGTTCTCAGCCATCGAGATACCCGCCAGGATCAGGAACTCGAGGATCAGGAAGCCGACGAGCGTCCCGAGTGCCAGCCACACGTTGCGTTGGTAGATGAGGATGAGCGCGGTGGTGACCAGCCCGATGTCGAGCTCAACCTCGGCAGCGACGTACGCCTTGTCCACGTACCACTGGCCGTAGGGATCGTCGCGGGGTGCGTCCTTTCGGAGGACGCGCCGCCACACGGTGAGCAGGAACGGGGCGCTGTCGCTCATGTCTCCTCCGCGGTGGTCTCCCGCTCCGGCGCGTGTTCGGACTGACACGGCCTCGATCGCTGGACCCTAGCCCGGATCTCTTCCTGGCCTCATGGGGCCGATCGTACGGTGGGCTCGCGATCCATCCCGGTGGTGTCGTGGTCTCGTCGCTGGGGCTGAACCGTCGACTGGGGTCAGCGCCGCGTCCGGCTACGGCGCTCCTGCAGTCGTGAGGGCTGGAGGCGCTGTGTGGCACGTGGGGCAACAGTGATGACGACGAGGACCCCGACCCACACGAAGGTGAAGTTGAGTGCGATGTCGCGATACGCGTCGGGGTGGAGTGATTCGAATCGGCCGAACACCCACGTCAGTGTCAGGACCACAGCGATGGTGATGAGGTAGGTGATGCCAGCGGCTTTGAGCGTCGGGGCACGTCGGAACCTGTGCTGCAGCGTGGTAAAGATCGCGATCGATCCGACGCCGACGACCGTGACGGCGAAGCGTGCCAGCAGATGCAGGTTGGTGTCGTGCTCGATGCCCTGCAGCAGTTGCACCGAGCTGCTGATGACGGTCAGCAGCGTGTACAGCACGCAGACCCACAGCGCGGCGGACTTCACGGTGAGTTGCGGCAGCATCGGTGTCATCGGTGTCATCTGATCTCGATCATCGGTCGCCCGACTGCTGGTCGAGTACCGGTCGGGGTGTGTCGTCGTCGAGTGGGCGGTGGTGACGATGTAACGCGGCGAGGGCGACCACGCCGACGGCTCCTCCCGCCAGGTGCGGGTAGTGACCGACCGAAGCGAACCAGCCGAACACGATCGCGGCGACCGATCCGACGATGAGCACGACGGGCAGCACGACATTGGGGATGCGCAACGGCAGCTCCCGCTTCCACGGGAACGCGAAGTGGTAGTAGACGAGGACCCCGGCGGCTGCGGCGCTGAAGCCAATCCCGGCGGTGTCGCGCACGAGCAGGGTCACCCCGCCGGCGAGGATCGACGCGACCACGAGCACGGCGAACCGTGCCGAGCCGATCAGCCTCTCCACCCACACGCCGACCCAGATCAGGATCAACATGTTGACGATGATGTGGTTCCACTCGACGTGCACGAACCCATAGGTGAGCATCGCCCACCACCGCTCGGGCCACTCCGCCGAGTCGAACGCCAGGAACCGCACGTTCTCGGGATCGGTCAGCTGCGCCACCGAGAACACCCCGACACAGCCGACCAGCACCACGACCGACACCGGGTTGGCCGTCAGCGCGTGCACCCAGGTCGGTCCGCGTCGGACAGGGCGATCCGGCGGCGAGGTCATCGGAACCACTCCCATCCCTCGTCCACGGCACCTCCGACCTGCGAGAACTCCCCCCCAGATGAACCCATGAGAACGACCGTAGTGGGATCCTTTCCCCAATCGATCCCGACCGCCGTTCAGGTTTCTTGGTGGACGGCGGCGTGGCTGTGTGCCGGAGTCGCTCGCCGAGACCGTGGGGCGCGCCGACGGGGTGTCGGTCGTGGCACGCGTCCGACGACCGGATCGTGCATCAAACCACCGCGTGCAGATGGATTCCGAGCCTGCGACTGGTCGGCACGGCCACAACTCGACTGAGTCGCGAACTCGCCGGCGACCGCAACCACCAGCTCACGACGGCCGCAGGCCGAACCGATCGTGCATCCAATGACATACGCCGCCCGTCATATAGCCGCACAGCGGCTTCGGGTGCTACGCGCCGATGGTTCGGTAGACCGCGTCACGAAGGACGAGTTCGCGCGGGTCATCCCAGAGGTGGAACCCCATGCGGTTCGGCGCATAGCAGAATCCAACGCCTGCGTCGGGATCGGCGAACCCGAACGAACCACCGGCTCCCATGGTCCCGAACGACCGCCCGCCAGTACCGAAGCGGAAGTCGGGAGACGACTTCATGAAGCCGAACGAGTAGTGCGTCTCGACACCGAGGACGACATCGCGGGCCCCGTCGCGGGGTGTGCGAGGGGGTGCTTCGAGCTCGGCCATCGTCTCCGGAGAGATACCGAGGCGAGCGCCACCTACCGCGAAGTCGCCGTAGATCGCTGCGACGCCCCGCACCTCACCGATGCCGCCAGCGGCTGGCAACTCGAGCGAGCGGTAGACAGGGAGGTCGAAGTCGCCCGGGCTCTTGAGCTTCGGGTTGCCGAACGTCTGGTTCGTGAGAGATCTCGGCCGCAAGTAGTTGAGGACCAACCGCGCCGGCATGGTGTTCATGTGCAGCATCATCTGGATGGGGCGAAAGGCCTTGATTCGAGCGATTCGCTGCGGATCGACGTCTGCAGGAAGCCCGATGTAGAAGTCTGCGCCGAGAGGCTGCGCAACCTCGCCCTGAAAGTACAAACCCAAGGGACGACGACCTGGGTCGACCCGGCGAAGGAGCTGGCTTTCGTAAAGGCCAAGCGTGAGATAGTGATACCCGTGCCGCTCTCCCGGGTCCCAGCGCACCTTCTGGCGAGCCAGGAGGTCGCCAAGTACATCGGCGTCTGCGAGGAGCTGTGGGGTCAGTTGGACATCCGGGGCGCACAGCCCAGCCTGATGAGAGAGGAGCTGCCGAATCGTCACCTCGGCCTTGCCGTTCTGCGCGAACTCGGGCCAATGCTTCGCGACTGGGTCGTCGAGCTGGAACAGACCGCCCGAGTGCGCGACCGCCATTGCGGAAGCCGCCATTCCCTTGGTCGTCGAAAAGACGAGCACCATCGTGTCTCGCTGCCACGGCTCCCCGGAGGTCACGTCGCGGACGCCGCCCCACAGGTCGACGACCTTGCGACCGCCGACGTACACGGCACAGGCCGCACCGATCTCACGTCGCTCCGTGAAGTTCCGGACGAACTCGTCGCGAACCGCTCCGAAACCCGCGTCGACACCACCTCCGACGTGCGGGGAACTCACCCGTGATGGACGCATGAGATGAATCATGCCGACCCACCCGGAGCCCGAACAGAGAAGAAGGTCACCGGTTCACCATCGCTTCGAACACCTCCGGCTCGCTCAGCCCGGCGGGAGTGTCACGAATATCCGTTCTGCCCGCATCGCGAAGCCCGACACCGAGCACCCTCGGTGGCCGAGCGGCCCGCCGTGCACAGTCGTGGATGGCTGGCTCAGCGCCTCATGGCCGCCGAAGCGGCAGCCGGCCCGTAGCAACCCAGTAGCAACCTTTCGGTCTTTCCGAGAGCCCGGATCACCGGTTGCGACGCAACTATCAGGACTTTTATGGTGCCCCCCCAGGGGCTCGAACCCTGAACCAATGGATTAAAAGTCCACTGCTCTTCCATTGAGCTAGAGGGGCGGGACCGGCGCGAAACGTGGGAGAAAACCCGGTTCGTCTCGATGCCGGACTGCGAGTCGACATCGTAGAGGGCGCGTCCGGTGGTTCGAACGCCTGCTGGAAGCCTCCGATGCCGCTCGGAGCGGCGATGGCGTCGCGGCGCCGGTCTTCATCGGCTGCGCGTCGTCATCGGTCCCACGCTGGCAACGTGGTGCTCGACCGATGACGGACGACGCCGCCGCGGTCGACAGCGCGGTCCGGACACGCCGGCGGGTCAGGTCGGCGCCGATCCCGACGGGACCAACACGAGATCGGCGCGGCGGATGCCCGCGATGATCGACGACCGCGTTCGCTCGAACACATCGCCGGGCGCCAACGACTCGTAGCGGTCGAGCATCGCGTCGAGCACCGCGGTCAGCTCCAATCGCGCCAACGCCGCACCGATGCAGTAGTGCGCGCCGAAGCCGAACCCGACATGCGGATTGGGCGAACGACCCACGTCGAACTGGCTCGCCGTGGGTCCGAAAGCGTTCTCGTCGCGGTTCGCCGAGCTGTAGAGCAGCACCACCGGATCGCCCGCACGCAACGCCTCGCCGGCGAGCACGGTGTCGTTCACCGCAGTGCGCATGAAGTAGATCACCGGCGTCGCCCACCGGACGATCTCTTCCACCGCGCTGGGGACCAAGGACCGGTCGTCACGGAGCCGCTGCCATTGCTCGGGATGATCGGCGAGGGCCCGCAACCCCGACGAGATGGTGTTGCGCACGGTTTCGTTGCCGGCGGTGAGCAGTTGGATCGCGAACATCGCCATCTCGACGTCGGACAGCTCGGCACCGGCGAGCAGCGTGAACACGTCGTCGCCGGGGTGTGCTGCCTTCTCCTTGACGGTCGCGACCAGCGAGCCGAACATCTCCGCCTGGATGACGCCCCGCTCGTCGGCACTGAGATCGCTCGCGCCGGGAACCGAGACCTCGCTCCACAGGAACAGGCGCTCCCAGTCCTCCCACGGGAGCCCCAACAGCTCACAGATGACGAGCAGCGGGAACGGCACGCTGAAGTGCTCCACGATGTCGACCGGTACGCCGACCGGCACCTCGTCGAGCAACCGATCGACATGCTGATGCAACCGCTGGTCGAGGGCGCGCATGGCCGACGGCCGGAACGCCGGCGCCACGAGCTGGCGGTAGCGGGTGTGATCGGGCGGATCGGTGTGCATCATCGTGGGAGGCGTCGCGTACGCCTGGCCGATCTCGAACACCAAGATGCCCTGGGCCGACGAGAACCTCGCCGGGTCCACCGAGACTTCCTGGACCTGACGATGGTGCGTGGCGAGCCACCAGCCGCCCTGCTCGTTCCAGACCAACGGCCCGCGGGCGCGCAGCTCTGCCAGATGGGTCCACGGGTCGAGCGGAGCGTGCCCTTCGGGTGCCCCCGCGAAGAAGCCGTCGGCCAACACCGCTTCGGTGAGTGGCTCGTGCTGTCGTGTCACGGCCAGCTCAGCCCGAGATCGCGGGTGTGCCGAGACCCTGCATCTCACAGAGCATGTGGTAGGCGGCCAAGGTTCCGGCGCCGTCGGTGATGCTCGTGACCGATCCGTCGGCGCCGAGGTTCAAGTTCGCGCCGCGCATCACGAACACCACCTCACAGACACCGTCGAGGTCGTCGGGCACGTGGAGCTGGTGCAACGAGTTGGTCGGTTCGTAGACGTAGCTGCCGGGGCCGTAGTCGACGCCGTACTCCAGGTAACGCCAGCGACCGCGGATCGTGATCGCGTCGACATGACCGGTGTGACGGTGTTTCTCGGCGGTGAAGCCGGGTTCGAACTGGTTGTGGATCACCCACTCGCCGGTCTGGACGTCGGCTCGCAGGAGCCGGAGCTTGCCGCCCGGGAACGTCGCCCACGGAAAGGCGCCGTCGTCGGCAGCGATGTGGACGACTCCAGGTTCTGGGGTACTCATCGGCCGAACGTTAACAACTCTCGGAGCGCCGGTCCGACGCCGGGAGGACGGCGGCCGTGCACGACGAACCCGGACGCGAGCGACATCGCCGTCAGGGACGCGCGGGATCGATCACCAATTCGGCGCGTGGTCGGGTCGCAGCAACGATCGCTGCATTCGCTTCGTCCGACACCCGGACGAACTCGCGAGCCTCGTTGAGCGATCGGC
>REDU01000048.1 GCA_007693335.1 Ilumatobacter sp. | reverse complement strand
TCGCCGAGGCGGTCGGTGAACACCCGGATCAGCTCGGCGTAGTACCAGCGCACGCCGGTGGCGTCGGCGTTGAAGCGATCGAACACGTCCTCGCCGATCTCACGGAAGTCGGCGCCGATCGCTGACAGGTTGTGCAGCTTGTCGGCGGCCGACACCAGCACGACGTCGAGGTCCGTCTCCGCGAGGTGTGCGAGGTACCGCTCCTTGCGCTCCCGCCACGGCGGCTTGGGGTGCACGGTGGTGTCGCTGCACGCCCGCACGATGTCGGCCACCTCGCTGCCGAACCGGTCGGCGATGGTCGCGAGGATCGTCTCGCCGTCGAGACCCGGGACGTTGTCGGGACCGTCCTCGGCGGCGTCGTGGAGGAGACCGGCGATCGCCTGATCCTCGGTGCCGCCGTGCTCCAGCACGACGGCCGACACGGCCAACAGGTGCGACACGTACGAGATGGTGGTCCCCTTGCGCGGCTGCACGGCATGGAGCTGGATCGCCAGGCCGAGCGCGTCGGCGAGCCGAGGGGACAGCACGGGGTCGGGCAGCGGCCGGGAGGGCTTCTCGGTGACGGTCATCGGATCTCCGTTCGCTGGGTCCAGGTGGTGTGCAGGAAGTGGTCGAACCGCTCGTTCCACTGGCTGAGCCGGGGCCAGCGTTCGGCGAGGTGCTCGGTGGCGATGGTGGCATCCCACCCGTGCTGCCGCATCAGCCACGCCCGCAGGATCAGCCCGGTGCGGCTGGCACCGTGGTGGCAGTGCACCACCGTGGGTCGACCCTCGGCGAGGAACGCGTCGATGGTGTCGACGGCATCGGCCACCACCTGTTCCAGATCGGGTTCGGCACGCTCGGTGTCGACCAGGTAGGCGAGCCGGCGCACCGGATGTGCGTCGAACCGGTCGCCCACCCGGCAGAAGGACATCACCGCCCAGTCGGTCGGCACACCCGCGGCCGCGGTGAGATCGGCGGCGTGGAGACCGGGCGCGATCTCGGTGGGGCCGCACGCCTCACCCGGCGCCGTGTCGAGCGCCACCCGGTGTCCGAGCAGGCGGAGCGTGAGCTCCTGCAGATCGGCCAACCGATAGGTGGTGGCGCCATCGGGCGTGGTGACGTGACCGTGCACGTACGTGGCCCAGCGGCTCGGGATGCCGGCGATGCCGTGGATGGCCCCGGCGAGGCCACCGGCCACCGCCGCCACGGTGTCGGTGTCTCCCCCGAGGTCGATGGTGGTGGTGATCGCATCGGCGAACGTGGACGTGGAACGCACCGCCCACACCGCCTCGGCCAGACACCCCCACACCGTGCCGTTGGGCAACTCGGCCCCGGCTCGACCCGGATCGTGCGGCGACCAGTCGGGCGCCAGCATGTCGCGGTAGCGGTGCTGATCATCGGGCAGCGTGTCGAGCGCGTCGGCGAGCGCGTCGAACGGGTCGCCGCCGGTGAGCGAAGCACGGACCATGAGATGGAACAGCGCTGTACCCCACCCGGCGTGCGGGC
Organism: Ilumatobacter sp.; assembly: GCA_007693335.1. Taxonomy (GTDB): domain Bacteria; phylum Actinomycetota; class Acidimicrobiia; order Acidimicrobiales; family Ilumatobacteraceae; genus SKSP01. The sequence goes on along the minus strand of REDU01000048.1, from coordinate 7,759 downwards.
CGCCGTGGGTGATCCCGGCCGTCGTGAACGCCGCCTCGACCGTCTCGGTGGCGCTCGCCCGGGCGAACCGGACCGCCGTGGGCGTGGCCCGCATCAACGCGCCGTTGCCCGCCCGGTCGGGATGACGCCGGAAGTGCTCCTCGGCCGCACGGTGCCACGGCTCCCGTGAACCCAGCACCGCCCGGGTCTGGTTGCCGACATCGGACGCGTCGTACGCCCACGTGCGGAACCGCTCGAACAGGTCGGCGCCGTCGATGCCGTTGTCGGCGATGCCGTCGTCGGCGAGGATCGACATCGCCTGCACCACCGCCATCTGCGTGTCGTCGGTGAACTCGCCCGGCGCCCACCCGAACCCGCCGCCGCCCGTCATCTCGCCGATGCCGCCGAGCACCGGCGCGGGGAACCGCTCCGAGTACTGACCGGCCGGCCCGAACTCGAACGGCGCCCCCAGCGCATCGCCCACCGCCGAGCCGATCACCGCTCCCAGCGCCCGGTGCCGCATCGCCGCCTCCTGTCGTTCCGTCGTCTCCGCCTCGCGTCCCGTCATGTCCGCCTCCCGTCGTCACCCGTCACAGTACGGGAGGGGTATCAGGGAGTTCTCGGGACCGGAACCGAGATCGGTGCTGTGTCACTCGCAGCCGAAGGCGATGGCCAGCCGCTCGCAGAGGTCGGCGTGGCGATCGGGGCCGATCGTGCCCAGATGACGATGGAGGCTCGACTTCAGCACGGGCATGATGGAGTCGAGCTGGGCCACCGAGTCGTGGTCGAGACCGTCCTGCGCGCCGAGGGGCAGTTCGGTCGGGATGCCACGGATCCGGGTGGAGCACGGGGCGACCGTGATGCGGTGGAGCACCCCGATGGCCGCAGTTCGGGTCAGGATCAGGTACGGCCGTTCGCCGGCGGCGGCCGTCACGCCCCAGTAGACGTCGCCCGACCTCACGACGGGTAGGCGCCCAGATCCTCGGCGAGCGACGGGAGCGCATCGACGTCGATGTCGGCATCCTGTGGGTGCTCCCGGTATCCCGCCACGATCGCCTCGTCGAGGGCCGACCGGCTGGCGACGGATCTGCGCAGCGCCTCGGTGTAGAAGGCCGATCGGCTCAGCCCGCGACGTGCCGCCTCGGCATCGGCGGCGATGAAGACGTCCTCGGGGATGCTCACGGCGATCTTGACGATCCAGAGAGTATAACCAGCCGACATACTGGCCGTGCGCCAACTGCCGGTTGCTCCACCGCGACGCCGCCGCCCGCGTGGTCGGTCTGCTCGAGTCGTGACGGACGGCCGCGCCCATCGATCGCTCTGGTATCGAAGTCGATACCAGAGCGGCTATGCTGAGGACATGGATGCCTCGACGATGATCCGTGCAGCGAGGGAGCGCAGCGGGCTCACCCTGCGCTCCCTGGCCGAGCGGGCGGGAACATCGCACTCCACCCTGGCCGCCTACGAGTCGGGGCGCACCGTTCCCACCGTCGCCACGTTGCAACGAGTGCTGCGAGCAGCCGGGTTCGACGTCGACGTGACGTTGTCGAGCCGTGCCGGCGGCAGCCCGGCCGACCGACACGCACGCGGACTCGAACTCATCGAGGTGCTGGAGTTGGCCGAGATGTTCCCCGCCCGCCACGAGCCCGGGAACACGTTCCCGCGCTTCGACCAGGTGGCCTGATGACGGCGCGGGCGATGCGGTTGCCGGAACGGATCGTGGCGGTCCACCGATCGCTCCGAGCCGCCGACCTCCCCCATGCGTTCGGCGGGGCGTTGGCGCTCGCGTGGTGCACGCAGCGAGCCCGTGGCACGATCGACATCGACGTGAACGTGTTCGTGCCGCCCGATCGGGCCGACGCCGTGCTCGCCGCTCTCCCCGATGGCGTGTCCGACGACGACGCGCAGCGGCGACAGCTCTCACACGACGGCCAGACGAGACTGTGGTGGGACGACACCCCGATCGACGTCTTCCTCGACACCACCCCGTTCCATCTCGAGGTCGGCCGACGAGTGCGCTGGGAACCCTTCGGAGATCACGAGCTGCCGTTCCTCGCGTGCCGAGACCTCGCCGTGTTCAAGGCGTTCTTCGACCGGACCAAGGACTGGGCCGACCTCGAGGAGATGGTGGCCGCCGACAGCCTCGACGTCGACAGCGTGCTGGGCGTGCTCACCCGACATCTCGGCGGCGACGACCACCGCGTCGCCCGACTCCGAGGGCTCGTGATCGCCGACTCGTGACCCCGGAGCACGTTTGGGCTGCAGCTGAGGTCACCGGTGACGTGAACTGCAGCCCAGAGTTCACCGGGAGCGCGACGGCGACGTGCGATGACGCCAGAGCCGCTCGACCACCACGAGGTGCGGCACCGTCAGCACGCTGACGAGCACGAACACGGCGGGGAGCACCAGATCCGGACGACCCGTGGCGTACATCGCCGCCACGAGCCCGATCAGGCCCAACGCCGAGAGCACCGCCCGAGGGGCGACGAGCGCGACGAACCGTCGCAGCGGCAGCGTGCGCCGACCGTCGGCGGACGACGCGCCCCCGAGCACCTCGGCCAGCACCCGGAGATGCGCGAGCGAGTGCCACAGCCCGAAGTACACGGCGAAGCCGATGAGCGGATCGACCGACACGAACAGCGCGCCGAGCACGGCCACGGTGACCGCTTCCCGCCGCACCGCTGCCCGGTCGTCGCAACGGCGGGCCACCACGGCGCCGACCACGACGTGCTGCACCACGATGGCAGCGCTCCAGAGCGCCCAGCGGTCGGCCAACCAGCTCCAGCTCGCCGGGTCGCCACCGCCGAGACGGCCGATGACCGGCGACACCACCGCCAGGTGGGCCACCAGCGGCAGACCGATCACGAAGAGGCCACGCGACCACTGCACGGCGAGCTGCGAGGCGCCCGGCAGCCGGAGGTGGGCCAGGTCGGACTGGCCGAAGTGGTGGATCGAGACGAGCAGGAAGCCGGCCAGCGCCACGGTCGGGGCCACCAGCCAGACGAGCCCGTACCCGGCCATCGCCCCGAGGTACCAGACGTGGAACCGGAGCCGGCTCGTCCTGGTCGTGGGATCGTGGCCGCTGATCGCCGCCTCGACGAGGTGGTCGACGGCCCCGTGTGGGAGCCCGAGGAGCGCCACGACCACCACGACCACGCCGATCGAGATCGAGGTCGGCACATCGGTCGTCAGCGCGCCGACCGCAGCGATCAGTGCGGTGATCGCGACCACGGCGCCGAAGCCCCGGGACGGCCGCTCCCGCACCGGAGGCTGATCGAGCGCAGTGGCCGTCATGCCACGAGATGCGGTTCGGCGTGAACGGCAGGAGGCGCAGCCTCGGCCGGAGCCGCCGGCCGGCGCCGCCGTCGGTTGCCGACGGACAGTCCCGAACCGAGCTCTGCCACTGCGGCCGCGACGAACGGACGCCACGGCAACCGGGCGATCATCCGGGCGTCGTCGAGCGCCGAGCTGTCCTCGTCGAGGAACGTCAGCACCCGGTCGATCGACGTCGTGGCGAAGAGCTTCTCGAAGATCGGCCGGCCGAGCTCCGGGCGCTCGTGCAGGATGTGGAGCAGGGTCCGATCGGCGAACCGGTACCGCGCCGGGGCCGACGGGAGCGGTGCCGGCACATCCGTCGTGAGCCACGACTCCACGAGGTGTCGGGTCTGGGCGTGGATCCGCTGGAACGTGTAGCCGGTGGTGGGCTTGGTCATGCCCCCGACCGTCCCGAGGTTCCACACGTGACGACCCCACCGCTGCTGCACCAACCGGTCCTCCATCGGGATGGAGCCGTACTCGGTGCGCTCGATCGTGAACGAGCCGGCACCCATCGACTCGACACGGGCCCCGACCCGATCGTCGTGGAAGGCACGGTCACGCGGCTCCAGCGAGAACATGGTGTGCTCGACCAGTGCCCGGTGCGGCGATTCGGGCAGCACGTAGAAGAACGCGGTCCCGTCGTGCTGATCGGTGTCGAAGTCCATCAGCGTGACGACATCGGTGTCGAACACCGGGCGCTCGGTGTGGACCTCCCACCCGCTGAAGTGCTGGCGGAGCGGATGACGCACCGGCGCTGCCGCGTCGTCCGGCGAGAGCCGCACGCTCTGGAACACGACCGGGGCCCGGAGCTCACCGGCAGAGGTGACGACCACGCCGTGGTCGGGTCCGTCGCGGATCTCCCGGATGTCTGCCGACACGAACTCCACGTTCGGCGAACGGCGGGCGGCATCGAGCACCGCGGCGCCGTAGTCGTGGCTGCGCACTCGCATGTAGCGGCGGCGGTCACCGGAGCGACCGGAGCGACCGGAGCGACCGGAGCGACCGCGGTGACCGCCCAACGTGTCGACGGAGTCCCAACCGGGGAACCGCACGTGGACCTGCTCCCACGTGCGGTCGGCGAGGTGCGCGAACGGGGTCGTGGGCGGCCCCCAGAACGACCACGTGCGATCGTCGCGGGGCTCGATGTCACGGTCGACCACCACGATCCGCCGGCCGTGGCCTGCACGGTGGACCACCTCCCACAGCGCGCTGAGCCCGGCACACCCGGCACCAGCGATCACCAGATCGGCATCCACGGTGCGAGTCTAGAGGCGGTGGGATTTAATCGCACCAAATCAGACTAAAGAGAGTGTCCCGCAGCCGCACCGATCATGCGACCGCCGCGCTGATCTGATCGGCGATCTGCTCGATGTCGCCCGTCCCGTCGATCATCGTGAGCATCTCCCGCTCCCGGTAGTGCGACAGCAGCGGGGGCGCCTCCTCGGCCCAGGTCGCGATGCGATGCTCGATGACCTCGGGCGTGTCGTCGGCGCGGTCCTCGCGCTCGGCCCGGGCGGTGAGACGGCGCCGGATCTCGTCGGAGGGCACATCGAGGAAGACGACCTCCGCCGGTTCGCCACTCGCCGGTTCCTCGAGCAGTGGTGCGAGCAGGACGGCCTGCTGGAACGTCCGCGGGGCCCCGTCGAGGATCCACCCCGTCGAGGAATCACCCAGGCGCTCGACGATCACGTCCACGACCACCGAGTCGTCCACGAGATCACCGGCCTCGACCTCGCGCTCGATGCGCCGGCCGAGGTCGGTGCCCGCCGCGATCTCGTCGCGCAGGAGCTGACCCACCGACACATGGGGCACCCCGAGACGCTCGGCGAGCCGACGGGCCTGGGTGCCCTTGCCCGATCCGGGCGGACCCAACACGACGATCCGATCACTGCTCATCGTTCCATCATGCGCGCGTCGGCCCATCGCCCCGCTCACGTGGCCGAGCGGCCCTTCTTCCAGTAGCCGCGCACGGTGGCCGTGGAACGGGGTCGGTCCCTGACCTCGGCGAGATGGGTCCGCACCCGCTGCACCGCCGCCGCCTCACCCGCCACCCACACGCCATCGGGGATCTCGTCGAGACCCTCGATCGCGGCCACGAACGCATCCCCGGGCTCGGCACCTCCGGCGGCCACGTGCCAGTGCACCTCTGCCCGCGGGTGCGCCGGGAGCGCGAGTCGAGCGGATTCGTCGGCGATCTCGACGTGCACCTGGACGTCGATCTCGTGCGGGATCACCTCCAGCAGCTGGCCGATGGCCGGCAGCGCGGTCTCGTCGCCCGCCACGAGGTACGTGGCCGCGCCGGTGTCGACCTCGTAACCGCGGCCGGGGCCCGACACCGCCGTCTCGGCGCCGGGTTCCGCTGCGGCGGCCCAGTCGGACGCCGCGCCACCGTCGTGCACCACCACGTCGATCGTCAGTTCCTGCGCGTCGAGGTCGAGCTCGCGCGGCGTGAACGTACGGATCGGGGCCCGCTGACCGTCGGGGAGATCGAACTGGTTGCCCGACCAGATCGGCATCACGATCTCCCGCTCGCCGGGCGGGGGCAGCAGCAGCCGGACACTCGCCGCCGGCTCGGGGATCTCGAAGCCCGTCAGCTCGGGGCCACCGAGCACGATCCGCCGCATCCGAGGCGTCACCTGCTCGACCCGGCGGACCGAGAGCCGGCGGAACGGGGGCGGCTCACGTCGGGTGCGGGCCGCAACCGCGGCGTCATCGTCATGGTCGACCATGCGTCCACTCTGGCACGACCTCACCTCGGTCGGCCACGGGCCGACCGCACGTATGGGGCACACTGGCGGTGATGGACATCGACACCCTGGCCGCTGCGTTCCCCGATGCCAGCGGGTACCTCAACACCGCGTCGCTCGGGTTGCCGGCGTCGGCAGGCGTGGAGGCGATCGAGCGGCACCTCGGCCAGTGGCGTGCCGGGCGGTGCGATCCACCCGACTTCGACGACGACGTCGAACGCTCGCGCCGCGCCTACGCCCGCATCGTCGGCGTTGCTGCCTCGTCGGTCGCTGCGATCGGCCAGGTGTCGGTGGCGACCGGTCTCGTGGCCTCGTCGATCCCCGACGGCGCCCGCGTGCTCTGCGCCGAGGAGGACTTCACCTCCGTGCTGTTCCCGTTCCTCGCCGATCGCCGACTCGACGTGCAGGTCGTGCCGCTCGACCGGGTGCTCGACTCGATCACGCCCGACATCGACCTCGTGGCGGTCAGCGCCGTGCAGTCGGCCGATGGTCGACGACTCGACCTCGACGCGCTCGCCGGCATCGCCGCCGACGCCGGCGCCCGTACGTTCGTCGACATCACCCAGGCCGCCGGCTGGGTCGAACTGGACGCCGGCCGGTTCGACGTGACCGCCTGCGGCGCCTACAAGTGGCTGTGCTGCCCACGTGGCGCCGGGTTCATGACCGTGAACGATTCGGCCAGCGACTGGATCGTGCCCCGCCACGCCAACTGGTACGCCGGCGACGATCCGTGGACCTCCATCTACGGTCCCCCGCTGCGCCTCTCCGAGCAGGCCCGCCGCTTCGACACCTCACCCGCCTGGATCGCGTGGGTCGGGTCGGCGCCCGCGGTGGAGCTGCTGGCCGAGGCCGGCCCCGGCGTCATCGGCAGCCACGACGTCGCGCTCGCCAACGCACTGCTCGACCGACTCGGGCTCCCACCATCCGACAGCGCCATCGTCGCGGTCGACACACCGCACGCCGAGGCGCTGACCGCCGCCGGTATCCGCTCGGCCGGGCGCGCCGGCAAGGTGCGCCTCTCGTTCCACCACTACAACACGATCGACGACGTCGAGCTGGTGGCCGACCTGCTGGGAGCCGCTGACCGATGAGCCTCTACCGGGATCGCATCCTGCCCCGCCTGGTCGACCGGGCGTGCGGCACCGCCGACCTGCGTGCCTGGCGGGAACGGACCGTCGAGGGCCTGCACGGCGAAGTGGTCGAGGTGGGCTTCGGATCAGGACTGAACGTGCCGCACTACCCCGACGAGGTCGAGGTGGTGCACGCCGTCGAGCCCGCCGGTGCCGCGTTCCGCCTCGCTCGCGATCGCATCGATGCCCACCCGGTGAGCGTGTCGCAGCACGAGCTCGACGCCGAGCGCCTGCCGCTCCGCGACAACAGCTGCGACGGCGCGCTCTCGACGTTCACGCTCTGCACGATCCCCGACGTGGGCGCGGCGCTGGCCGAGCTGCTCAGGGTGCTCCGGCCGGGCGGGCGGTTCCACTTCCTCGAACACGGCCTGAGCCCCGACGATCGCATCGCCACCTGGCAGCACCGCCTCGAGCCGGTGCAGCGCCGAGTGGCCGGCGGATGCCACCTCACCCGCTGCCCGGCCGACCTCGTCGAGGCGGCCGGTTTCGAGCTCGTCTGGGCCGAGAGCCGGTACGGACGCGGCCCGAAGCCGTGGACCTGGTTCACCACGGGCGTCGCCACCGCCCCCTGAGCACCGAGATGGG
>REDU01000161.1 GCA_007693335.1 Ilumatobacter sp. | reverse complement strand
GGTCTGGCTGAGGGTGTGGACACGGTCGCGTTGAACGTGGCGATGGTGGCACCGTCGGATCCGGGGTATGCGACGGTGTGGCCATGTGATGAGACGCGTCCGAACGCGAGCAACGTGAACTTCACTGCGGGGCAGACGATCGCGAACGTGGTGCTGAGCCGGGTGTCGGCTGCAGGGACGGTGTGCATCTTCGTGGAGACGTTCACCGGTGTCGGCACCGTCGAACTGATCGCCGATGTCACCGGATCGTTCGATGGCGGGTTCGTGGCGTTGTCTGCGCCGGCGCGTCTGTTGGACACCCGTGCTGGGGCGGCGACGATCGACGGGGTGTCGGTCGGGTCGGGTGCGGTGGGTTCGGGTTCGACGACCGAGCTGACGGTTGCTGGGCGTGCCGGTCTGGCTGAGGGTGTGGACACGGTCGCGTTGAACGTGGCGATGGTGGCACCGTCGGATCCGGGGTATGCGACGGTGTGGCCATGTGATGAGACGCGTCCGAACGCGAGCAACGTGAACTTCGCTGCGGGGCAGACGATCGCGAATGTGGTGCTGAGCCGGGTGTCGGCTGCCGGGACGGTGTGCATCTTCGTGGAGACGTTCACCGGTGTCGGCACCGTCGAGCTGATCGCCGATGTCACCGGCTCCCTGACGTCACCTCCAACGACGCCGCCGACGACGCCGCCGACATCACCGCCCACCACGACGCCGCCGACGACAACACCGCCGTCCACGACCCCGCCGACCACGCCTGGCCCGACGACGACGACGCCTCCGACGACGACGCCTCCGACGACGTCGCCGCCACCACCGATGGGTGGTGCCTGGGCCGATGCCGAACGTCGTTTCCGGTTGCCGATCACGATCACTGTCGGGGTGAACGAACGTGCGGCGACGGCGATCGACGTCGAGGTGGATCTGGCTGCGGCGCTCGTAGCAGCTGGAGGGGCGGGCACGGTCGATGCGAGGTCGTTGCGGCTCGTCGAGGTCGACGCGGCCGGGACGGTGGTGGATGCGACGGTGTCGTCGCAGTTCGATCAGCGGTCGGGTTCGCCGGCGGGTGTCGGCACGCTCGTCGTCGGTGTCGAGGGCGTGACCACGGCGGGGTCGACGCGTCGGTACCACGTCTATTTCGACACCACGGGGAGCGGGTTCACACCGGTGACCACGGCGGCGCAGATCGGCGTGACGACGGGGGACAGCAGTGCGGGCGAGTCGAGTTTCATCGTCAGTACCCCGTCGGGTGAGTGGACGTACCACCGGCGCGGTGGCGGGTTCTCGAGTCTGGTCGATCCGGCCGGGAACGACTGGTTGAACTATTCGACGACGCTGGGTTCGGCCGGGTCATTCCGTGGGATCCCGAACGCCGTGCCGCCTCCCCAGGGTCATTTCCATCCAAGTTCCACCACGTCGGTGACCACGCTGGTGGCGTCGGGGCCGTTGAAGGTGACGATCGAGTCGGTGGTCGACGGTGGAGCGTGGGCTGCGCGCTGGGAGATCTATCCCGATCGTGCCCACATGAGTGTGTTGGCTGCTGCCGGGCCGTACTGGTTCTTGTACGAGGGCACCCCGGGCGGCCAGATCGACGCCGGTGACCTCGTGGTCCGCCCGACTGGCGCCCCCACGCCGTTGTCGGAGGCGTGGGACGACAACGTGCAGTACGCCGGGTTCGTCGATCCGGCCCGAGGCCGTTCACTGGTGGCGCTGCATCACCAGGTCAACAACGTGATCGACTCGCACCGTGTGATGGAGGGCAACATGACGGTGTTCGGTTTCGGCCGCGTCCTGGGCCAGCTGAACCCGGGCCTGACAGGCACGTCCAACACGTTCACCGTCGCGCTCCTCGCGACCAGCGACACCGCCGCCGTGCGACGCATTGCACGGGGCCTGCTCACCGCACCAGCGGTCGGCGTCGGCACACCGGTGGCGCAGCCCCCGCGCTGACCGTGTGTCGACACCGAGGGTCGGCGCTTGCACCAAAAGGCGCAACGATCCGCCGATGCCTCCGCTGCCGAGGTCGCCCACCGGCAACCAGAACAGAAAGCGACCACAGCCTCGCAGTCCACGCTGCGAACACAAGGTGCCGACGCAGTGGGAGGTTGGGTGCACATGTGCGGGCGCCTGCTTCCATCTCGTGACGTGCTCGCTTGGGCGAGCACCTGAACCTCGAGGGTCCACCGAAAACGCAAACGCCCCGACGTGTCCTCGACCGCGCTCCCGTGATGTCTCGTCGAACGTCCACCGCCGTTCGAAGGCAGACCCGATCCACTGCCTCAACTGACGACGAGCGCGAGGAGTTTCGTCCGAGGACGGGATGAGGATCGCGGCGCGGCGCACGAGCCGCACTGGCCTCACCATGGCAGCGCCTCGTCGTCCACGCTGTGTACGACCACGTCCACTTTGCTGACAGTTGCTGACAAATCGCGGACAAATGGGTATTCGACAGGTCTCGACCGCTCCCGAAAACCGCAATGACCAGGGCTTTTGCCCTGGTCATTTCGTGTCGGAGGGGGGACTTGAACCCCCACGCCCATAAGTAGGGCACTAGCACCTCAAGCTAGCGCGTCTGCCATTCCGCCACTCCGACGTGGTGTAGCTACTGGACGTTACCGTCCGTCTTGGCGGCTCACAAGCGAACCGTCAGTCGCGCACGAACAAGAAACTGAGCGCGAGCACCGAGAAGATCCAGACCAAGGCGAACACGAAGGTGATGCGGTTGAGGTTCCGCTCGGCAGCCGACGACCCGAGTGCGGCGCCGCCGCCTCCACCGAACATGTCGGACAGACCACCGCCGCGACCACTGTGGAGGAGAATGCCGGCCATCATGGCGAACATCGACACCACGTTGATGATCAGCACGATGTACAAGATGACGTCACGCACGATCGACAATCCTACCGGTCAGCACCCGACTCCCACGGCGGACCTGATCCGGGTCGTGGATGTCGCTGGGTTCCTCTCACGAACCCGGTCGGGCATCGCTGCCACCCACTCGGCCTCGGCCGGACGCGAGAGCCGAGCGCGAGGGCCGAACACTGAGCGAGTGCCGTGACAGACAACGTTCGGGGTATCCCCGACCGGAATTGTCGCCGCGCTCCGGAAGTGCGTTTGCGCGCCCGAATCGGCACGTGGCGTGCGGATTTCGGCACGCAGAGCCGGGCCGACCACAGCTGCCACGTACCGCCGGGTCGGTGGTACTACACAGACCGGGCAGACGTTTCGAGACACGGCACTAGTCCGTGCGCCACCGCTTCCGTCGGTAGAGATGGGTCGGGGGCGCGTCGGCAGGTGGCATCAACGCGGCATCGACCAACTCGGGTGCGATGCGCTCGAGCAGTTCCTGCAGACGATCGAACTCGGCACGGCTCTCGGCCTGGTCCACCAGTAGGTAGCGCCGTCGACCGATCACCGCGACGAGCCCACCGCGGTTCATGCGAGCCGTCGAGTCGGACGACCATCGCGCCGTCGACAGGAAGCGACCCGGCGTCCGCGTGAACTGGCGGACATCGGCCCACGCGATGCGCTGGCGGCGCAACGGCATCCGCCGCTCGACCCCTCGGTCGTCGAACCGGGTCGCCACCGGGACGTCCAGGAGCAGGATCGCCAGGAGCGCCAACGCCACCGCCCCGACCACGATCGCCACGGGACCGATCCCCCGCTGGGCCGAGGCGAACACCACCACCGCCAGGAGCACGACCGGGCCCACGTATCCGCCGATCACGATCCGCCACGACGAGTGCAGGGTGAGCGTGGATCCGGACCCGGCGGGAGCGGTCACCGATCGTCTCGGTCGACCTCGGCGATCACCACGTCGCGACCCAGCTCCTCCGCACGTTGCAGCAACGTGGCCTCGGTCGTGAGCGGGAAGTGGCACGCCACCTGCTGTCCCCCGCCGAGATCCCGCAGCTCGGGCACCTCGGTGCGACACCGCTGCTGGACGATCGGACACCTGGTGTGGAAGTGACAGCCCGGCGGTGGGTTCGATGGACTCGGGACATCACCCTGCAGGATGATCCTCCGGCGACGGCGCTCCGTTCGCGGATCGGCCAGCGGCACCGCCGACAGCAGCGACGAGGTGTACGGGTGCGCCGGTCGGCGGTAGATGTCGTCACGGTCGGCCAACTCCACGATGCGGCCGAGGTACATCACCGCGATCCGATCGCTCGTGTGACGAACCACCGACAGGTCGTGGGCGATGAAGATGAGGCTGAGGTCGAACTCCTCCTGGATGTCCTTCAGCAGGTTGAGCACCTGGGCCTGGATGCTCACGTCGAGCGCCGACACGGGCTCGTCGAGCACGATCACCTTCGGCCGGAGCGCCAGCGAGCGTGCGATGCCGATGCGTTGCCGCTGTCCACCCGAGAACTCGTGGGGGTAACGGTTGCCGTGCTCGGGAAGCAGTCCGACCCGCCGCAGCAGCTCGTTCACCCGCTCGCGGGTCTCGGCTTTGTCGACGCCGTGGATCCGCAGCGGCTCGCCGATGATGTCGCGGATCGGCATGCGCGGGTTGAGCGAGGCGTAGGGATCCTGGAACACCATCTGCAGGTCGCGCCGCAACCTTCGCAGCTGGGTGCGGTCGGCCGCCACCACATCGTCGCCGCGCAGCCAGACCTCGCCGGACGTGGGTTCGATCAGGCGCAGCAGCGAGCGACCCATCGTGCTCTTGCCGCACCCCGACTCCCCCACCACTCCCAGCGTCTCGTTGGGGTACAGATCGAACGACACGCCGTTCACGGCGTGCACGGCGCCGATCTCGCGGCGCATGACCCCGGCCCTGATGGGGAAGAGCTTCGTGAGGTTGCGGACGCGCAGCAGCGGCTCGTCGGCGGCACCCCGAGCCGCGCCTGAACTCGCCATGGCGGTGGGCTGGACTCCCCCAGAGATGGATGCGGTCACGGCAACACCTCCGAGATCGGAGCCAGTTCCTGAGCCAGATGGCAACGCGACCGGTGCTCGCGGCCCCTGATCTCGAGCAGAGTGGGGAGTTCTTCGGTGCAACGCTCCACGCGCTCGCTGCAACGCGGCATGAACGGGCACCCCGGGGACGGGTTCAACAGACTGGGCGGGTTGCCCGGGATCGCGAGCAGTCGCTCCGTGCGTTCGCTGTCGACCTGCGGGATCGACCCGAGCAGCGCTCGCGTGTACGGATTCCGTGAGTCGTAGAAGATGTCGTCGATCGCTCCGGCCTCGAACAGCCGGCTGGCGTACATCACCTGCACCCGATCGGCGGCGCCGGCCACGAGCCCGAGATCGTGGGTGATCAACATCATGGCTGCGCCGGTCTCCTTGCGGACCTCGCGCAGCACTTCCATCACCTGGGCCTGCACCGTCACGTCGAGCGCGGTCGTGGGCTCATCCGCGATCAACAACTTCGGATCGTTCGAGATCGCCATCGCGATCATCGCCCGCTGACGCATCCCCCCGGAGAACTCGTGGGGATACTGCGACGCCCGCTGACGCGGTTCGGGCACCCCCACCAGATCGAGCAGCTCGACGGTGCGCGCCCAGGCGGCCTTCTTCGTGACGTCGTTGTGCGCGAGCACCGCTTCGGAGATCTGGAACCCGACGGTGAAGACGGGGTTCAGCGCGGTCATCGGGTCCTGGAACACCATGGCGATGGAGTTGCCACGCACCGCACGCATGTCGGCGTCGCCCAGTGCCAGCAGATCGACGCCGTCGAACATCGCCGTGCCGCTGATGACCGCCGAGCGCGGATGCAACTTCATCAGCGCCAACGCGGTGACCGATTTACCCGAACCCGACTCACCCACCACGGCGAGCACCTCGCCGGGGTCGATGCGGAACGACACGTCGGTGACGGCCCGCACGAGTCCGTCACTGGTCTTGAACCCGACGTTCAGACCGTCCACCTCGAGCAGCGCGGCCCCTGGAGCGTTCATCGATGCGCTCACTCCTTCTCGTCCGCCCGGCTCCGGGGGTCGATGGCGTCACGGAGGCCGTCACCCAGGAAGTTGACGCACAACACGATCGCCACGATGAACATGCCGGGCAGGAGCACACGGATCGGATCGGAGTTGATGTCGCCCTTGGCCTGGAAGACGAGGTTGCCGAGGGTGGGCGTCGGGGGCTTCACGCCCACTCCGAGGAACGACAGCGTGCTCTCGAGCACGATCGCGAGGCCGATCAGCAAGGTGATCTCGACGATCACCGCACCGAACACGTTGGGCAGGATGTGCCGGAACAGGATCCGCCCCGACCCGGCACCTGCAGCTCGTGCCGCCATCACGAACTCCTGCTCACGGAACTGCATCACCACGCCCCTGACCACGCGTGCGATACGGGTCCACAGCAGCAGTGCCAGCACGACGGCGATCCCGACCGGCTGAGCGCCGAAACGCAGCGCCACCACCGAGAGCACGATGATGGCGGGAACGACGAGCACCAGGTTGACCAGCTGCGACACGACGGTGTCGATCCACTTGCCGAAGAACCCGGCGGCCGAGCCGAGCAACGTGCCGATCAACGTCGCGAGCACGGCCACCAGCGCGCCGATCGTCAGCGAGTACCTGCCACCCATCGTGGTGCGCACGAAGAGATCTCGACCGATCGTGTCGGTACCGAAGGGGTGATCGCGCGATGGTCCCGCTCGGCGGTTGAGCACGTTCGGCTCGTCGAACGCCCACGGCGACAGCCACGGACCGAGCACGAAGATCGAGGCGATCAGGACCAGGCCGATGAAGCCGGCGATCGCCAGCTTGTGCTTGAAGAACCGCTCACGTGCCAGCTTGCCGAACGATTTCGGCTCGGCGGTCAGACCCTCCGTAGCGATCGCGATGTCGACCTCGAGCTTGGTGGTGCTGGAGTCAGTCATAGCGGATCCTGGGGTCGAGCACGCCGTAGAGCAGGTCGGCCAGCAGGTTGAACACCACGGTGATGATGGCGGTGAAGATCACGATGCCCATCACCATGTCGAGATCGGGGCGCTGCAGTGCCGGGATGAGGATCTGGCCGAGTCCGGGCCACGAGAACACCGACTCGGTGATGACCGAGCCGCCCAACAGGGCCGAGAAGTTGAGCGCCCAGAGCGTGACCAGCGGGATCAGGGCGTTCCGGAGCGCATGCCGCCAGATGACGCGTCGCTCCGACAACCCTTTGGCGCGTGCGGTGCGGATGAAGTCGGAATTGATCACCTCGAGCATCGCCGCCCGCCCGAAGCGGCTGTCGGCGGCCACGAACAGCGTGGCGAGCGTGACCACCGGCAAGGTGACGGTGCCGATGATCTCGCCGATGTTGTCGGTGCGCTTGCCGCCCGTGTAGAAGAGTTTCCACCCGGTCCATTCGGGGAGCTTGATCGCGAAGATCACCTGCAGGACCAGACCGAGCACGAACGCCGGGAAGGCGATCCCGAAGAAGCTCAGCCCGGTGAGGACATAGTCGCCGGCGCTGTACTGGCGGCGGGCCGAGTACACCGAGAGCAGCAGGGCGAGCACCGCAGCCAGCAGGAACGCCGGGATGGCGATCATGGCGCTGTTGATGCCGCGTTCCCACAACACCGTGGACACGGGTTGACCGGCCACGTTGGAGGTCCCGAAGTCTCCGGTGATGGCATCTGCGGCCCATCCGAAGGGCCGGACGAACACACTCTGGTCGAGGTTGTACAGCTCGACGATGCGGTCGTAGCCCTCCTGGCAGCGCGGCAGGCACAGGCGGAACTCGGCCAGGGGGTCGGTGGTGACCGAGACCCCGATGTACACGAGGTACAGGGCGACCAGCAACAGCGGGATGGTCGTCAGGATGCGACGGATGGAGTAGGCGAACACAGAGGCACGGACCTGGATGGTGGATCAGTGGCGAGCGTGAGTGCGGATCGGCGAACCGGTGCGGGGTCCCGGCACAGTGCCGGAACCCCGCAGTCGGATCACCAGGTCATCGGTTCAGTTGGCGAACCGGTAGTCGACCACGTTCACGAGCGGGCCCGCCGCGTTGGCGTCGGGAGCCACTGCCGCCTGCGACAGCGTGTTGCTGTAGGCGTAGAACGAGGGCTTCTGCGTGAGCGGGAGCACGGCCAGACCGTTGTCCGGATCGAGGTTCAGCGTGGTGACGTACTCGCTGAGCTCGTTCCAGCACTCGGCCCGATCGCTCTCGTCGACGATCGTGTCGCACTCGCCGGCGCGGGTGTCCCAGTCGTCGTTGGCGAACCCGTACGGGTTGTTGCCGCTGCCCGACTCGAACGCCGTGATGCCACTGCCGGGCCACGGACCGCCGACCCATGCGAACTGGGTGATGTCCCAGATCTCGCAGTTACCGGACTGACCACCGGAGTTGGCGCACTCGATCGCGTCGGGGTTGAACGGCCGCTCACCGAAGTAGGCAGCACCCTCGACGTTGTCGACCTCGATCTCGATGCCGGCCTGGCGGAAGCCGGCCTGCAGGAGCTCGATCTGGATCTCGCGCAGCACGTTGCCACCCGTGGTACCGACCCGCAGCGAGAGTCGCCCGTCCTCGGGGTGCTCGTAGATGCCGTCGGAACCCTCGGTGTAGCCGATCGACTCGAGGTTCGCCCGAGCGGCGTCCATGTCGCCCTGGCCGTAACCGGCCTGGGTCTGGTGGTCGATGTAGGCCGGCTGGTTGCTCATCCAGAACACGTTGCCGAGTCCTTCGGACGGCAGCGCGTCACCGAACAGCGGGGTGTACAGGCCGGTCATGACCTGCTCTTTGTCGATGGCGAAGGCCAGCGCCTCACGCACCTCGGGCTTGCAGAGGTGGGTGTTGAACAGGTTGAAGCCCCAGTGCTCCCAGACCGGACCGGCCGACGAGGCGATGGTGAAGTTGTCGTCGGTGGTCAGGCTCTCGAAGGCCGTCTGCGGCTGGGTCATGATGATCTGCGCCTCGTTGGCGAGCAGTGCATTGACCTGCGCGTCGGTGTCGGTCACGAACCGGATCTCGACGGTGTCGACGAACGCCGGGGCGTTCTGGTTGACGACGTCGGGGCTGACCGAGCCGTGGTACAGGTCGTTGCGGACCAGGATCATGTTCTGACCCCGGTTCCACTCGCTGAACACCATCGGGCCCGACGACGGCAGGATCTCGCCGTTGTGGGTCCACTCGGGCAGGGCCTCGTTCAGCTCCGCCGCCGCCGTGGCCGGGTCGTCGGAGAAGATGTGTGCCGGCCACAGTCGATCGAATGCTGCGGGGTAGCCCGAGAAGAACTCACCCCACGTGACGTCGATCTGGGTGTCCGAGACGATCTCGAGATCGACGATCCCGACATACGGCGTCCGGTCGCCACGCAGGAAGATGAACTCGTCGTCGTCGGCAGTGGCCATGATGGCGTCGTACGTGAACAGCACGTCGGCCGTGGTGAGCGGCGTCCCGTCGCTCCACGTCAGACCGTCGCGCAGCACGAACTC
>REDU01000087.1 GCA_007693335.1 Ilumatobacter sp. | reverse complement strand
TCGGGGAAGGGGGGTTTAAGCCCCCCGCGTCTGCCAATTCCGCCACCCGGGCCGGGCGCAGGCCACCGACGCTACGGGCTCACCCGGCCGCCGAGCGCCTGCGGCGGCGCCGGTCGACGAACCAGAACACGGCAGCACCCACGGCAGCGAACACGACGAGCATGATCCACAGCGGCCATTCGAACTCGAACCACAGGAAGTTGAACCGCGTCGCCCTGACGTTCTGGATCACGAACAGCAGCGCCGCCAACGCCAGGACTCCGGGCGGACCGAATCTCCGGATCTGTTCGAGGGTGGTCGGTTCGGCGTCGCTGCTCACGGGATCCTCCTGCGTGCGGGGTCGGACCGGCATCATCCCAGCGGGAGCGACGGTCTGTCGAGACCCGACGCAGGTGTACCCGGACGATCGCCCAGCAGCCGACCCACGACGATGCGGTCACGCCCGTACCGCTTGGCCAGCAGCAGACCGTCGTCGGCCGTGTCGATCAGCGCGGCCACCTCGGGGGACCGTCCGCCGGAGATCCCGATCGACACCGACAGCCCCGTCTCGAGCCCGTCGTCGGGTGATGTCCACCGCAACGCCGCCACCCGGTTCCGGATGCGATCGGCCACGGCGCGTGCACCGTCGAGATCGACGCCGGGCAGCACCAGCACGAACTCGTCGCCGCCCGGACGGCACAGCACGTCACGCTCGCGCGCCAGCGACGTGAGTGTGGCCGCCACGTCGACGAGGATCCGATCGCCGAAGGCGTGCCCCAGCGCGTCGTTGGCCTCCTTGAAACGGTCGATGTCGAGCATGACCACCGACACGACCCGTTCGGGGCCTGCCGCGATCGAGTCGAGGGAGGCGGAGAGGCCACGCCGGTTCCCGACACCGGTGAGCGGATCGGTCTCCGACGCCAGCGTGAGCCGACGGCGTTCGGCACCGAAGTGCTCGGCCTCCCGTTCCAGACGGCGGCGTGAGGCCTCGAGCTGCGCCCGCCGCATCAGCTGCTCGACGAGGGCTTCGAAGCGCCCCGACCGCAGGACGCGTGAGCCGTCGTCGGCGGCCCGGAGGTCGACCAGTGCACCGCCGACATCGCCCATCGCCTCACGGACCCGCGATCGCTCGCGTACCGCCAGTGACATGACGATCCGGTCACCCGATCGCTCGGCGAACTGCACGGCTCGACCGACGCGCTGCTGGGCCTCGAGGAGCCGACCGAACCGGCGATGGGCCCGAGCGACGAGCAGGTTCCAGTCGACCATCGCCCGAGCGTCGTCAACCAGGTGCTCGTGCACGATGTACCGGTCGAGCAGATCGGCGGCCTCCTCGAATCGATCGGTGTTCATCAGCACCGCAGCGAGGATGGAGGCCGCCTCGATGCGACGGCGCGGTGATCGATCCGATGCGAGGATCTCGCGAGCGAGTCGCTCGGCGCCCGCGAGTTCGTTGTCAGCTCCCTCGATCGACCCGTCGCTGGAGCGGTGACGCAACGCCTTGCGGAGGAACGCCGAGGCGAGGTTCGCCCGGGCGATACCCACGATGACCGGATCGTCGTGACCGACCAGTTGCAATGCACGGCTGAACTCCCCGATCGCCAGGTCGACCGCCTCGAGATCGAGGAACATCAGACCCATCGTGTTGCGGGTGGCGGCGAGCAGCACGTTCACGGGACCGGCCACGCTGGACTCGACGCCATCGAGCTCATCGAGCACCGTCAGTGTCCAGGCCCCCGCGTCGAGCGCCTCGTCGAGATCTCCGAGCGTGTTGTGCACGTAGGCCTCGAGTGACGACACCGTGACCGCTGCGACCGGCTCGTCGCGTTCGAGCCAGGCCGACGCGACGCCCTTCATCGCTGCGAGCGCGGCGAGGTGCTGGCCCGCACGGCTCAACGTGACGCCGCGGAGACGGGCGAGCCTGAGGCGGTCGATCTCGCAGAGCTCGACATCGTCCACCTGGTCGAGCAGGGCGACCGCTTCGGGCAGGCGGCCGTCGGTGAAGGCCGTGCGGACGCGCCGGATCAGATCGTCGATGTCCACGCCGACAGCCACCATCGTCTCCGCACTCCCCTCCTCTCGGCAGTGTCCCGCCGGCGCTTGAGCCACGTCGACGTGTCGGTGAGCACATGAACCACCGTGCGATCGGACGCCGGGGAGCGACGTCTGTCAGCATGAGGCCCATGGCCAATTACGACAAGCTCTACATCAACGGGGCCTGGGTGCCCTCCACCTCGAGCGAGACGATCGACGTGATCGACTCGGTGACCGAAGAGGTCATGGCGACCGTGCCCGCCGGCTCCGCCGACGACGTCGACGCGGCCGTGGCCGCGGCCGTGGCCGCATTCGAGCCGTGGGCCGCGCTGTCGGTCGAGGAACGCGCCAAGTTCATGTCGCGCATCGGCGACGCGCTGGCCGCCCGCATGGACGAGATCGCCACCACGATCTCTCGCGAGACCGGCATGGCGAAGTGGCTGTCACAACTCGTGCAGGTCGGGCTGCCGATCAACAGCTTCAACCAGGCCGCCGCCATCGCCGAGGGGTACACCTACGAAGAGCAGGTCGGGACCTCACTGGTGGTGCGCGAGCCGATCGGTGTGGTCGGCTGCATCACCCCGTGGAACTACCCGCTGCACCAGATCGCCGCCAAGGTGGCGTTCGCCATGGCGGCCGGTTGCACGGTGGTGCTCAAGCCGAGCGAGATCGCCCCCGTCGATGCGTTCATCCTGTCGGAGATCGTCGACGAGGTCGGCCTGCCCGCCGGCGTGTTCAACCTGGTGAGCGGCGACGGCCCCACCGTGGGCCAGGCCATGTCGGGTCACCCCGACATCGACATGATGTCGTTCACGGGTTCGGCCCGCGCCGGCCGCAGCGTGGCCCAGCTGAGCGCCGAGACCATCAAGAAGGTGGCACTCGAGCTGGGGGGCAAGTCGGCCAACGTCATGCTGGACGACCTCGACGAGGCCGGCTTCCAGAAGGCCGTGGCCGACGGCGTGGGCAAGGCGTTCCTCAACTCCGGCCAGACCTGTTCGGCACTCACCCGCATGCTGGTGCCGCGGTCGCGGCTGGCCGAGGCCGAGGCCATCGCCGGCGCCGCGTGCGAGGCCACCGTGGTGGGCGATCCCTTCGCCGAGGGCGTGCACCTCGGCCCACTGGCATCGGCCGCCCAGCGCGACCGCGTGCAGGGCTACATCCAGACCGGCATCGACGAGGGCGCCAAGGTCGTGGCCGGTGGCACCGGCGCCCCCGAGGGTCTCGACACCGGCTTCTACGTGCGCCCGACCGTGTTCTCGGAGGTGACACCCGAGATGACGATCGCCCAGGAGGAGATCTTCGGCCCGGTGCTGTCGATCCTGCCCTACGACGACGAGGACGACGCCGTTCGCATCGCCAACGGCGTGGTGTACGGCCTGGCCGGCGGTGTGTGGTCGGCCGACGCCGAGCGGGCGAAGGCATTCGCCCGCAAGATGCGCACCGGACAGGTCGAGGTGAACGGTGGAGCGTTCAACCCCAACGCACCGTTCGGCGGTTACAAGCAGTCGGGTGTGGGTCGCGAGTACGGCCGTCACGGCTTCGAGGAGTTCCTCGAGGTCAAGAGCCTGCAGCTCTGACGCAGCCGGCACTCACGCGACCCGGGTGTCGGGCCCGACGACGGGCTCGACACCCAACGCCGCCCACAGTTCGGCACGGAGCCGGTCGGCGCTCGGTGACGTGAGCCCGTTGGCGGCCACCACCCCCTCGATCATGTCGGCCAGCACCGCCGGCATCGGACGGCCCCGCAGGCGCACCGACACCACGGCACCGTCGGGGCGCCGTCGGATGCTGCGGTCGACACCCACGAGTCGGGGCGGGCACCGGAAGCTCGGCCCCACCAGACCGAGCTGACGCGCCACCCGCGTGAGCTCTCGGGCGGCGGACGCGAAGTCGACGGTGGTGGCCGGATGCATACCCCCATCATGAACGAGGGGTGCCACAGTCGATCACCCGCGTTCTCACCCCCCGAATGTCAACGACGTCACGCTCGATCCTCATGAGAATGCGCTCGTTTCGAGGGGGTGGGTAGGGTGACGCGGGTGTTGACACCGCTGCAGGACAAGACCCTGGCGGTCCTGCGGCGCAGCGGTGAACCGGTGGTGTTCGACCGGGCGTTCGTCGACGAGCTCGTGGCCGACGTGCGCGAAGCGTTCGACCACTTCGCCGAACGCCTCGAACGCCACCCCGACCGGCTGTTCGTCAGCAAGCACCGACTCTCGAGCGTGCTCGGCTGTGAGGCCCAGGCGATGGCGCCCGACGACTTCGCCTGGTCGCCCGCCACCGCCACCGGCCAGGTGTCGCACCGGGCCATCCAGCTGCTCGTGAACTGGCGGGGGGAGCCGACCCCGGTCGACCTGGTCGACGAGGCGATGGCCCGCCTGGCCGACGACGACCACTCGCTCGGCGGCTGGATCGCCGGTCTCTCACCCGGCGACGAGTCCGATCTCCGGGGTGGCGCCGTCGAACGGGTCACCCGCTTCATGGAGGGGTTCCCGCCGCTCGATCGACGGGCCCATCCGATGACCGAGGCCCGGGTGCAGTGGCCGATGGACGGCGCCGTCGTGATGTCGGGCAAGGTCGACCTCGTGATCGGACGGCCGCACGGCCACGAGAGCACCAAGTTGATCATCGACCTCAAGACGGGGTGGCGCTCACCGCGCCATCGCGACGACCTCCGCTTCTACGCACTGGTCGAGACGCTCCGCACCGGCGTGCCGCCCCGCAAGGTGGCGTCGTACTACCTCGACGTGGGCGAGGCCGACGTCGAAGACGTCACCGAGGGCGTGCTGCGCAGCACCGCCCGCCGCACCCTCGACGCCATCGACACCTACGTGGCCCTGACGCTCGGTGAACGCGAGCCGGTGAAGCGACCGAGCCGTGCGTGCACCTGGTGCCCGCTGCTGGCCGACTGCGCCGAGGGCACCGCCCACCTCGCCGTCGGCGAGTGACTCACGGCGTCATGAAGGCCACGGGCGTGGCGAGACCGACCGAGGCCCGCACCGTGGCGATGCGACGGCCGGGCTGGACCGCGTCCTTGGGCGCGCTGACGCCGTCGGGACCGATCAGCTCGACCGCGGCGTCGAGGTCGGCCACGTTGATCACCACGCCCCAGAACGACGCGTGCTCGTCGGTCACCTCAGGGCGCTCGACCACCTCGACGATGAGACCACCGGCACCGATGCGGTGGAAGCCCTGACGCATCGCTCCCAGCTCACGGACGCGCTTCAGCGGCGCACCGGTGGCGGCCTCGATCGCTCCACAGGTGCGATCGAGCGAGTTCGTGAGCACCACGACGTGGTCGAGCTCGATCGCCCCGTTGGGATGCTCGGCCAGCGCGGGCGTGGAGGGCTCGACCACTTCGGTGGGGAGTCCGTCGATGTCGGTCACCGCCGCGTCGAGACCGCTGAACGTCCAGCCGATCAGCCCCTCCGGCGCCCCGCCCACCGATGACCCGGCCACCGGCTCGTCGATCCGGAGCGAGGTGAACAGGAACGGCACCTCACCGCCGTCGGTCACGGTGAGGCCGACCGACCGCCACGCATCCCGCGTGGCCCGGATCAGCAGGTGCTCGGCCCGTGCCTCGCTCACGCCCGCACCTCACTCATCGTCGTGCCGGGCCCAGCTGCCAGGTCATGAACGCCAGCACATCGGCCTGCTCGGCCACCCGCTTCGCGACGGGCTTGCCCTGTCCGTGACCGGCCCGGCCCTCCTGGTGAAGCAGCACCGGACGATCCTGCCCGCACGAGGTGGCCGCCTGCAACCGCGCCGCCATCTTGCGGGCGTGCAGCGGGTCGACCCGGGTGTCGCCCTCGGCCGTGGTCAGCAGCACCGCCGGGTAGCAGGCGCCGTCGACCACGCGGTGGTAGGGCGAGTAGGCGTGCACCCACGCGAACTCCTCGGCCACGTCGGGGTCGCCGTACTCCTCGGTCCAGAGCCGGGCGATGAGGAACTGCGGGAACCGGACCATGTCGAGCAACGGCACCGCGCACCAGACCGCCCGACAGAGATCGGGACGCTGCGTGAGCGCCGCGCCCACCAGCAACCCGCCGTTCGACCCGCCGGCGATGGCCAGACGGTCGCGGGTCACGCGCCCGGTCGACACCAGCCAGTCGGCCGCGGCCGCGAAGTCGTCGAACACGTGCTGCTTCTGGTCGCGCTTGCCGGCGCGATGCCAGGCCTCGCCGTGCTCGAGGCCGCCGCGCAGCCCGGCGATGGCATAGGCGCCACCGGCTTCGCACCAGGCCACCGCCGTGGGCGACCAGGCCGGGGTGAGGGCGATGGCGAACCCGCCGTACCCGGTGAGGATGGTCGGCAGGTCGACGTCGGTGGCCGTGGGGTCGGTGTCGGCGCGGTGCACGAGGAACATCCCGATGGTGGTGCCGTCGAGCGACGGGTACTCCACCTCGGTGACGACGAGATCGACGGCATCGCCCTCACGACCGTGCCCGGCGTCGGCCCGGTCGTCGTCACGGTCGCGGTGGAGCCACACCAGCTCACCGGGCCGGGTGAAACCCGACACCACTGCCGCGCCGCGACCCGTGGTCGGATCGGCCGTGAGGGTGTCGATCGACACGACACCGAGGTCGACCACCTCCGCCGCTCCGGCGGTGGGCCCGCCGGGTGACCGGCCGAGCGGCACTCGTTCGACGTGATCGGTGGCACGGCGGGTGACCGCCAGCAGCAGCGAGTCACCCGCCACCGCCAGCGCACCCACCACCACATCGCGCTCGGGAACCAGCGTGACCCACTCGTCGGGAACGACCACGGCAGTCGGCACCGCGACCACTCGACCGTTCGATGCGTCGAGGGTGGTGACCCCCACGAGCAGATCGTCGTCGACGAAGGAGAGCGACGTCGTGGCCTCCACGCCGGCCACCAGGTCGCGCCACTCACCCGTGCTCCGGTCGAGCAGGTGCACCTCGACATGGCTCCAGCTGCGCATCGCCGTCACCAGCACGTAGCGGCCGCCCGGCGAGACATCGACCTGGGGCCACGTCTGGGGCGTGGGGTGCTCGGCCCACACCACCGGGTCGTCACGCCACGGGTCGCCGAGGCGGTGGTGGTGCACGGTGCGGTGGTACTCGTCGCCCTCGGGGTAGCGGGTGTAGCAGAACCCCGAGGAGTCGGGCTCCCACCCGACGCTGCAGGCGCGGGTGTTCGGGATCGACTCGTCGAGATGGGTGCCGTCGGCCGTCCGCGCCACCCGGAGCACACTGTGCTCGGTACCGCCCTCGCTCACCCCGAACGCCACGAGCGAACCGTCGGGTGACAGGTGGAACCAGTCGACCGCAGCCGCTCCGTCGTCTGTCCCGGAGGCGGGATCGGCGATCACGACCGTGTCGCCCGTGTCGCCCCGGCGAGCGACGAGGCGCGCCTGTGGCGCGCCCTCGGGTCGTTCGAGCAGCACGACGGTGTCGGCGCGGACCTGGGCGCCCAGCACCACGGGGCGGGCCATCAGCTCGGTCAGCCGCGCGGCCCACCGCTGACGGTCGGGTCGGGAGTCGAGCTCGGCGCGGGTGGCAGCGTTCTGCTGAGCCACCCAGGCACGGACCTCGGGATCGTCGCCGTGCTCGAGCCACCGGTAGGGATCGGGAACCTCCACACCGTGGAGGACATCGACCACCGGGTCGATCCGGGTGGGGATCACCGGCAGGGCGTTGTTCAGCGGCCCATGTTGGGGCGCTTGCCGTGGTTCGCCTTCGAGCGACGCAGGCGCGCCTTGCGCTTCTTGGTCTTCTTCGACATGGTCGGCAACGCTACCGTCGGCCCGATGCAGATCCACGGGACGTGTGACCCCCGGTTCGAGGCCGTCCACGACGCCTTCGCCGCCAACTTCGACCAGCACGGCGATGTCGGGGCGTCGGCCGCGGTGACCCTCGACGGCGAGATGGTGGTCGACCTGTGGGCCGGCACCATCGCCACCGACGCCGCGCCGTTCGACGAGCACGACGACGATCCCGCCGAGCGCGGGCTCACCGGGGGGTCGGCGTGGGAGCGCGACACCATCGTGAACGTGTGGTCGACCACCAAGACCATGGCGGCGCTGTCCTGCCTCGTGCTGGCCGACCAGGGCGAGCTCGACCTCGACGCCCCGATCGAACGCGTGTGGCCGGGCTTCCGTGTCGAGGGCAAGGGCGCGATCACGCCCACGCACGTGCTCTCGCACTCGGCCGGGCTCAGCGGGTGGACCGAGCCGATCACGGTGGACGATCTCTACGACCACACCAAGGTGGCCGACCTCCTGGCCGCCCAGGAGCCGTGGTGGGAGCCGGGCACCCGGTCGGGCTACCACGCCATCACCCAGGGCTACCTGCTGGGCGAACTGGTACGCCGGGTGACCGGCCAGACGCTCGGGGAGTTCTTCGCCGCCGAGATCGCCGGGCCGCTCGATGCCGACTTCCACATCGGGACCGGCCCGGAGCACGACGCGCGGGTGGGTCATGTGATCGCCCCCTCGACGGGCCTGAGTGCCGACGGCGCCGATCCCGACTCGATCGCCGTACGCACCGTGTCGAACCCCCGCCTCACCGCCGATGCGTCGGCCACGGTGCCGTGGCGCCGGGCCGAGATCCCGGCGGCGGGCGGCCACGGCAACGCCCGGTCGGTGGCCCACATCCACTCGGTGCTGGCCTGCGAGGGCGAGGCGCACGGGGTGCGGCTGCTGTCAGCGACCGGCTGCGACCGGATCTTCCAGGAGCAGACCTACGGCGAGGACCTCGTGCTCCCGGGGGTGTTCCGCCTCGGCGTCGGCTTCGGCCTGCCGTGCCCCGAACTGCCGATCAGCCCCAACGAGCGGGCGTGCTTCTGGGGCGGCTGGGGTGGTTCGCTCGCAGTGATCGACCTCGACGCCCGGATGAGCGTGGCGTACGTGATGAACAAGATGGGCGAGGGCACCACCGGCGACCTCCGCGGTGCCGGGATCCTCCTCGCCGCCCACACCGCCCTCGCCGGCATCTGATCACCCGGAACTGTCCGCGCCGATCGGCCCGTTCGCGGCCATTCGCGCGGACAGTTCGCGGAGGCGGGTGGCCTCGGCGGGGAGGACGTTGGGATCGGTGAGGCGGTGCTCGACGATGCGATGCACCAGCGCACGATCGGGGAGCCCGCCTGCCGCCGCGAGGAACTCGGCCAGGAAGCGCGCTCGCACGAACCCGGCCACCGGACGGATCCAGCGCGGGACATCGACCTCGCTGGTCGACATCAGGACCCACGTCATCGCGACGTCGGTTCCGGCAGGCGCGAGCGTGGCGTTCGACCAGTCGAACACGACCGGGCCGGCGTCGGTCACCATCACGTTGTCGGGATGCAGATCGAGGTGCGCGACACAGAGCGGTTCGTCGGCACCGGCGAAGCGGCGTGGCCACGACCGGCCCCGTTCCACGCGGACCTCACCGAGACGGACGTGCAGGTCGGCGAGTTGCCGTGCGAGCGATCCGGCGCGCCAGGGCGCCGAGCCCAGCACATCGAGCATCGTGCGACCCTCCAGCCGCTCCATCACCAGGTCGGGACCACTCACCTCGAACACCTCTGGCACCGGGTAGCCCGCCGCACGCAGAGCTCGCATGACGGCGAACTCGAACTCACAGGGCTGATCGGTGCGGTAGCGGCGCAGCACCCGACCGCCGCCGACGTCGTAGACGTCGGCCGCCCGACCTCGGCCGATCAGCGGGCCGGGAGCGTCAGGGTCAGGACCGGCCACCACACCACGAGACCAGGTCGTCGGCCGACATCGCGTTGATGATGCGGTCGAGGGGTACCTCGCACTCGGCAGCGCGGTCGCAGCCGTGGGGTTGCCACTCGAGTTGACCGGTGGCGTGGGCGTCGGAGTCGATCGAGAACCAGCAGCCGTGCTCGACCGCCCGCGACAACAGCTCACGCGGTGGGTCGAGCCGTTCGGGCCGGCAGTTGATCTCCACCGCGGTGCCGTGCTCGGCACAGGCGGCGAACACGGCGTCGGCGTCGAACGTGGAGGGCGGACGTTTCCCGATCATGCGACCGGTGCAGTGCCCGAGGATGTCGACGTGCGGCGACGACACGGCCCGCACCATCCGCTCGGTCATCTCGGCCGAGTTCATCTTCAGCTTCGAGTGCACACTCGCGACCACCACGTCGAGCCGCTCCAGCATCTCGTCGGCCAGGTCGAGCGTGCCGTCGGGGAAGATGTCGACCTCCATCCCCGCCAGCACCCGGAAGTCGTGGCCCTGCTGGTCGAGCACCTCGTTGAGCCGTGCGATCTCGTCGAGCTGGCCCCGCAGACGGTCCTCGTCGAGGCCGTGGGCGATCGTGAGGCGGGCCGAGTGATCGGTCTGCACCATGTAGTCGTGTCCGATCGCGATCGCGGTGGCGGCCATCGCGTGCACCGGCGCACCACCGTCGCTCCACGTCGAGTGGAGATGGCAGTCGCCGCGCAGGGCCTCGCGGTAGACCGACCCCGCCTCGGTGATCGGCACCTGCGACGACTGCTCGAGCCGTTCGAGGTAGGCGGGTACGCGACCGGCGAGGGCGTCGGTGATGACCGCTGCCGACGAGTCGCCGATGCCCTCGAGCCGGGTGAGCGTGCCCCGCGCCGCCCGCTCGGCCAACTCCTCGTCAGGGGTCGAGCGCACCACGTCGAGCGCCCGCACGAACGCCTTGGCGCGGAAGCCCGTCTCATGGGCCCGGTCGAGACAGTGCACGACCCTCGCGAGCGCCTGCTCCGGTGTCACCCCCATGAGCGTACGACAACGCCCGGAATACCAACCGGCGACGAACCGTTGGAACCGGGCATACGCAATCGAAGGGAACCCGAACCATGTCGACCACCACACTCACGATGAGCGATTTCGAGCAGACCGTCACGGGCGAGGGCATCGCCCTGGTCGACTTCTGGGCCGCGTGGTGCGGGCCGTGCAAGGCCTTCGCCCCCGTCTTCGAGGAGGTCGCGGGGGACAACCCCGACCTCACCTTCGCCAAGGTCGACACCGAGGCCGAGCAGGAGCTCTCCGGGGCGCTCGGCATCATGTCGATCCCGACGCTCATGATCTTCCGTGACGGCATCCGCGTGTTCTCGCAGCCCGGCGCCCTCCCGAAGGCCGCTCTCGAGGACCTCGTCCGCCAGGTGCGGGAGCTCGACATGACCGAGGTCCGCGCCAGCATCGCCGCCGAAGCCGCCATGCAGGACGACTGACCGCGACGACCGCAGGCACCGGGCCGCCGGGCACGTCGGTAGCCTCGGACGGCTCATGGAACGTTTCGGTCTGGTCGGTCTCCCCAACGCGGGCAAGAGCTCGCTCTACAACGCGCTCACCGGAGGTGGCGCGCTGGCGGCCCCGTACGCGTTCGCCACGAAGGACCCCAACATCGGGGTGGCCAAGGTTCCCGACGACCGGCTCGACCGTCTGGCCGAGATGTCGTCGTCGAAGAACGTGGTGCACGCAGCCGTCCAGGTGGTCGACATCGGCGGCCTCGTCGAGGGTGCCAGCAAGGGCGAGGGCCTCGGCAACAAGTTCCTCGCGAACATCCGCGAGGTCGATGCGATCGTGTTCGTGCTCCGGGCGTTCGTGGACGACGACGTGACCGGTCCCTCCGACCCGCTCGAGCACCTCCGCGTGGTCGAGCTCGAGCTCGCGCTCGCCGATCTCGAGACGGTCGAGAAGCGGCTCCACCAGGCCACCCGCCAGTCGAAGCTCGACAAGACCCTCGGCGACGAGATCGACGCGCTCACGGCGGCCAACGACGCGCTCTCCGACGGTCGCCCCCTGTACCGGGCCGGCCTCACGCCCGACCAGCGCGAGCAGCTCGCCCCGTACTTCCTCCTGACGAACCGCCGGGTGCTCGCCGTGGTGAACGTCGGCGAGGACGAGCTCGACCGGATCCCCGAGATCGAGGCCACCGTGGCCGCCGAGTTCAACGACGCCGGCGACAACGTCGAGGTGATCGGGATGTGCGTGCAACTCGAGGCCGAGGCCGCCACCATCGTCGACCCCGACGAGCGCGCCGAGATGCTCGAGGGCTTCGGCCTCGGTGAGGGTGCGCTGTTCCGGATGGTGCGCAGCGCCTACCACCTGCTGGGGCTGCGCACGTTCCTCACCACCGGCGACAAGGAGAGCCGGGCGTGGACCTTCTACGAGGGGTCGACGGCTCCGCAGTGCGCCGGCCGGATCCACACCGACTTCCAGCGCGGCTTCATCAAGGCCGAGGTGATCCAGTGGGAGGAACTCCTCGACATCGGCTCGTGGAACAAGGCCAAGGAGCTCGGCAAGATCCGGGTCGAGGGCAAGGACTACGTGGCCTCCGACGGCGACGTGATGGAGTTCCGGTTCAACGTCTGACGGCGCGTGGCGCGAGGGGTGCTGCACCGGGGTCACCGGATGGGGCACGATGAACCCGTGGCGACGGAAGCCGGACTCCTGAAGCGGGGCTCCGCGGACTTCGTGACGCCCGGACTCCGCCGCTTCACCTGGGCGCACGCAGTGGCGGCGTCGGCCGACGCCTTCGTGACGGTGTCGCTCGCCGGGTCGCTGTTCTTCAGCGTCAGCCCCGACGCCTCGCGCCAGCAGGTGCTCACCTACCTGATCGTCACGATGGCACCGTTCGTGGTGCTCGCGCCGCTGATCGGCCCGGCCATCGACCGCTTCCGGCGGGGCCACCGCTGGATCGCCGTGGTGCTCTACGTGGCCAGGGCGGCGCTCGCCCTCGCACTGTCGTTCTTCCTCTTCACGCTGTTCTTCTACGTGCTCGCGCTCGGGCTGCTGGTGGGGAGCAAGGCCTCCAGCGTGCTCAAGTCCGCCCTCGTGCCGGGCCTCGTGGCCGACACGCAGCACCTGGTGTCGGCCAACTCACGTCTCGCCCGCATGACCACCATCGTGGGCGGGGCGGGCGGTGCCGCCGCGGTCGGCGTGTCGGGGCTCACCAACAGCTCGAGCATCCCCCTGTTCGCCGCCACCGTGTTGTTCCTCGTCTCGGCCGTGATCGCCAGCCGACTGCCCCGGCCCCGCACGGCCGAGGAGATCGAGTACGGCGACGATCGGCCCGAGCTCGAGTTCGAGGACACCCACCGGCCACTGATCACCGCATCCGCCACCGCCTACACCGTGATCCGGTTCGCCGTGGGCGCCTTCGTGTTCGGGCTCGCGTTCGCGCTGAGGCGATCGAACGAACCCGCCTGGATGTACGGCGCCGCCGTGGTCGCCTACGGCGCCGGGGCATACCTCGGCAACGTGGTCGCCCCGATCGCGCGCCGACGGTTCGGGGAGGATCGCCTGCTGGCGGGAGCCCTCGTCGGGTTGGCGGTGTGCGCGGCGTTCGCTGCGGCGGGTGGCTCACGCATCCTGATCGTGTTCGTGGCGACCGTGATGGGCATGGCCACCACGTTCGGCCGCCAGGGCTTCGACAGCCTCGTGCAACGGCAGGCACCACGGGCCCTGCACGGCCGATCGTTCTCACGCTTCGAGACGCAGTTCCAGCTGGGCTGGGTGGTGGGTGCGACGTTCGCCACCGCCGCCGCCTTCTCCACCCAGATCAGCCTGGCCGTGGTGGCGGCGGTACTCGTGCCGGCGTCGGTGCTCTACGTGCGCGCTGCGCACGAGGCCCGCCACTTCGCCCTGGTGAGCGCGCCCGATCCGATCGACGACGTGGACGCCGCCGTGAGATCCCACCTCCGCGCCGCCCTCCACTGGGAGGAGCAGGGCCAGCCACGGTTCGCGGCCATCGAGCTCCGAGCGGCCGTGGAGCTGGCCGAGGCATCGGGCACCGAGCTGCCCGCCGAGATCGTGGACGACCTGGCCGAACGGCTGCGCGAGACCCCGTGACGCGACGCCCGTGACGCGACGTCAGTCGGTCACGACCGGTGACACGACGGTGGTCGACGTGACGGTCCACTGCTCGCTGCGCCACTGGAACGACACGACCAGCCGTTCACGATCGTCGGCCGTCGTGTAGCGGTCGACCTCGAGATCGAACGTGCGACCCTCGGGCGGGATCTCCTCGACCACCACCATCACCCCGCCCTCGCGAACGGCGAGGTCGGCGGCGGTCTCGTCGATGGCCTCCACGCGCTCGTCGACGAAGCGGACATCGACCTCGTCGACCAGTGCGGCCGCCACACCTGCCTGGACCTCGATGTCGAGGGTGCCGTCGACGCCCAGCACGAACACGACCGGGAGCTGATCGGCCTCGACCGGGACGTCGTCGGCCACCTCGCGGACGATCTGCTCCACCACCCCGGCCTCGCGCGCCGTCCCGCCGATGGCCGTCGGATCCGAGCACGACGCCGCCAACGACGCCGCCAACGCGACCACCCCCACCACTATCGGCCGGAACCACTCCACGCCAGGCAGGCTAGGCCGCGGGGGCCCCGCTGCGTGGCACACTGCTCCTGTGCCGTGGTTGGTGAGCGACACCCGGGTCCTGGCATCGGCCGAGGTGGCCGAACGGCCGCGAGACCGGCGCGCCGGGCTCCTGCACCGCGACTCGATCGAAGGGGCACTCGTGCTGCGTCCGTGCCGCTGGGTGCACACCCTCGGCATGCGATTCCCGATCGACGTGGCCTATCTCGACCGCGACGGGGTGGTCGTGAAGACCATCCACATGTCGCGCCACCGGGTGGGGATCCCGGTGTGGCGGGCGTCGCTCGTGATCGAGGCCGAGGCCGGCGCCTTCGCCCGCTGGGGACTGCGCGTCGGCGACGTGGTGGAGGTCCGCGACGATGATCAGCGCGACGACGACCGACACCGGGAGGCAACCGGGTGAGCGGCACCCTGCACCTCGTGGCCACCCCCATCGGCAACCTGGGCGATCTGAGTCCACGTGCGATCGAGGTCCTCGCCGCCGTCGACCTGGTGTGCTGCGAGGACACCCGACGCACCGGACGGTTGCTGCAACACGCCGGGGTGCGAGCGGCGCGGCTCGCCGTCTGCAACGATCACACCGAGGTGAGCCGGATCCCCGAGGTACTCGACACCCTGGCCCAGGGTGGTGACGTGGCGGTCGTCAGCGACGCCGGCACACCAGGCGTGTCCGACCCCGGCGAGCGGCTCGTGCGGGCCGTGCTCGACGCCGGCCACGAGGTCTCCGCGGTGCCCGGACCGGCCGCCGCCGTCATGGCGCTGGTGATCAGCGGCCTCCCGACCTCGCGCTACGTGTTCGAGGGCTTCGTGCCGCGGTCGGGTGGCGAGCGGTCGACCCGACTCTCCGAGATCGCCGCCGAACGGCGCACCGTGGTGCTGTACGAGGCTCCCCACCGGATCGCGCGCACGCTGCGCGACCTGCTGGAGACGTGCGGACCCGACCGTCGTGTCGTGGTGGCCCGTGAGCTCACCAAGCTCCACGAGGAGGTCGTTCACGGCACGCTCGGCACGATCGACGTGGGCGAACCACGGGGCGAGTACGTGGTGGTGCTCGACGGCGCCGCCGCCCCCGCCGCGCCCGACGACCAGCAGATCCGCACCCTGCTCCGCCTCGAGTTCGACCGGGGTGCCAGCACACGCGACGCCGCTGCCTCGGTGGCGCGCCACCTCGGGGTGCCGAAGCGGGAGGCCTACGCGCTCGCGATCGGCCTGCAGACCCCCGACGACCAGACCCCCGACGACCAGACCCCCGACCGGGAGGAACCCGCACCGTGAGTGAGTACGTCGACGTCGCATCCTCCGGTCCGAGCGCCGCCTTCTTCGACCTCGACCGCACGTTGATCGCCGGATCATCCGCCTTCACGCTGGTGATCGCTGCCCGCAGCGCCGGCATGATCCCGACCGGCGAGTTCGTCCGCAACTCCGTGAGCGCCGCCACCTTCAAGTGGCTCGGCGCCAGCGACGAGACCACCGACGGCCTGCGCGACCGGGCCCTGACGTTCGTGGCGGGCCAGCGCCAGGACGACCTCAGTGCGTTGAACGAGCGGGTCCTTCCCACCCTGCTCGCCAAGATCCGTCCGGAGGCCCGGCGGCTGCTCGACCTCCACCGCCACGCGGCACGCGCCACCTACATCGTGTCGGCGGCACCGCAGGAGATCGTCGGGCCGCTCGCCCAGTCGCTCGGCATGGCCGGCGGCATCGGCACCCGGGGCGAGGTGGTCGACGGCGTCTACACCGGCCGTCTGGCCGGGCCGTTCTGCTACGGCGAGGGCAAGGTGGAGGCCATCGCCGAGCTGGCCCGCTGGGACGGGCTCGATCTCGCCCAGTGCTACGGGTACAGCGACTCGGCCAGCGATCTGCCGATGCTGGAGGCCGTGGGTCACCCGGTGGCCGTCAACCCCGACAAGCGACTCGAGCGCCACGCCCGCCAGCACGGATGGCCCATCGTGCACTTCAGCCAGCGCAGCAAGCAGGTGATCCGGCGCACCGTGGCCGGTGTGGGCACCACCGGGGTGGCGATCGCCGGCTTCGCGGTGGGCACCCGGGTGGGCGCCCGCCGTCAGCGATCGCTCATCCCCTGGGGGTGAGGGACAGCTGTCGGCTCTGGCACACCAGGTTGCCGGCCACGTCCCACATCTCGCCGTCCTCCTCCACGAGATCGCCCACCACGAACCGGCTGCGGAACACGCAGCTCAGCGGTCCGGGAACCGGCACACCCCGGACGTGCACCGTGAGTTCGAGGGTGGGCACCCAGGCCACGGGCAGCTCGGTGTTGAAGATCGGTGGCGCGAACGCGTCGGCCGCCAGGAGCAGGGCGATGGCGTCGATCGGCCGCTCGTCGGCGAACGCGAACCATCCGGCCATCTCGGCCCGACCGGTCGGCGCACCGGCACGGAACCCGGAGTCACCCGGCCGCATCCGCACGGCGAGTCGCTCGTTGAGCTGGGGCATCGGTCCCTGATCCGGTGAGGCGGGCGGGGGTGGCACCTCGCACCGCTCGTAGTCGGGCAGCTCGGGTGGGCCACCGTCCACCAGGATCGGAGCGTCCACCGGGTCGGTCGTCTGCTCGGCGAACGTGCCGAGCACCCGGATGACCTCACGGTCGCCCTGACACAGCGCGGCGGTGGCCGTGGCCATCCGCCGACCCGATCGCACGAGCGCCACGTCGACCGTGCACGGTCCGGCGGGCGCGGGCGCCAGGTAGTGGGCGGTGATCGTCAACGGCGGCCGCCCGGTCACCTCGGCCATCGCCCGACCGGCGATGGCGAGGAGGTACCCGCCGTTGGCGTTGCCGCCGATGTCCCAGCCGTCGTGCACCATCGCGTCGAACCGCCCACCGGCGTCCGTCGTGTCCCGACGGGTCACCGCGGTGGCTCGTTCGAAGATCCCGGTCACCGGCGTGACGATACGAGCACGTGACGCTGCGCTCCGAACCGGCAGCGCCACCCGGGGCCCGCATCGGTAGCGTGCACCACGTGGGCCGCTTCTACGTCACGACACCCATCTACTACGTGAACGCCGAGCCGCACCTCGGACACGCCTACACCACGATCATCGGCGACGCCCTCTGCCGGTGGCACCGACTGCTCGGCGACGACGTCAAGTACCTCACCGGCACCGACGAACACGGTCTCAAGATCCAGCAGGCCGCCGACGCTGCCGGACTGCACCCGCAGGAGTTCGCCGACTCGATCGCGCCCAAGTTCGCCGAGGCCTGGGACCGTCTCGACATCGCCTACGACGACTTCATCCGCACCACCGAACCCCGTCACGCCGCCGCCGTGACCGAACTGCTGCAGCGCTGCTACGACGCCGGCGACATCGAGCTCGGCACCTACCGCGGCAAGTACTGCGTGTCGTGCGAGGAGTACTACTCGGCCGAGGAGCTGCTCGAGGGCGATCTCTGCCCGGTGCACAAACGGGTGGTCGACGACGTCGAGGAGGAGAACTACTTCTTCCGGCTCTCACGTTTCCAGGACCGCCTGCTCGACTGGTACACCGCCCACCCCGATGCGATGGTGCCCGAGTTCCGCGGCAACGAGGCACTCGGCCTGATCAAGAGCGGCCTGCGCGACTTCTCGGTCAGCCGCACCAGCCTGAAGTGGGGCATCCCGCTGCCGTGGGACCCCGACCACGTCACCTACGTGTGGTTCGACGCCCTCACCAACTACCTCGCGGCGGTGGGCTTCGGCTCGAACCAGGCCGAGTACCGCGACTGGTGGCCCGTCGACTACCACCTGATCGGCAAGGACATCCTCCGACAGCACTGCGTGTACTGGCCGGCGATGCTCATGTCGGCCGGCGTCGACCTGCCCAAGAACTGGGCCATCGGCGGCTGGCTGCTGGTCGACGGCGAGAAGATGGCCAAGAGCACCGGCAACGTGGTGACGCCCCTCGACCTGGTCGACACCGTGGGGGTCGACGGGTTCCGCTACTACGTGCTCGCCAACACCGCCTACGGCCACGACGGCGACTTCAGCTACGACGGCATCGTGGCCCGCTACAACAGCGACCTCGCCAACAACCTCGGCAACCTCGCGGCCCGGGTCGCCACGGTGGTCGCCAAGAAGTGCGGCGGCATCGGGCCGGCGCCCGCTGCCGACAGCCCACTGGCCGAGCACGCCGCCGCCGCGTACGAGGCCACCGCCGCCGCGTGGGACATCGTGGCCCCGAGCAGGGCCCTCGAAGCCACCTGGTCGCTCATCCGCGCCACCAACTCGCACCTCGAGACCCACGAGCCGTGGAAGCTCGAGCCGGGTCCCGAGGTGGACGCCGTGCTGGGCGACGCCCTCGAGGCGCTGCGCATCGTGACCCTGCTCGCCTCACCCGCCGTGCCCGGCACCGCCCAGACCATCTGGGAGCGCATCGGCCTCGACGGTGCCGTCACCGATCAGCGCCTGCCCGACGCCGCGGCGTGGGGCGGATACCCCGGTGGCCGGCCGGTCGAGAAGGGCGCCCCGCTCTTCCCGCGCATCAGCACCCCGTGAGCGATCCGCTGCCCTTCATCGACTCGCACTGCCACGTGCACGATCCGCGCATCCCCGACGGCACCGCTGGCGCCGTCGAGGCCGCACGGGCCGCCGGCGTGGTCGCGATGGTCACCGTCGGATGCGATCGGGCCACCTCGTTGGCCGCGATCGCCGCCGCCGAGGCCCACCCCGAGGTGTTCGCCACCGTCGGGCTCCACCCGCACGACGCCTCGAACGGCGTCGACACCATCGTCGACCTGCTCGACACGCCCGGCATCGTCGCGGTGGGCGAGACGGGGCTCGACCACTACTACGACCACTCGCCGCGCGACGCCCAGCGCGAGGCGTTCGCCGCCCAGATCCAACTGGCGCACGAACGCGACCTCCCACTCGTCATCCACACCCGCGACGCCTGGGACGACACCTTCGACGTGCTCGCGGCCGAGGGCGTCCCCACCCGGACGATCTTCCACTGCTTCACCGGCGGACCCGACGAGGCCCGACGAGCGCTCGACACCGGGGCATACCTCAGCTTCTCGGGCATCGTGACGTTCCCGAGCGCCACCGACCTCCACGAGGCGGCCCGGCTCTGCCCCCTCGACCGGATGCTGGTCGAGACCGACAGCCCCTACCTCGCACCCGTGCCGAACCGCGGCAAACCGAACCGTCCGGCATGGGTGCACCACGTGGGCGAGCGCCTCGCGCGCCTCCACGACGTGACCACGGAGCGTGTCGCGACGGCCACTCGAATGAACACCGAACTTGTCATCCCCCGAATCCGTTCCTAGCTTGATGCGGATGAACGGAGCCGACCGACGCAGAGTGGTGCTCGCTTCGGCGATCACCGTGCTCGCGCTGCCGTCGCTCCTGCTGATGAACCGCGACGAACCCACCGGCCCCGCCACCGTCGCCCCCGGCGGCATCGTGGTGGGCCCCGGGGCCGCCCCCGAGACCACCCCCGCACCGCAACGGGCGCTGGGCACGGCCGGCGGCGCCTACCTCCAGCCGCCGGAGATCCCGGCGGAACGGCCGCGTGCAGCCGACGAACCGCTCCCCATCGCGGTTCCGGCCCAACGTCCCGGCGCGTTCCACAGCGGGCGTGCCACGTACCGCAGCACGATCCCCGGCCAGTCGGTCTGCCTCGTCGCGAACGCGCCGCAGAGCGCCCGGGTCACGATCACGAACCGCGACAACGGCCGCTCGTTCACCTGCATCGCCTCGGTGTCGAGCCTCGGCAGCCGCGACGATGTGGTGCTGCACACCGACGCGTTCACCCGGATCGCCGATCTCACCGACGCGCCGATCCCCGTCGAGATCACCTGGTGACCCACTCGCGCCCGGTGCTGCGCGATCTGCTCGACCGCCACGGCCTCGCGCCGCGTCGCGATCTGGGCCAGAACTTCGTGGTCGACCCGAACACGGTGCGCCGCATCGCCGCGCTGGCCCGTCTCTCCCCCGGCGACCGGGTGATCGAGATCGGTGCCGGTCTCGGTTCGCTCACCCTGGCACTGGCCGAGACCGGTGCGCACGTGACCGCCGTGGAGGTCGACCGCGGCGTGGTGCCCGTGCTCCGTGAAGTGGTGGCCGAGCTCCCCCACGTCGAGGTGGTGGAAGCCGACGCCATGGCACTCGACTGGCCGGGAGTGCTGGGCGACCACGAGTGGGTGCTGGTGGCCAACCTGCCGTACAACGTGGCCACCCCGCTCGTGTGCGATGTGCTCGACCGGGTGCCCGCGGTGACCCGGCTGCTGGTGATGGTGCAGCGCGAGGTGGCCGAACGCTTCACCGCCGGTCCGGGCAGCCGCCAGTACGGGGCCGTCAGCGTGAAGATCGCGTACTGGGGTTCCGCGCGCATCGTGGGCGACGTGCCGGCCTCGGTGTTCGTGCCGCGACCCAACGTCGAGTCCGCGCTGGTCGAGATCGTGCGCCACGCGCCCGGCGAGCAGCCCGATGTGGCCGATCCCGACGAACTGTTCGCGCTCGTGCGCACCGCGTTCGGTCAGCGCCGCAAGATGCTGCGGCGATCGTTGGCCGCCGTGGTCTCGCCCGAACAGTTCGCGGCCGCCGAGGTGGCACCCGAACAACGACCCGAACAGCTCGACCTCGCCGCCTGGTGCCGGCTGACCGAGGCGGTGCACTCACGATGAACGACCCCACGGGCCGTGCGGTCACGGTCGAGGCAGCGGCGAAGCTGACGCTCACGCTGCGGATCGTGGGGGTGCGTGCCGACGGCTACCACCTGCTCGACGCCGAGATGGTGAGCGTCGACCTGGTCGACCGGCTCACGATCGACCCGGCGCGCACCGGCATCTCGGTCACCGGACCGTACGCGGGGGGAGTTCCCACCGACCACCGCAATCTGGTGGCTCGGGCACTGGAGTTGGGCGGCCGCACCGCGCACGTGGCCATCGACAAGCAGATCCCCCACGGCGGCGGGCTCGGCGGCGGCTCCACCGACGCGGCAGCGGTGCTGCGCTGGTGCGGGGTGAGCGATCCGGAGCTGGCCGCCAGGATCGGCGCCGACGTCCCCTTCTGCCTGCGCGGCGGCCGGGCCCGCGTCGGCGGCATCGGGGAGGTGCTCGAACCGCTCCCCCACGCGCACCGCACCATCACGCTCGTGATCCCACCGCTGCAGGTGTCGACCCCCGCTGCCTACCGGGCCTGGGACGACCTGGGCGGACCCACCGCCCCCGGCGACAACGATCTCGAGCCGGCCGCCATCGTGGTGGAGCCGCGGCTGGCCTGGTGGCGCGACCGCATCGGCGAGCTGACCGGGGTCACCCCGGTGCTGGCCGGCAGCGGCGCCACCTGGATGGTGCACGGTGAACACGACGACGCCCTCGCCGCGTTGCACGACGAGGGCGCTCGGGTGGTGACGACACGGACCCGAGCGGGCACGTGACGTCGAACGAGATGGTGAATGTTTACTTGCGACGCTGGTGACGCGTACGGCGGAGCATCTTCTTGTGCTTCTTCTTCCGCATGCGCTTGCGACGCTTCTTGACGAGCGATCCCATAAGGGGATCGACGTTACCGCCCGATCCGCCCGACCCCACCCCCTGACACACGAGCACCGGACCGAACGGAGCGGGACCGACGGCGCTACCGTGGAGGCCGAACATCGGCCGCGAGCGCGGTCGACCCGGTCCGGGGTCGTTCAATGGTAGGACAGCGGTTTTTGGTGCCGTTTATAGGGGTTCGAGTCCTCTCCCCGGAGCTCTGACACCCACCCCTGTACCCTCTGCCCCCACCCCCGCCGAACCACCCCGGGAACCCTCATGACCGTGTCCGCCATCGTCCTCGCCGCCGGAGAGGGCACCCGCATGCGCTCGCAGCGGCCCAAGCCGCTGCACCTGATCTGCGGTCGCACGATGGTGCTCCACGTCATCCACGCGCTCGAGAAGCTCGCCCCCGAGCGCACGGTGGTGGTCGTGGGCCACGCCGCCGAGCAGGTCACCAAGAAGGTGCAGGAGCTCGCCCCGCCCTGGGCCAACGTCGCCTTCGTCGAGCAGACCACCCAGCGCGGCACCGGCGACGCCGCCGCGGCCGGCATGACGGCGCTGTCGGGCGACGACTACGACGACTCGATCGTGGTGGTGCTCCCCGGCGACACGCCACTGCTGCGGTCCGAGACGCTCGACGAGCTCGTGGCCACCCACGTCGCCAACGGCAACGCCGCCACCCTGCTCACGAGCGAGATGGACGACCCCACCGGCTACGGACGGGTGATCCGCAAGAAGAACGACGGGCGGGTGCTGCGCATCGTGGAGCAGCGCGACGCGTCGCCCGACGAGCTCGACGTCCGAGAGGTGTGCACGAGCATCTACGCGTTCCGGCGTGATCTCCTCGGGCCCGCACTGCGCAACCTCACGACCGACAACTCCCAGGGTGAGTTCTACCTCACCGACGTGGTCGAGGGACTGGCCGCGATGGGCCACCGGGTCGGGTGCGTGCAGGCGCCGGCCGACGAGACCCAGGGCGTGAACGACCGTTGGCAGCTCGCCCTCGCCGAGCGCGAGCTGAGATCCCGCACCAACCGGCACTGGCTGCTGAACGGGGTGACGATGCTCGATCCCCGCCAGACGTTCGTCGACGTGACGGTGTCGCTCGGCCGCGACGTCACGCTCTACCCGGGCACGATCCTGCAGGGCCGCACCGTGGTGGGCGACGGCTGCGAGCTCGGTCCCGACACCCGTCTCGACGACTGCGTGGTGGCCGCCGACGCCGTGGTCGAACACACCGTGGGCCGCGACGCCGAGGTCGGCCCGGGCGCCGTGGTGGGACCGTACGCGTATCTGCAGGCCGGATCGTCGGTCGCTGGCGGCGCGGTCACCGGCGCGTTCTACACTGCCGACGCGGACTGATCGACGGCCCGAGGGAGAGGACCCACATGGAGAAGGTCACGACCAAGCGCCTGGCGCTCTATTCGGGACGGACCCACCCGCAGCTCGCCACCGAGGTGGCGGGGCACCTCAACCTCGACCTCGGCAACCCCAACCTGGTCGAGTTCGCCAACGGCGAGGTGCGTCCCCGCTTCGGCGAGAGCGTGCGCGGCAGCGACGTGTTCGTGATCCAGAGCCACTACGGCATCGACGGCCGGTCGGTGAACGACTCGATCATGGAGCAGCTCGTCATGTGCGACGCCGCGTACCGGGCGTCGGCCAAGCGCATCACCGCCGTGTGCCCGTTCTACGGCTACGCCCGCCAGGACCGCAAGGCCGAGGGTCGTGAGCCCATCACCGCCCGGCTCGTGGCCGACATGTTCAAGGTGGCCGGCGCCAAGCGGATGATCTCGATCGACCTGCACTCGGGTCAGATCCAGGGCTTCTTCGACGGCCCGGTCGACCACCTGACCGCCACGCCGGTGCTCGAGAAGTACATCCGCGAGCGCGCCCCCCACGAACCCGTGATCGTGTCGCCCGACGCCGGTCGTATCAAGGTGGCCCAGCGCATGGCCCAGCACCTCGGCGACTGCGACGCCAGCCTGGCGTTCGTCTACAAGCGCCGCCCCAAGGGCATGACCAACACCGCCGAGGCGATGGAGGTGATCGGCGACGTGGCCGGTCGGCTCTGCATCCTCACCGACGACATGATCGACACCGGTGGCACCATCATCTCCGCCGCCGAGATCCTGCTCGAGCGCGGTGCCAGCGAGGTGTGGGCCATGGCCACCCACGGCGTGCTGTCGGGTCCCGCCATCGATCGGTTGAAGAACGCGCCGATCGCCCGGGTGGTGCTCACCAACACCCTGCCGCTGCCACCCGAGAAGCAGCTCCCGAACATCGAGGTGCTGTCGGTGGCCGAGATCATCGCCGAAGCGCTCTCCGCGGTGTTCGACGACACCAGCGTGAGCGAGATCTTCGACGGCGAGAACCTGGCCTGAGCCCGGTTCGTCGCGGGTGGGCGATGCCCGGAGGCGCCGATAGCATCGGTAGGCGCTGTCGCGAGATCGTCCACCGATCCCGCAATTCGATCCTTCACCCTGACGCCTGAGGCCGACCACCATGTCTGACACTGTTCTCGTCGCCGAATCCGGACGCATCACCGGGAGCGCCGCCGCTCGCCGCATGCGCGCCGACGACGTCATCCCCGCCGTGGTCTACGGCCTGGGCATGGAGCCGATCAGCATCTCGGTCGCCCGCCGCGACCTCCGCCAGGCCCTGTCGGGCAGCGCCGGCATGAACACCGTGCTCGACCTCACCGTCGACGGCAACGTGTACCCGGCCATCATCAAGGAACTCCAGCGGCACCCGACCCGCCGCACCGTCAGCCACGTCGACTTCATCCAGATCAACCTCTCCGAGGAGATCCGGGTGCACGTGCCGCTCCGCCTCGAGGGCGACGCGCACGAGGTCATGAACAACAACGGCCTGGTCGACCCGGCGGTCGACTCGATCGAGGTCGCCACCACCCCGCGCCTCATCCCCGACGAGATCGTGATCGACATCAGCGAGATGACCATGGACTCGGTCATCCGTCTCGGCGATGTGGCCCTGCCCGACGGCGTGGTCGCCACCGGCGATCCGGAGAGCCCCGTGGTGACCGTGCTCGTCATGCGCGCCGAGGTCGAGGAGATCGAGGAAGCCGACGCCGAGTTGGCCGAGGCTGCTGCCGAGGGCGAGAGCACCGCGGACAGCGACGCCGGCGGCGAGGGCGAGGCCCCGTCCGGCGACACCGCCGAGTGACCCGCCGGTCACCGCGCACCATCGGGCGCTGACGTGGGCCTGTTCGACCGTCGGGCCGGCAAGGGCGCACCCTTCGACTGGCTCGTGGTCGGTCTGGGCAACCCCGGCCCCAAGTACGCCCGCACCCGCCACAACGTGGGCGAGGAGGTGGTGAAGCTGCTGGCCGACCGACGTGGCGACACCATGAAGGGCGGACGCGACAACGCGCTCGTGGCCGAGTCGCGCCTCGGATCAGGCCCGGGCGAGCAGCGCACCGTGTTCGCGTTCCCACTCACGTTCATGAACGAGTCGGGCCAGGCCGTCTCCGCACTCGTGCGCCGCTACCGCATCGACGACCCCACCCGCATCGTGGTCGTGCACGACGAACTCGACCTCGAGCCCGGCGTGGTCCGCGTCAAGGCCG
This sequence comes from Ilumatobacter sp., assembly GCA_007693335.1. GTDB lineage: Bacteria > Actinomycetota > Acidimicrobiia > Acidimicrobiales > Ilumatobacteraceae > SKSP01. Next base: position 10,142 of record REDU01000087.1, on the reverse strand, counting down.
GTGGCGGACTCGCCGGTCACAACGGGCTCCGCAGCATCACCCAGCACCTCAAGACCCAGGACTACCTCAGGGTGCGCATCGGCGTCGGGAAGCCACCGAGCAAGGAGCGCGGCGCCGGTCACGTGCTCTCGAAGCTGCCCGCGAGCGAGCGCGAACGCCTCGACGTCGCCGTCGAGACGGCCGCCGACGCCGTGACCCAGATCGTCACCGAGGGCGTCGACGCCGCCATGCGCACCGTCAACACCCGCGCCTCGTGAGCCGTTCGGCATGACGCTGGTCGACCTCCCCGCCCTGCTCCGTGACGAACCGGGGCTCACACGCGCCCTCGGCGAACCGAACGCACGGCTGGCGATCCCGGAGGTGGCACGGCCGCTGTCGATCGCAGCGCTCGCACACCTCTCGAGCCGTCGTCCCCTGATCGTGGCCTGCCCCACCGGCACCATGGCCGGCCAGCTCTCCGACGATCTGGCCCGGTTCCTGCCCGAGGGCGAGGTCGTGCTGTTCCCGGGCTGGGAGACCCTGCCGTTCGAGCGGGTGAGCCCGAGCGTCGAGACCATGGGCACCCGTCTCGAGGTGCTGTGGCGACTCCGGCACCGCGAGGGTGGGCCCGACCGTCGGCCGGCCGTGATCGTGGCGGGGGTGCGGGCACTGCTCCAGAAGCTCGGCCCCGGTGCCACCACCGTCGAGCCGATCGAGGTTCGTCCCGGCGGCGTGGTCGATCCCGACGAGCTCGCCGAACAACTCGTCACGTTCGGCTACCGCCGCGAGGAACTCGTCGAGCACCGCGGTGAGTTCGCCCGACGCGGCGCCATCGTCGACGTGTTCCCCTCCACCGCCGACGCCCCGATCCGGATCGACCTGTGGGGCGACGAGGTCGACCGGCTCACCCGGTTCGCGGTGAACGACCAGCGATCGACCGATGATCTCGACGAGGTCCGCATCTTCCCGGCCCGTGAGCTGCTGCCCGACGAGGCGTTGCGCGAGCGCGCCGCCGGACTGGTGGCCACCGAGCCGTGGGGGCGCGAGCAGTGGGAGCGTCTGGCCGAGGGGCTGCACTTCGAGGGCATGGAGTCGTGGCTGCCGTGGCTCACCGACCACGATGTGCTGCTCACCGACGTGCTGGGCGACGCCGGCAAGGTCGTGCTGATCGAACCCCGGCGCATGCGCGACCGCGCCATCGACCTGCTGGCCGAGGAGGACGACCTCGCCCGCGCCCTCGCCTCCACATGGGAGCGCGACCCCGACAAGTCGTTCCCGCGGCTCCACGCCGACCCCGATGTGCTCCTCGGGAGCGGCGGCGCGTTCTGGACCATCGACTCCACGGCCGACTCGCCCGACACCCCGGCCGTGCAGGCCTCGGGCTGGGGTCCCGTGGGGGGCGACGGCGAGGGCCTCGCCGCCCGACTCACCCAGCTGATCGGTCAGCGGTACCGCGTGGTCGTGGCAGCCGACGGCACCGGATCGGCCGAACGTCTCCGCGCGTTGCTGCTCGACCAGGGACTCGACTTCCCGGTGGCCGGGCCCGACACCGACCTCACCCGACCCGGTGGCCACGTGGTGGTGGCACCGCTGCATCGCGGGTGCACGCTGCCCAACGCGTCGATCGCCATCGTGGCCGAGTCCGACCTCACCGGTCGCCGGCGGGCCCACCGCCAGGCCCGGCCCCGCAAGCGGGAGTCGGCCGGCACGTTCGAAGACCTCAAACCGGGCAATTACGTGGTGCACCACCAGCACGGCGTCGGCAAGTACGAGGGCATGGTCAAGCGCACCATCGGCGGCGTCGAGCGCGACTACCTGCTCGTGGCCTACAAGGGTGGCGACAAGCTCTACGTGCCGTCCGACCAGATCGACACGCTGCGTCAGTACGTGGGCGGCGAGGCACCCACGCTGCACCGCCTCGGCGGCTCCGACTTCGCGAAGGCCAAGAGCCGGGTGCGTTCGGCCGTGCGCGAGATCGCCCAGGAACTGGTGGTGCTCTACCAGAAGCGGGTGAACGCCGACGGCCACGCCTTCGGACAGGACACGCCGTGGCAGGCCGAGATGGAGGATGCGTTCGGGTTCGTCGAGACACCCGACCAGCGCAGCGCGATCGAAGCGGTGAAGGCCGACATGGAGCGGGCGTTCCCGATGGACCGGCTGATCTGCGGCGACGTGGGGTTCGGCAAGACCGAGGTGGCCATCCGCGCCGCCTTCAAGGCGATCCAGGACGGCAAGCAGGTGGCCGTGCTGGCCCCCACCACCCTGCTGGCCACCCAGCACGGCAACACCTTCGCCGACCGTTTCGCCGGGTATCCGATCCGCGTCGAGGTGCTCTCACGGTTCCTCACCAACGCCCAGGCCAAGAAGGTGGTCACCGGCATCCGCGACGGCGACGTCGACTGTGTCATCGGTACCCACCGCCTGCTGTCGAACGAGGTGCAGTTCAAGGACCTCGGTCTGCTCGTGGTCGACGAGGAGCAGCGCTTCGGCGTGCAGCACAAGGAGGCGATGAAGCAGCTCAAGACCGACGTCGACGTGATCACGCTGTCGGCCACACCCATCCCGCGCACGCTCGAGATGAGCCTGGTGGGGATCCGTGACCTGTCCCTGCTGCAGACGCCACCGGCCGACCGCCAGCCGATCCTCACGTACGTGGGCGAGTACGACGAGCGGGTCGCGGTGGAGGCCATCCGCCGTGAGCTGCTGCGCGAGGGTCAGGTGTTCTGGGTCCACAACCGGGTGCAGTCGATCGACACCGCCGCGGCACGGCTGCGGCAACTGGTCCCCGAGGCTCGCATCGCGATCGCCCACGGCCAGATGGACGAGGGCACGCTCGAGCAGGTCGTGGTCGACTTCTGGGACGGCCAGTACGACGTGCTGGTGTGCACCACGATCATCGAGTCGGGCATCGACATGCCCACGGTGAACACCCTCGTGGTCGAGCGCTCCGATCTGCTCGGGCTCGGCCAGATGCACCAGCTCCGTGGCCGCGTCGGCCGCAGCGGGAGCCGCGCCTACGCCTATCTGTTCCACCCGCGCGACAAGGTGCTCACCGAGGAGGCCTACGAGCGGCTCAAGACCATCGGCGAGTCGACCGACCTCGGCTCGGGGTTCAAGATCGCGATGCGCGACCTCGAGATCCGCGGCGCCGGAAACCTGCTCGGTCAGGCCCAGTCGGGGCACATCGCCGCGGTGGGGTACGACCTCTACTGCCAGATGGTGACCGAGGCCGTGGCGGAGATGAAGGGTGAGCCGGTGAAGGCCCCGCCCGAACTCAAGCTCGACGTCCCCACCGACGCGTTCCTCCCACCCGACTACGTGGCCAAGGAGGAGCTCCGGCTCGAGGCCTACCGCCGGCTCTCGGGGGTCACCACGCGGGCCGAGGTGGACGACATCCGCACCGAGTGGGAGGACCGCTACGGTCCGCTCCCGGCTGCGGCCGAGGCGCTGCTGATGGTCGGATCGCTACGCGCCGAGTGCCACCGCCTCGGCATCGTCGACGTCCAGATCACCCCCGGCTCGCCCGGGAGTCCCGGACAAGCCCTCCACGGACAAGCACGGCTCGCCCCGATCGAGCTCAAGCTGAGCGAGTCGATGCGCCTCAAGCGCCTCGCCCGCGACGCGCGGGTCAAAGAGGACATCAGCCAGCTGGTGGTGCCGGTGCCCCGCAGCGCCGCGTCCGATCCCGCCGCCTACCTCGTCGGCTTCCTCCGCGATCTGATCCCGGGATGACGTGCCGAGCCTGCCGGCCTGTTCACCACTGCCTGTAGGTTCTGCGGTCGTGATCCGACGTCGAGTCGCCCTCCTCTGTGCCGCCGCGATCCCGCTGGGCGCGTGCACCACGTTCACCGACAACGATTCCGCCGCACGGGTGGACGACACGGTGCTGACGCAGTCGGAATTCGACCTGCTCGCCAACACCGCGGCCGGACAACCCGATGCCGAGCGGGTCGAGGTGCCCTTCGGCGTGGTGCAGAACGTGCTGAACACCTGGATCGTCAACCAGATCGTGATCGGCGAGATCCGGGCCGCCGGGGAGACACCCGAGCCCGCACCCCCCGCCGAGGATGCCCTGTCCGAGTTGATCGCCGAGCAGGAGACCGTGTTCGGCCAGTGGGTGGAACTGCCGGCGTCGACCGACGAGGAGTTCCGGGACGCGTACCAGCGCGGCCCCGAGTTCTCCGAGGTGGCGTGCACCGCGCACGTGCTGGTCGAGACGCGCGCCGAGGCCGACGAGGTCGTGGCGGAGTTGGAGGCGGGCGCAGCGTTCGCCGACGTGGCCCGTGACCGGTCGATCGACAGCGGCAGCGCCCAGGCGGGCGGCGCACTCGGGTGCTCGGTGGTGGGCGAGTTCCGCCAGCAGTTCATCCCCGAGTTCGTCGAGGCCGCACTCGACGCCGAGGTGGGGGTGCCGACCGATCCCGTCGAGTCGCAGTTCGGGTACCACGTGATCCTGGTCCTCCCCTACGACGACATCGCCTCGCTCCCCGAGGCCCGCGCCGTGTTCGACTCGGACGGGGTGCGCTTCCGACGCGCCGCTCGTGCGGCCGACATCCGGATCGACCCGCGCTTCGGGGCCTTCGACCCCGAGTTCGGCGTGGTCCCGCTCGGATGACCCGCTGTGTCTGATGCTCCCCGGGTCACGGTCGTGGGACTCGGACCGGGCGGCCGCGACCACGTGACCGTCGAGACCCTCGATGCGGTGGCGGCGCACACCGTCCGGTTCCTGCGCACGTCGGTGCACCCCACGGCCGATCTGGTGCCCGACGCCGTCACCTTCGACCACCTCTACGAGTCGGCCGACTCCTTCGAGCAGGTGTACGCGCAGATCACCGACGCCCTCGTGGCCGCCGCCACCGACCACGGCGAGGTGCTCTACGCCGTGCCCGGCTCGCCGCTCGTGCTCGAACGCACGGTGCGACGGCTGCGCGACGACCCGCGCGTCGAGACCGACGTGCGCCCCGCCATGTCGTTCCTCGACGTGGCGTGGGCGCGTCTCGGGGTCGATCCGGTCGAGATCGGCGTGCGCCTGGTGGACGGCCACGAGTTCGCCACCGCGGCGGCGGGCGACTCCGGCCCACTGCTGATCGCCCACGTCCACGCCGACTGGGTGCTGTCCGACATCAAGCTCGCCGTCGACGATCTCGACGATGACCACGTCATCGACCGGGCGGCTCACACGCCGGTGGTCGTCCTGCAGCGGCTCGGAACGCCCGACGAGCTGATCACCCACACCACCTGGGCCGAACTCGACCGCACCGTGGCGGCCGACCACCTCACCTCGCTGTACGTCCCGCATCTCGCCGCACCCGTCGGGCGCGCCTACGTGGCGTTCCACCAACTCGCCCGCACCCTGCGCGAGCAGTGCCCGTGGGACATCGAACAGACCCATGCCTCGCTGATGCCGCACCTGATCGAGGAGACCTACGAGGTGGTCGACGCCGTCGCCGGCCTCGATCCCGACGACGCCACCACCGACGAGCACCTCATCGAGGAGCTCGGCGACCTGCTGTACCAGGTCGAGTTCCACGCGACCATCGCCGAGCAGGAGGGCCGGTTCACGATCGCCGACGTCGCCACCGGCATCCACGACAAGCTCGTGCGCCGACACCCCCATGTGTTCGGCGACGTCACGATCGACGCGACCGGCGACGGGTCCTCCCGGTTGGCCACCACCGAGGTGCTCGCCAACTGGGACGACATCAAGCGCGCCGAGAAGGGTCGGACGTCGGTGTTCGACGGTGTGCCGGGCGCGCTGCCGGGCCTGGCCTACGCCCGCAAGGTGCAGTCGAAGGCGGCCAAGGTCGGCTTCGACTGGCCCACCGTCGAGGGTGCGCTGCCCAAGATCGCCGAGGAGGCCGACGAGGTGCGCGCCGCCGTCGCCGACGGCGACCCCGACGCGGTGGCCGCCGAGCTGGGCGATCTGCTGTTCTCGGTGGTGAACGTGGCCCGCCACCTCGACGTCGACCCCGAGGTGGCGCTCCGGGCCGCCACCAACACGTTCCGCGCCCGCTTCGAGATCGTCGAGCGCCTGGCGACCGAGCGCGGCATCGACCTCCACGCCCGCGACACCGGCAGGGCCGAGCACCTCGCCACCCTCGACGCCCTCTGGGACGAGGCCAAGCGCACCAGCTGAGCCACGCCAGAATGATCGTGTGCGTCTGCAGCTCGCCAACCCGTCGTCCCACCCCCGCGTGGCCACGCTGCCGTTCTCGACCGCGCTCGACGACTGGGACCTGCCCGGGATGCACGGTGTGCCCGGTCTGCACCGTCACGTGGTGCGCCTGATCGAGCTCGGCGACATCTCGTACGTGATCAAGGAGCTACCCGACGACCTCGCCCGCCGCGAGTACCGCCTGCTGCGGGCGCTGGCCGAGGACGGCCTCCCCACCGCCGAGGTGGTGGCCGTGGTCACGGGCAAGCCCGACGGGGCCGACGGCATGCTCGTGACCCGCCACCTCGACTACGCGCTGCCCTACCGGTCGTTGCTCTCGGGTCGCGGCCTCACGGTCCCGAACCTCGGCGAGCGGCTGCTCGATGCGCTGGTCGGCCTCCTCGTCCGGCTGCACCTGGCCGGCTTCTACTGGGGTGACTGCTCGCTGTCGAACACCCTGTTCCGACGCGACGCCGGCGCACTGTCGGCGTACGTGATCGACGTGGAGACCGGCGAGCGCTTCGAGCAGCTGAGCGACGGACAACGGCGCCTCGACCTCCAGATCGCCACCGAGAACGTGGCCGGCGGGCTGCTCGACCTCCAGGCGGGCGGCCGACTCGTGGCCGACATCGATCCGTGGGGGGTGTCGATGGCGATCGAGGACCGCTACGCCCAGCTGTGGGCGGAACTCACCACCCCCGACGAGTTCGACCCGAACGAGGTGTTCCGGCTCGAGCAGCGCCTCGAACGCCTCCACGAGCTCGGGTTCGACGTGGAGGAGATGGAGATCGTCTCCGACGGCGACGGCCAGCAGATGCGCTTCGTCCCCCGCGTGGTCGAGCACGGGTACCACGCCGAACGCCTCCGAGCCCTCACCGGTCTCGTGGCCGGCGAGAACCAGGCACGCCGCCTGCTGAACGACATCCGCGGCTTCGGCGCCGAGATGCAGGACCGCACCGGCACCCAGTTGCCCGAGAACATGGCCGCCGTGCGGTGGCTCGATCAGCGCTTCGAGCCGATCGTGCACGCGATCCCACCGGAGATGCTGTCGAAGCTCGAGGCCGCCGAGATCTACCACCAGCTGCTCGAACACCGGTGGTTCCTGTCGGAGGAGGCCAGGGTCGACATCCCGCTCGAGAAGGCGCTCGACTCGTACGTGTCCGACGTGCTGGCCGGTGCGCCCGACGAGCAGGTGAGCCTCTCGGAGACCACCGCCGAGATCCCGATCATCTCGATGGAGCCGGCCTGGAGTGACGACGCCGGTGACGCCGCGGGGCCCACCGACTGACGGGTACGGTTGCGGCCATGAGTGAGATCGTCCACATCTTCGGCCGCGAGGTCCTCGACTCCCGCGGTAACCCCACCGTCGAGGTGGAGGTGGTCCTGGCGAGCGGGGCCCACGGCCGGGCCATCGTGCCGAGCGGGGCCTCGACCGGCGAGCACGAGGCGGTCGAGCTGCGCGACGACGACGACCGCTACGGCGGCAAGGGCGTGCGCACGGCCGTGCAGTTCGTCGATCACGAGATCGCCGGCGTGCTCGAGGGCTTCGACGCGCTCGACCAGCGCACGATCGACCGCGAGCTGATCGATCTCGACGGCACCGACAACAAGAGCCGCATCGGCGCCAACGCCATCCTGGGGACCAGCCTCGCCGTGGCGAAGGCCGCCGCCGACGAACTCCAGATCCCGCTCTACCGCTACGTGGGCGGCGCCAACGCCCATGTGCTGCCGGTCCCGATGATGAACGTGCTCAACGGCGGGGTGCACGCCGACAACAACGTCGACTTCCAGGAGTTCATGGTGATGCCGGTGGGCGCTCCGTCGTTCTCCGAGGCGCTGCGCTGGGGCACCGAGACCTACCACGCGCTGAAGAAGGTGCTGGCCGACCGCGGTCTGGCCACCGCCGTGGGCGACGAGGGTGGCTTCGCCCCGAACCTCGACAGCAACGAAGCAGCCATCCAGGTACTGCTGGAGGCCATCGAGGCCGCCGGGTTCACGCCCGGCGACGACATCGCCATCGCGCTCGACCCCGCCGTGAGCGAGATCTACCGCGACGGCCGCTACCACCTCGACGGTGAGGGCAAGGTGCTCGATGCCGATGAGCTCGTGGCGCTGTGGATCCGCCTGGTCGAGCAGTACCCGATCGTGTCGATCGAGGACGGCATGGCCGAGGACGACTGGGACGGCTGGAAGGCCCTCACCACCGGGATCGGCGACCGCTGCCAGGTGGTGGGCGACGATCTCTTCGTCACCAACTCCGAGCGGCTCCAGCGCGGTATCGAGTCGCGGACCGCCAACAGCATCCTCATCAAGGTGAACCAGATCGGTTCGCTCACCGAGACCCTCGACACCGTCGGGCTCGCCACCGCGGCGGGCTACACGTCGGTGATGAGCCACCGCAGCGGAGAGACCGAGGACACCACCATCGCCGATCTGGCCGTGGCGACCAACTGCGGTCAGATCAAGTCGGGGGCACCTGCCCGGAGCGACCGGGTCGCCAAGTACAACCAGCTCTTGCGCATCGAGGCCGACCTGGGCGAGGCGGCGGCGTTCCCGGGCCGCGCCGCGCTGGCACCGCGAACGTGACGTGCCGCCGTTCGGCCGGCGCGAGCTGAGAGACTGACGACGTGCCTCGTACGGACACCGAACGCGCGCGACCCAAGGCCGACAAGATCGGCACGGTCGCGAAGCCGACGAGCCCACCGAACGCGTCCGACGCCGGACGCTCCCGGCTCGGCGATCTCACGCGCCCCATCGCGATCGATCGTCGCATCACCCGCCGGCGTCGGTCGACGTTCCTCCTCGGGATCGTCGCGGTCGCGATCGCCGGCGCCATCGCCGCCGCCCTGTTCGTGCTGCCGGTGCAGACCTACTTCGCCCAGGACGAGTCGATCGAGCGTCGCCAGACCCAGCTCGACCAGCTCGACGCCGTGAACGCCGAGCTCCAGGCCGAGGTCGACCGGTTGCGCACCGACGACGGTGTCCGCGAAGCCGCCCGCGAGGAGATCGGGTACTCCGAGCGGGGCGAGCGTCGGCTCACCCTGCTCGACCTGCCCGACCTCCCCACCGATCTGCCCGACGGCTGGCCGTACGGGATGATCGGCGACGTGATCGCCCTGCGTTCTGCGCCCCCGACGACGCAGAACACCCCCGCCGCTGACTAACGTGCGCTGACAGCAGCCAACGGGCCACCGGAACGGTCGGCCCAGATCGATCATGGGGGTCAACGTGGCCGGAAGCATTTTGGGCAACCGAGTACTCCGCAAGGAGGACCCGAAGTTCCTCACGACCGGTGGGATGTACCTCGACGACATCCGTGACGAGCCCTTGCTCGCCGGTGCGGCCTACGTGGCCTACGTGCGCTCCACCGCGGCCCACGGCACGATCTCGTCGATCGACACCGACGAGGCCGCCACGATGCCCGGCGTGCTCGCCGTCCACACCGCCGAGACGCTCGGACTCGAGCCGGTTCCGTCGGGGTTCAACCCGATGGTGTCGCGCACCCTGCTCGCGAGCGACAAGGTCCGCTACGTGGGCGAGCCCGTGGTGGCCGTGGTGGCCGAGACCTACGAGCAGGCCGTCGACGCCGCCCAGACCGTGTTCGTCGACATCGAGCCGCTCGAGGCGCTGATCGACATCGAGGCCGCGCTCGCCAGCGAGACGCTCATCTACGAGGCCGCCGGCTCGAACGCCGTGTTCGACACGACCGCGCTCGGGATGCCCGAGAACACCGGCGACGAGTTCTTCGCCGACTGCGAGGTGGTGGTCGAGGGCCGGTTCGTCAACCAGCGCGTGGCCCCCTGCCCACTCGAGGCCCGCGCCGCCGCGGCGGCGTGGGACGGCGACCGGCTCGTGCAGTGGCTCTCGACCCAGCACGCCCAGGGCGCCGTGGCACCGATCCAGGCCGCCAACGGACTCGACGAGGGTCAGGTCCGCATCATCACGCCCGACGTGGGCGGCGGGTTCGGCGCCAAGATCGGCACCTACCCCGAAGAGCTCCTGCTCGGTC
>REDU01000095.1 GCA_007693335.1 Ilumatobacter sp. | reverse complement strand
CCTCATGCCCGAACCACCGATCGCCTGATCCCGACCACGAACGCATCCTCCCACGTTCAGTCCAGGCTCGACGGTATGCCACGTGGGCGTCGTCGCGGTTCGGCCTGGGCTCCCCATACCAGCTCTGACCCGCTGCGGTCCGACGCGCTCCGTGACTGCTCGGCTGCCGCACCCGACTCGATCGCCTCCGCCACATCCGACCCGACAACCCTCGGCACGCAGCTGCCTACCGAACAGCCTGGGTTAGCGTGCCGTGCCATGGGATCAGGCGAGGTGGAGCCCGTGATCCGCACGTACGAGCTGACGAAGCGCTACGGCAGCACCGTCGCGCTGGAGGCGTTCGACCTGACGGTGCCCCCGGGAATCGTCTTCGGATGCCTCGGTCCGAACGGCGCGGGGAAGACGACCTTGATCCGTCTGCTGGTCGGACTGTTGCGCCCGACGCACGGCCGCGCCGAGGTCTTCGGGATCGAGACGTGTCGCGACCCGGATGCGGTCCAGGCGCGTGTCGGCTACCTGCCCGGCGACTTCACGGCGTACCGCGACCTCACCGGCGCGCAGTACCTGCGCCACCTCACGGCTCTCCGCTCCGGCCGTCGCGACGGTCTGCCACGGCGGAGGTTCGAACGGCTCGCCGATCGCCTCGAGCTCGACCTCTCCCGGCGCATCAGTGCGTTGTCGCACGGCAACCGCCAGAAGGTCGGCATCGTCCAGGCGTTCATGCACGAACCCGAGCTGCTCGTACTCGACGAACCGACCACCGGTCTCGACCCGCTGATGCAGCGCGAGTTCCTGGCCATGGTCCGAGAGGCCCGTGACGCCGGGCGCACCGTCGTGCTGTCGTCCCACATCCTGACCGAGGTCGAGGCGGTGGCGGACGTGGTCGGCATCCTGCACCACGGCCGGCTTGCGGTGGTCGACACCGTGGAGACGCTCACGGCGAGCGCGGCGCGGCGCATCGATCTGACGTTCGCCGGCGAGCCGCCCGCCGACGTGCTCGCCGCCGTCGCGGGCGTCAGCGTGGTGGGCGTCGACGGGAACGTCGTGCACCTCGTCGTCGAAGGGTCGACCGCTGACCTCATCAGTGCGCTCTCGCCATACCGGGTCGACGGCATCGTGACGCACGAGGCCGACCTGGAGGAGGTCTTCCTCGCCCACTCGCGCCCGGCCGGGCGGCCCCAGGTCCCGGCGCCGGAGGACGACTGACGTGCTCGACGACGTCTTCGCCAAGACGCTGCGCGACCAGCGCCGAGCCGTCGCGGTGTGGGCCGCGGGCATCGTGGCGACCGTGGCGGTGCTGGCCGGCCTGTGGCCGTCGGTCCGCGAGATGTTCGACGACGAGATCCTGGGCGAGTTCCCCGAGGTGATGCAGCGACTGTTCGACATGGAGACGATGACCACGGGATCGGGCTTCCTCAACATCGAACTCTTCAGCATCGTCCTGCCCGTGGTCTTCATCACCTACGGCATCGGTCGAGGCAGCCGCCTGATCGCGGGCGAGGAGCAAGACGGGACGCTCGAGGTCGTGATCGTCAGCCCGGTCACCCGATCACGGATCCTGCTCGACAAGGCCGCCGGGCTGGCGATCGGCGTGTCAGCGCTCGGCGCAGCGCTGTTCGCGGCGACCGTGGTCGCGTCGGCGGTGGCCGGTATGGGAGTCCCGGTCACGCACGCCGCGATCGGCGCGGTCGCGATGGTCCTCCTCGGCATCCAGCACGGCTGGCTGGCGCTCGCGGTCGGTGCGGCGTTCGGCCGTCGGGGGCTCGCCGTCGCGGTCGCCGGTGTCGTCGCGATGGTCGGATACCTGCTGCACGTGATGGGTGCGCTCGTGGAGGCGGTGGCGCCCTGGCAACCGTTGTCGCCGTTCACGCAAGCGGTCGGTGCAGGCCCGGTGAGCGGCGACGTTCCGCTCGGCTTCCTCTGGCTCGCGCTCTCGTCGGTGGCGTTCGTGTCGGTCGCGATGCCACGGTTCGACCGGCGCGACATCGGGACCGCCTGAGCTTCCGGACGAGCCCCGACGCGCCCCGGGCACGGGGTCGTCGTCGACCGACCGGGCCACGGTGTGCGTGGGACCTTCGGCTCTTGGCCCGTGCGGACGGTCGAGCGCACGATGAGTGTCGACGGGTGATCGACCTCGTCAGGCGCCCGACATCGAGTCGCGAAGCCGTGGGCCGCACGGTCGCACCAGCCGGTGCCCGCAGGAAGGAGCCAACCGTGCCCATCATCCGACCAGCTGTCATGTTGTTCGACGATCGTCGAGACGCCGGACGCCAGCTGGCTCGAGTTCTGAGCCACCTCCGGGGGCAGGACGTGGTCGTACTCGGCCTGCCGCGCGGTGGTGTGCCGGTGGCGTTCGAGGTGGCCCGGGAGCTCGACGCCGAACTCGATGTGATCGTGGTCCGCAAGCTGGGCGTGCCGTTCCAACCCGAGCTCGGCATGGGTGCCATCGGCGAGGACGGTGTCCGGGTCATCAACGGCGACGTCGTCGCCGCTGCCGGTGTGACCGAGGCGCAGATCGCAGACGTGGAGGGGAGCGAGCGGGTCGAGCTCGAGCGTCGGGCCCGCCGGTTCCGTGACGACCGTCCGCGGCTGGATCTCACCGATCGGGTCGCGGTGATCGTGGATGATGGCATCGCCACCGGATCCACGGCGCGTGTCGCCTGCCAGATCGCTCGGGCCCACGGAGCGACGAGGGTCGTGCTGGCAGTGCCCGTGGCGCCTCCGGACTGGACCGGGCGGATCGGCCCGGACGCGGACGAGCTCGTCGCCCTCCACACCCCGCACCCGTTCTGGGCGATCGGCCAGTTCTACCGGGACTTCTCACAGACCTCCGACGACGAGGTGGTCGCCTGCCTCGCCCGCAGCCACGCTCCTGTGGGGTGGATCGAGTGAGACGACGAGGTCGTCGACCACATCGCTCCGGACCCGGGCGGGGACGGCGCGGCTGATCACTTCTCCGGATGGGGACCTTGGCCTCTGCCGCCGGGGCGGAGGACGTCGGACGATGAGGGTGTTCACGGGAGGAGTTCCATGCCGCCGTCCGATCAGCGTCGAGGCCGACTGCCGCCGCCGCCGGCCCCGCCCCCGCCGGCTTCGTCGCGCCGTTCGCCCGATTCGTCGGGCGCGTCGGGCGAGTCGGGCGCGTCGGATGGATGGCAGCGTGCGTGGATCTGGCTGCTGGCGCTGCTGGCGATGGGCGTGCTGCTGGTGCTGTTGTGGACCGTGTCACCGCCGGAGCGAGCCGAGGAGCTGACGTACTCGGCGTTCCTCGAGGAGGTGCCGACCGGCGACGTCGAGGCCGTCGAGATCCAGGTCGGCAGCGGCCGTATCGAGGTGCAGCGGCCCGACGGCTCGACGTCGACCGTGCAGGGTCCGCCCGGCGGACCGCCCGAGGCCGACGTGGCACTGTTCGACGAGCACGGTCTCCGGCGCGATTACGTGGCCGACCAGGACACCGGCTGGCTCGGCACCTTGCTCGTGATGATGCTGCCCGTGACGCTGCTGATCGGTGCCCTCATCTTCTTGAGCCGCCGGACCGAGCAGCGGTTGGGAGGATTGTCGACGTTCGGGCGCAGCAAGGCCCGGGTGCGCGTCGGGCAGCGATCCGACGTGGCGTTCGCGGACATCGCCGGGTACGAGGGCGTCAAGGAGGAGATCGGCGAGGTGGTGGGTTTCTTGAGAGAGAGCGGCAGCTTCGGCCGGGTCGGGGCGCGCATCCCCAAGGGTCTGCTTCTCGTCGGCCCCCCTGGCACCGGCAAGACCCTGTTCGCCCGGGCCATCGCCGGGGAGGCCGGGGTGCCGTTCATCTCGATCACGGGCTCGGAGTTCTTGGAGATGTTCGTCGGCGTGGGCGCGGCGCGGGTGCGCGACCTGTTCGAGACGGCACGCAAGCAACGCCCGTGCATCGTGTTCGTCGACGAGATCGATGCGATCGGCCGCAAGCGCGGCGCCGGCGTCGGCGGCGGACACGACGAGCGTGAGCAGGCGCTGAACCAGCTCCTCGCCGAACTCGACGGGTTCGAGCCGACCGAGGGCATCGTGGTGCTGGCCGCCACCAACCGGCCCGACATCTTGGATCCCGCCCTGCTGCGGGCCGGCCGGTTCGATCGTCAGATCGTGATCCCGCTGCCGACCCAGGACGAGCGCGCCGCCATCTTGGAGGTCCACTGCCGTGACAAGCCCCTCGAGGCCGAGGTCGACCTCCAGCTGCTGGCGCGTGGCACGCCCGGGATGAGCGGCGCCGAGTTGGCCAACCTCGTCAACGAAGCGGCGCTGACCGCGGCGCGGCGGGCCGCCGACCGCATCTCGGCCGCCGATCTCGACGCGGCGCGCGACCGGGTGCTGATGGGGATCCGCCGGACCTCGCTGGCGCTCAGTGACGATGAACGGGCGGTGATCGCCCACCACGAGGCGGGCCACGCCGTGCTCGCCCATCTGCTGCCGCACGCCGATCCGGTCCACAAGGTCACGATCCTGCCCACCGGCATGGCGCTCGGTGTGACTCACCAGCTGCCCGTCCGCGACCGCTTCCTCCACCAACGGCCCCAGCTCGACGATGCGCTCGCCGTCCGGCTGGGCGGTCGAGCGGCCGAGCTGGTGATCTTCGGCGTCACCTCGTCGGGAGCCCAGGACGACCTGCTCGCGGCCACCGCGCTGGCCCGCACGATGGTCCGCGAATGGGGGATGTCCGATGCCATCGGCCACATGGCGTGGGGATCCCAGGGTGCGGTGTTCCTCGGTGAGGACCTCATGCACACCCGCGACTACTCCGACGAGACGGCGCGCCTGATCGACTCCGAGACGTCGCGCATCCTCGAGGAGCAGGCCCGCCGCGCCCGGACCGTGTTGGAGCAGCATCGCGAGGCGTTCGAGGCTGTGGCCGCCGCTCTGATCGAGCAGGAGACGCTGAGCGGTGGCGAGATCGCAGCGATCGTGGAACAGAGCGGCGGAGGGCCACGGCTGGCCGAGGTCCCCGGGTCCGGGCGCCTCGGCCAGAGATACCCCGACAGTGCGAGGATCCCGGGATGAAACGGGCCACCGGGACGTGAGACAGCGGACGTGGCAGCGCGAGCGGCCTGCGCCCACGCTCTCACGCTGAGTGACGGTGCGTCCTCATGAGCCGGCGGCCGGTTCGGAGCCTTCGTGGCCGGCACCCATGTCGAGCACTGCTGCGCCGTCGACTCGGTCGTGCCAGAGGTCGGCGAGCGCCCGGTCGGCGTGCTCCATCGGGTATCGGACAGTGTGGACGTGCAGTCCGGCCTCGGCGGCCTCCTGGAGGAATCGTTCGCCGTCGAGCCGGGTGTTGGCGGTGACGCTGCGCACCTCACGCTCGTGGAACAGCTCCGACGCGTACTCCAACGGCGGGATCTTCGAAAGGTGGATCCCGGCGATCGCGAGCGTGCCGCCCCGGTCGAGTGCACGCAGGGCGACCGGCACGAGCTCGCCCGCCGGAGCGAAGAGGATCGCCGCATCGAGTGGCTCGGGAGGTGCATCGGCCGCACCGGCCGCAGAGGCGCATCCGAGCGCGAGGGCGAGCCGGCGCGCGTCGGCGCTGCGTGTCATCACGTGCACGGTGTGGCCACGGTGGAGTGCGAGCTGGGCGGTGAGGTGGGCCGAACCGCCGAAGCCGTAGATCCCGAGCACCCCGCCAGGTGGGACGAGTGCGCGCTCGAGTGCCCGGAACCCGATGATCCCGGCGCACAGCAGCGGAGCTGCGGTGATGTCGTCGAACCGGTCGGGCAGCCGGTACGCGAAGGCCTCGGGGACGACCGCGTACGCGGCGTACCCTCCGTCGTCGTCCCACCCGGTGAAGCGCGGCGAGAGGCACAGGTTCTCCCGTCCGGTGGCGCAGAACCGGCAGGCCCCGCAGGTGTGGCGCAACCAGGCGATCCCGACGCGGTCACCGATCGAGAACCGGTTCGTGTCCGCGCCGGCGGCATCGACGTAGCCCACCACCTCGTGGCCGGGAACGATCCGTGGGCGGTGGACCGGCAGGTCGCCACATGCGACATGCAGGTCGGTCCGGCACACGCCGCACGTGCTCACCCGGATCCGCACCTCGTCGGGCGCCGGCACGGGCACCGGACGACTGACCCGACGCAGCGGCCCGTGGTCGATCGGCCCTGGTCGTTCGACCACCCACGCCTCCATCATCGCGTCGGCCTCGGCGGTCGGCATCCTCCTCGTGTTCACCCTTCCCGCGCCGGCGTCGAGAATGCCGACCGCCACCACCGCTCGATGCGCTGGCGGTGGTGGCCGCGCACCAGCACCAGGTGGTTCCCGAGCGGCGCGTCGAGGAGCTCCTCGACGCTGGCTCCGGTGAGCTGGACGGCCACCTGGGTGCGGCAGAGGTCGTCGATCTCGGGGACGTGTTCGACGTGGCCGTCGGCGATCCAGCAACGTTCGAGCGCCGAGCCACCGAGGCGGATCAGGGTGACCGGACCGTCGGCGAACCTGCCGCGTAGGCCCACACCGAGCCCCGACTCGAAGTGGGTGTGCAGTGTCACGTCTTCGACGAGCGACGGTGCGATCGTGCAGTGGGCGAGCATGACCCGGTCGTGGTCGACGTCGATCCACGCCGGGTTGGCCATCCAGCTCGGCTGGTCGAGCAACGCCCGGACGAGCAGCATCGCGACGGCGCTCGCCACGTCACCTTCGCACCCGGCGACGATTCCGGTGTCGTTCAGCTGGGCGAGCGCGATGCATCCCGACGTCTGCAGCTCGTCGAGGTAGTCGAAGCACCGCACCGTCACGGCATCGACGTCGGCCGACTCGATGGCATCGACGAGCGACGGGTGCAGCTTGGCCGCCTCGACCAGCGCTGGCGTCGGCGGGGCCGCCCCGGCGAAGTGAACCGCCACCGCCTGCGTGCGATCGGCGTCGGCGTGGCGATGACCGTCGATCGTGGAGCCGATGTCGACCGGCACGACCTCGATGCCCCAGCGAGCCCGGATCAGCTCGTCGTCGGGAACGCTCGCGACGAGCCATGGCGAGGGCTCACCGACCACGCCGAGGCGCGTCGCGTGCATTCGGTGAACCACGACCACGTCGGCGATCGCGTCAGCCAACTGGGCCGGCGAACCGGGCCCGAGCTGCACGATCCGGCCCCGTTCGCCGTCGGCGTGAACCCGGGCAAGGGCTTCGAGCGCCGCCGGCAGGCTGTTGTGCAGGGGATGCGCGACGAGCAGCGCCGGCTCGAACGGGACGACGTCGTGTCGCCTGTGGAGAGCGTCGAGCACCTGCCGTTCGGTCCCACCCGTCGCGACGAGGATCACGAGCGGCTGATCGAGTCGCTCGTCAGGTGCGGTGACCGGCTGTCCACCGATCTGCTCCAGGCGAGGCCGCAGCGTCGCTGCGATCCGTGCGACCGTCGCGCCGTCGTGCAACGGTGACGCGATCTCCAGGTACCCGAACGTCGTCATGTCCACTCCGTCGTCGATCACTCGGCAGGTCGAGCACAACGGTCTTCGAAGATCATGTCGGGCCCCTCGTCACTCGCGTGTTCTGAACGTACGTCCACGCGATCCCGATTCCCAGGGCCATAGGTCCTCGCCTCCCGAAGGCGTCCCGGGTCTGCCCCACGTCCGAGTCGTCCTGGTCAGAGAATCGACCCCACGTCCGGTCGATTCTCTGACGAAGACGTGACGACTCGCTGGTCGGTGACGCTTCTGACCGTCGGAGTTTGGCCACGAGCGCGACCTGGGTAACGCTGGGGGCGGACGAGGGAACGGGGATCGAATCGGTGAACGCGGTCGAAGAGGTGCTGGGCGCGGTGATGGCGGCGGCGCTGCTGATCGTGGTGGCGGCTGCGATCCGTGCCCGGGTGGAGTGGTTCCGCCGGCTGTTCCTCCCCGCCTCGCTCATCGCGGGTTTCCTGGCGCTCGTGCTCGGGCCGCAGGTGTTGGGTCGCCTGGTCGGGGCCGTGGACGGCCCGGCGGCGCTCACCGACGGTGCGATCCCGCAGTCGGTGCTCGATGCCTGGGCGGCGTTGCCGGGCGTGCTGATCAGTGTGGTGTTCGCCGCGCTGTTCATCGGCAAGGAGATCCCCAGACCCGGACGGATCTGGGAGATCGCCGGACCCCAGGTGGCGCTCGGCCAGTCGATCGCCTGGGGACAGTACGTCGTCGGCATCGGACTCGGACTGCTGGTGCTCTCGCCGGTGTTCGGCGTCGACCCGATCGCGGGCGCGCTCATCGAGATCGGGTTCGAGGGCGGGCACGGCACGGCCGCCGGTCTCGCCGGGACGTTCGAGGAGTTCGGCTTCGCCGAGGGCGCGGATCTGGCGTTGGCGCTCGCGACGATCGGTCTGGTGTCCGGTGTGGTGCTCGGGACGGTGCTGGTCAACTGGGCCGTCCGGACCGGCCGGATCGACCCCGAGGGTGGCTCCGGCGCCGATCAGCTCCGGAGGTCGAGCGACGACGATCTCGACGATCTCGACGACCGCGAACCGACCGACGACTCCGTCCAGACCGCCACCGATCCCATGTCGATCCATCTCGGCTACATCGCCTTGGCGATCGGCATCGGATGGCTCCTGCTGCGTGGGTTGCAGTGGTTCGAGGGGGCGACCTGGGGTGGCGACGACGGTGTCGAGTTGCTCGTGCACCTGCCCCTGTTCCCGATGGCGATGATCGGTGGTGTCCTGCTCCAGCTGCTCCTCGACCGGATCCCGCGTGAGCGTCGCGTCGATCGACACCTCGTCAACCGGATCTCGGGCACGGCGCTCGACCTGATCATCGTGGCGGCCATCGGAACCCTCTCGCTCGAGGCGATCGGCGGGAACGCGGGCGCGCTCGCCGTGCTCGCCATCGGTGGGATCGCCTGGAACGTC
The DNA here is from genome assembly GCA_007693335.1 of Ilumatobacter sp. Taxonomy (GTDB): domain Bacteria; phylum Actinomycetota; class Acidimicrobiia; order Acidimicrobiales; family Ilumatobacteraceae; genus SKSP01. Next base: position 710 of record REDU01000095.1, on the reverse strand, counting down.
GGGGCGTTCCTCCTCCTGGCGCCCCGCATCGTGCCGACGTACCCGTACGAGCGGGGGCTCGGTGATTTCGGCCAGTCGATGGGGATGACCGTGACCGGGCTGCTGTTGATGCGGATCGCCGATCCATCGAACCGGTCGGGTGGCATCGAGGCCTTCGGGTACAAGCAGCTGCTGTTCGAGCCGGTGGTCGGCGGCGGGCTCTTCACGGCGGCGTCGATCCCGTTGATCGTGCAGTTCGGGCCGGTGCCGGTGCTCGTGCTGACCTCGGTGCTGCTGATCTTCTGGATCCTGTTCGGGATGTGGCGCTTCGGGCCGGAGCCCTCCGGCCCCACCCGTCCCCCCGAAGCCGCCGACTCCTGACGTGCGACGGCTGGGACGTTCCCGGGATGTCAGCTGCTCCGGTGGTCTGGAATGGCCGGAACGTCGTACGGGTACGCGTCTGTCGACGACGTTCACGACGAGGAGGAGTTCGCAATGTACGGCACACCACGCCGTCTCGCCGCTGCGCTCGCCGGCGCAGCGCTGTTCTCGGCATCGGTCGGCACCGCTCAGGCGGCCGAGCCCCGATCCGTTGATCGCGAAGGTGCACGCTTCGTGGCCCAGACCGACGAGGCCGACAACGGAACGGAGAACGAGAACGAGGAGGGCACACCATCGTTGGCGATCGGTGATCGTGATCAGCTGGTGGAGTGGTGGCAGGACCGTCTCAA
>REDU01000051.1 GCA_007693335.1 Ilumatobacter sp. | reverse complement strand
TCGCCCACCACCTCGATGTCGGGCAGCCGGGTCAGGAGCTGACGGAACACGACCGACAGCTCTCGCCGGGCGAGATGCGCGCCGAGGCAGAAGTGCGGACCCGGCCCACCGAAGCCCACGTGGGGGTTGGGGTCGCGTCGCACGTCGAACCGGTGCGGATCGTCGAACACCCGCGGGTCGCGGTTCGCCGCGCCGTAGAACAGGATCATCCGGTCGCCCTCGTCGAAATCGTGACCGGAAAGGGTGACAGGCTTCGTGGCGGTGCGGCGCATGAAGGTGACCGGTGATGCCGCCCGCACGATCTCCTCGACCGCTGTCGGGGTCACGCCGTCGAGGTCGTCCTGCCAGATGCGTCGCTGCTCGGGGTTCTGCGCCAGGAGGTGCATCCCCAGGCTGGTGGCGGTGCGGGTGGTGTCGTTGCCGGCCACCGCGAGGAGGATGAAGAACGGGGCGATCTCCTCGGGTGCGAGCATCTCCTCGCCGAGGTCGTTGTGCACCAGCGCCGACGTGAGGTCGTCGGTGGGGTTCGCCCGTCGAGCCGCGGCGAGCTCGTCCATCATGGCCGTCAGCGTCATCCCCGCCTCGAGCATCGCCGGGAAGGGTTCGCGGCCGCCGAGGAACTCCGGGTCGCCGGCGCCCAGGATCACGTTGGTGGCGTCGAGCACCGTCGTGAACTCGCTGCGCGGGATGCCCATCATGTCGCAGATCACCAGCAGTGGGAACGGTTGGGAGAGGGCCTCCACGAGATCGACCTCGCCCTGCTCGCACATGGCGTCGATCACCTCGGTGCAGATCGTCTCGACCGAGTCGAGCACGTTCTGCAGCGCCTTGGGAGTGAACGACCGGGCCACGATCGACCGCTGCCGGAAGTGACGTGGGTCGTCCATCGCGATGAACGACCCGAAGTATTCCTGTGCCTCGGCGGGCATGTCGACGATCGAGATCGAACCGCGGCCGGAGCAGAAGTCCTGCGGCCGCCGGCTGACCTCGGTGAGCTCGGCGAAGCGGGTGACGGCGTAGTACTCCTCGCGCTCACCGGTGAGACCGTTCACGATCGACGACCTCGTGAACGGTGCGGCATCGCTCATCACGGCGAAATCGTCCATCCTGTCCTGCAGCGGCCGCCGCCAGAACCCGGGATCTTCGAGCGTGAGTCGCTGAGCAGCCATGTTCGCCTTTCGTCGGGGGGACAGCTCCCAAGTGTAGGTTCGGTGCTTCCCGAGGAGACATTGTGGACGCTGCTGAGATCGTTGCCCTGACAGCCGACTACCCGGAGGTGACGTTCGCCGACGGCACGTTCCTCCTCACCGAGGGCGCGCGTGGTGATTCGCTCTACGTCCTGGTGGCGGGCGCGCTCGAGGTGCGTCGGCGGCAGCGACCCGTCACGTTGATCTCCGAGCCGGGCTCCGTGGTGGGCGAGATGGGTCTGCTGCTCCAGGCCCCCGCCAGCGCGGACGTGCTCGCCTCGGGCGACACCACGGTCCGCCGCATCGACGACGCCGAGGCGTTCTTCGAGCGGTACCCCGGATTCTCGCGCTATGTCGCGACGGTGCTCGCGCAGCGTCTGCTGCAGATCTCCACCTACCTGGCCGACCTCCAGGAGCAGTTCGCCGATCGCACCGACATCCTCGGGCTCGTGCCCACGGTGATCGAGGACCTGCTCGGCAGTGACCGAGCGGCGCCCGACGTGGGATCCGATCGCGAACCCGACGCTCCGTACTGAGCGGGAGCACGCCCAGCGTCGGGGCTCACCAACTCACGGAGCCCTGGTCGAACGACGTCCACCATGCGGCCTCGCGTGCGGCCGTGTCGAGGATCAGGTGCGCCGGCACCGGACCGGCCTGTCGCCCGGCGTTGAGCACGAGGGTGTGCCCGATCCGGTCGTTCCAGGAACCGTCGGGTCGGAACGGTGCTTCGTGCACGTGACCGGTCAGCACCACGTCGGGCCCATGTCGTTCGATCAGTTCGTTGAGCACGTCGTCGCCGTAGTGACGCGACCCCGACCACGAGGTCGGTGAGACGTCGGGGGGAGCGTGGTACGCCCAGATCCACGAACCGACCCGCGGGCGGCCGGCGTCGGCGGCGAGCTGATCTTCCACCAGACGTCGGGTCTCGGGTCCCTCCCACCAGGCGCACGACGAGATCACGTCGTCGCCCAGTTCGACGGTTGAACCGTCGGTCACCACCCGCGCCGCGGTCTCGGCCAGCCAGCCGGCCGTCTTCTCCCCGTCGGGACGGCGGCGGTCGAGATCGTGGTTCCCCGAGATGGCGATCACGGTCGTGTGCTCGGCGAGTCGGTCGAGATAGGCGAGCATCAGCGAGATCTGCGCGTTGATCTCGGCCCGGCCCACCACGTCGAGGTGGTCGCCGGCCAGCACGACCGCGTCGAACTCCCCGGCCTGTGAGGCGATCCAATCCAGTTGGGGGAGTTCGTAGTGGAGATCGGAGGCGATCAGGTACCGCACCGGGCCACCCTATTCATGTGGCGAGTCGTCAGGTGCCCAGTGAACCGCCGTAGATCTGCCAGGCCAGTACCGACTTCGCCCCGAGGCTGAGCACGAGGTACGCCTTCTCGCCGAACGCGTAGTCGGTCCACTTCCCGACACCGCGGTACTGCAGCCACTGGTTGAGTCCGAAGCTGAAGAAGAACACGAGCTGGGCGAAGAAGATCCCGTAGACGAAACCGGGGACCTCATCGGCGCCGATCACGTTCACGGCGATGGCCACCCACGGAGCGAGGCCCACGAGTGTGCCGAACCAGAACGGCATCATCGTGGTGGACGTGCGGCCGGGCGGGTTCATGCGCTCCTGCAGCCAGCCGAACAGGATCATCGCGACGTTGGCGCCAGCCACCGCGATCACGGCGGTGATGTCGGTGATGCCGCTGTACGACGCGATCAGGAGCACCATGATCGTGGCGCTGAACGAGTACTCGACCCACCGGAAGCGGTTGATGCCGCGCCGGAGATCGCGCTCGTAGGTGCCGCGTCCGATCGTTCCCGTCACGAGGTGGTCGAGCGCCGCGAGGGCCAGGAACACGGCGATGGCGGCGCCGATGCGGACGTCGACCAACCCGCTCGGCTCGGGCAGCCGGGTGCCTGGAGGCCCCTCCGGGTACGTGGTGGTGATGGTGATCGCGAAGTCGCTCGCGAGCACCAGGATCAGCACCGCCTGCGCCGCGTGCAACACGGTGAGGCCGAGGTTCCAGATCCGGAGGTTCGCGAGCCGCTCGTCGGTGACGCCGGTCGCGATGGTCGTGGTGCCGTTCATCGCGAGTCTCGTCGGGCCTGGTTGCGGGCACCCTTGGCAGTGGTGGACGCTGCCCGACGTTTCGTCACGTGCCCGCCGCGTTTGTCCGTCTGCGCCGATCCCGACGTGCTGGCGGGCCGGCTCCCCGTGCGTGACGGCGCGCCGCTCTCACCGCGAGCCATCGCGATCCGCTCTGCCTTCAACGCGTCGCGCTGGGCCCGTGCCGCAGCGCTGAGGGCACGCGAGACGCGCGCGAGTGCGTCCTCGAAGATCTCTGCCTTGCGCAGGGTGCGCTGGTTCGACGAACCCGACGCCGACCGCTTCCCGGCCGACTGCACGCTGGTCGAGCTCTGTCGCCGGTACAGCTTGGTGTACTTGGTGCGGGCCCGTCGCACGAGGGTGAGCAGCTCGTCGAGCTCGTCCTCGGACATCTCCTTCAGACGCTTCGGCTCGGTGGCCACCAGCAGGGTCTGTTCCTTGTCGCTGAAGAGTGAGAGTTCGGTGGGGTTCATGGGGAGCAGCCTGACAGAAGATCGAGCACTCGCGCACCACGACCCCATCTTCTGGATGTGGTCTGGAACGTCTTCGCTGCACCTCCGCCGCGTGTCATGCGATCGTCAGCTCGGTCACGCGACCGTCAAGGATGCGGCGAACGCGAGCAGCGGTATCAAGGGCCGTGGACCTGCCGACGATGTACGGCTGTGCGAGTGATCCGACTGATCTCGGTGTTCCTGGGGATGGGTCTGATCGTCGCGGTCGTGGCGGTGTACGTGTCGCGCACTGCCGAGCTCTCGCGAGAGCGCGATCTGCGCATCGAGACTGCCGCCGACCTGGCCGTGATCGAGCTCGACGCCATCGCCGGGGTGGTGGATGCAGCTGCGGGGTTCTCCGCCGCCCCCGAACGGGCGGTCGCGGCACTGACCTCCCAATCGCTCGGTGGCCAATCGCTCGGTGGCGAGGTCTGTGCCGTCTCGTCGGCCGACACCGCCGGGGCAGAGGCCGTGTGTGCCAGTACCGACGGCGAGATCGTGATCGGGTCGGCGCTCGACGCCGAGCCCGGATTCGCAGCGGTACTGGCGGCGCTGTCCGCCGAGGACGTCCCGGATCGAGTGGTGGACGGGGCGCTGGTGTTCCGCTCCGTCGGCCCTGATGTGGCGGTGGCCGTTGCGGTGCCGATCGAGCAGCTGGCACTCTCGGCACAGTTCTCGACCGCCAGCGGGGGTCAGATCTCGATCGATGTCGTCGAAGATGGTGGTCCGCGCACGGTCACGACGGTGGGCGATCGTCGCGAGGCGTCCCGCGCGCTGTCGGGTGCACCGGGATGGGTGATCGTGGGGTCGGCCCCGAAGGCGATCGAGCTCGCGCCCGCCGATCGAACCGGGCTCGCGCTGCTGTTCACGCAGGCGGTGTTGTTGTTGCTGCTGTGCGGCATCACGCTGGTGGGTGACCGCCGCCATCTCGTCGAACGTGCCAGCCTCGACCCGCTGACCCGGCTCCCCAACCGCGGCGAGTTCGAGCGGCGAGGCAGAACGCTGGTCGAGACGGCGGTCCGCGGTGGCGAGGGCGTCTGCCTCATGCTGGTGGACCTCGACGGGTTCAAGAGCATCAACGACAACCACGGGCATCACGCCGGCGACGAGATCCTCAAGGTGGTCGGTATGCGCCTGCGCAACGCGGTGCGCGGCTACGACCTGGTGGCCCGATGGGGTGGCGACGAGTTCGTGATCGTGCTCCAAGGCATCGACAACGAGGTGTTCGCCACGTCACGTGCGGCCGGCCTGGCCGCGCTGGTGACCGAACCGCTCCGCTCGGACGACGTTGCCGCACCGCGACTCCAGGTCGGTGTCAGCGTCGGGATCGCGCTGCTGGGCGCTCACGGTGAGAGCCTCACCGAGTTGGTCGAGGCCGCCGACGCCGCCATGTACGAGGCCAAGCGTGCGGGTGAGCCCTATCGCGTGGCCGCCTACGCTGGGTCCCGTGCCGTCCTCGACCCCGCGTGATCCGCTGACCCGCAAGCTCGCCGGCTTCGGCACCACCGTCTTCGCCGAGATGTCGGCGTTGGCGGTCCGCACGGGCGCGATCAACCTCGGTCAGGGGTTCCCCGACACCGACGGACCCGCCGAGGTGCTCGACGCAGCCGTGCACGCGATCCGCTCGGGCCAGAACCAGTACCCGCCGGGACCGGGCATTCCCGTGCTCCGGGAGGCCATCGCCGAGCACCAGCGTCGCTTCTACGGGATCGAGCTCGATCCCGAGTCCGAGGTGCTCGTGACCGCCGGTGCCACGGAGGCGCTCGCAGGAGCGTTGCTCGGCATGCTCGACACCGGCGACGAGGTCGTGGTGTTCGAGCCGATGTACGACAGCTACCAGGCGGGCATCGCGCTGGCGGGGGCCGTGGCCCGTCCGGTGCTGCTCCGCCCCGGGCCCGACGGCTACACGTTCGACGTCGACGAACTGCACGCCGCCGTGTCGCCGCGCACGAAGCTGATCCTGCTGAACACGCCCCACAACCCCACCGGCAAGGTGTTCACCGCCGACGAGATGCAGGTGATCGCCCATCTGGCCATCGAGCACGATCTCATCGTGGTGACCGACGAGGTGTACGAGCACCTGGTGTTCACCGGATCCACCCACGTCCCGATGGCCACGCTGCCCGGTATGGCTCAGCGCACGCTCACCATCTCCTCGGGCGGCAAGACCTTCAACACGACCGGGTGGAAGATCGGGTGGGCCACCGGCGCCGAACCGCTCGTCGCGGCCACTCGCACGGCCAAGCAGTTCCTGACCTTCGTGAACGGTGCGCCGTTCCAGCCGGCGATGGCCGTGGGACTGGGTCTTCCCGACGAGTTCTTCGCCGGGGTGGCGTCCGGGCTCGAGGCCACCCGCGACGCGTTGCAGGCCGGGCTCGAGGCGGCCGGACTCATCGCGTTCCGCGCCGAGGGCACGTACTTCACCACCGTCGACGTCCGCCCGGTGCGTCCCGATGGCGATGGCGTGGCATTCTGCCGCGAGCTCCCCGAGCGGTGCGGTGTGGTCGCGGTGCCGAACCAGGTGTTCTACGCCAACCCCGAGCACGGCCGGCACCTGGTGCGGTTCGCATGCTGCAAACGACCCGAGGTGATCGCCGAGGCCGTCGAGCGCCTCTCCCGACTGGCGGTGGCCTGATGGCCGAGCTCCGGGTGGCCGCCGTGCAGCACGACATCGTGTGGAACGATCGCGAGGCCAACTTCGAGCGGCTGGCACCGATGGTGGCCGGAGCGGTGGCGTCGGGAGCCGGGCTGGTGCTGCTCACCGAGACGTTCTCGACCGGCTTCGGCTTCGATCAGCCCGACTTCGGTGAACCCGAGGGTGGCGCGTCGTCGCAGTTCCTGGTCGAACGTGCCGTCGAGCACGGCGTGTGGGTGGGCGGCACCTGTCCCGAGATCGCCGACGCCGAGGTCGATCCCCGCCCGTCGAACGTGTTCGTGCTGGCGGGACCCGACGGCACCACGCACCGCTACCGCAAGGTCCACCCGTTCTCCCACGCGAACGAGCACGAGCACGTGCTGGCCGGCACCGAGCTGGTCACCGTGGAGGTGGCCGGGTTCCGGGTCAGCATGTTCGTCTGCTACGACCTGCGCTTCGCCGACGAGTTCTGGCAGCTCGCCCACGACACCGACCTCTACCTCGTGCCGGCCAACTGGCCCGAGAAGCGCCGTACCCATTGGATGTCGCTGCTGCAGGCCCGCGCCATCGAGAACCAGGCCTATGTGGTGGGCGTGAACCGGGTGGGCGAGGGTGGTCCGCTGACCTACTCGGGCGACAGCCGGATCGTCGACCCGCTCGGACACCTGCTCGCCACCGCCACCCGCACCGAGTCGATCCTGCTGGCCGACCTCTCCACCGACCACGTCGCCGGCACCCGCGAGCACTTCCGCTTCCTGCAGGACCGCCGCTAGCGCAGCCGCTTCGTCATCAGGCTGACGAGCGCGCCGTACGGCGTCTCCTGCTGGCCGACCTCGGTGAAGCCGAGCCGGGCGTGGAAGGCGAGCGACGCGTCGTTGCGCGGGCGCAGGTTGACCTCGAGGCACAGCTCGTCGGCGCCGCCCCGAGCGGCGATCTGCTCGGCCGCGCGCTCGTAGAACGCACGCCCGATGCCGCGGCCCTTCGACGCCGGATCGATCGCGACCCGGTCGAGGTACACGAAGTCGTCGTAGCGCTCCGCGAACCACCGGAAGTTCACACTCTCGTAGTCGGCCCGGGGGCCGAGCACGAGACAGAAGCCGATGACGTGGCTGCCCGTCTCGCCGTCGCCGTCCTCCGCCGTGAGCGCCACGATCGACTCATCGACGAGATGCTGGAGGCCCGGGGCGTCGAGTACGCCCACGGCCGGCACCGCCTCGTTGTTGATCTCGAGGATGCGTGGCAGATCAGCGGGAATCAGGTCACGGACGAGCACGGACTCGACGATAGGTTCCCGAGCTGATGGCCAGTGCACCGCTGATCTCCGCCCGCGGCCTCGTCAAGCGGTTCGGGGGCTTCACGGCCGTCGATGGGATCGACGTCGAGGTGCACCCGGGCGAGTCGTTCGGTTTCCTCGGTCCGAACGGTGCCGGCAAATCGTCCACGATGCGGATGATCGGCTGCGTGTCGCCCCCCACCGAGGGTGAGCTCAGCATCTTCGGGCTCGATCCGGTGCGCGACGGTCGCGAGATCAGGTCCCGGCTGGGCGTGGTGCCCCAGCAGGATCAGCTCGACGTGGAGCTCACGGTCGAGGAGAACCTCGTGATCTACGGGCGCTACTTCGACATCCCGCGCGCCGAGTGCCGCCGTCGGGCCGCCGAACTGCTCGACTTCGTGCAGCTCACCGAACGGGCGCGCAGCAAGGTCGATCCGCTGTCGGGTGGCATGAAGCGCCGGGTCACGATCGCCCGCTCGCTCATCAACGAACCGAGCCTGCTGCTGCTCGACGAGCCCACGACCGGCCTCGATCCGCAGGCGCGCCACGTGCTGTGGGACCGGCTGTACCGGTTGAAGCAGCGTGGGGTCACGCTCGTGCTCACCACCCACTACATGGACGAGGCCGAGCAGCTGTGCGACCGTCTGGTCGTCATGGATCAGGGCCGGATCGTGGCCGAGGGCTCACCCCGGTCGCTCATCGCCGAGTACTCGACCCGCGAGGTGCTCGAGCTGCGCTACTCCCCCGGCACGAACGAAGCGCGCGCCGTCCCCATCGCGGATGTGGGCGAGCGCCAGGAGGTGCTGCCCGACCGGGTCCTGATCTACGCCCACGACGGCGAGGCGGCGCTGCACGAGGTGCACGAACGCGACGCCATGCCCGAGAGCTCGCTCGTGCGCCGCAGCTCCCTCGAAGACGTCTTCCTCCGGCTCACCGGCAGAACGCTCGTCGACTGATGGGTACCCCGGCTGCCGTGCGGGTGTGGGAGCGGTCGCTCCTGCAGCACCGACGCGTGTGGCGCACCAGCCTGCTGGGCTCGTTCCTGCAGCCGCTGCTCTACCTGTTGGGGATGGGGCTGGGCGTGGGGGCGCTGGTGGACGGCACCACCGGTTCGCCGGAGCTGCTCGGAGGCGTGAGCTACTTCGCCTTCATCGCGCCGGCCCTGCTGGCCGCTTCCGCCATGCTCGTGGGTTCGCAGGATTCGCTGTGGGCGTTGCTCGACGGGTTCCTGTGGGGCAACCAGTACCGGGCGATGACCGCCACGCCCCTCCGCCCGACCCAGGTGGCCGCCGGGCTGTCGCTCTGGCACGCGACCCGGGCGCTGCTCACGGTGGTGGGTGTGGCCGTGGTGCTCACCCTGTTCGCCGACACGCGTACGTGGGGGCTGCTGCTGGCCGTCCCGGCGGGGGTGCTGACCGGACTGGCGTTCGCGCTCCCGATCACGGCCTGGACGGCCACCCGCGAGGGCGACATCTCGTTCCCGGCGATCATGCGGTTCGCCATCATCCCGATGTTCCTGTTCGCCGGTGTCTTCTTCCCGATCGAGCAGCTCCCGTCGGCGCTGCAGCCGGTGGCGATGCTCACACCGCTCTGGCACGGCGTGGAGCTGTGCCGGGCCTCGGTGCTCGGCACCCTCGGAGCGGCCGATGCCGCCGTGCACGTGGGTGCCCTGCTCGTCTACGTGGTGGGTGGCTGGCTGCTGTGTCGGTGGGCCTTCACGCGGCGGTTGGCATCGTGATCACGCCCATGATCACCGGCCTCGCGAGCAGTGCTCTGGACCTGCGGCGTCCGCACCGCATGGTCGAACGCAGCGTCATGGTGTACCGCCGCGGCTGGATGGTGATCGTGAGCGGGTTCTTCGAGCCGCTCTTCTTCCTGCTGTCGATCCGCATCGGGTTCGGTGCGCTGATCGGCGACATCGAGGTCGGTGGTCGCACCATCGGGTACGCCGAGTTCGTGGCGCCGGCGCTGATGGCGGCTGCCGCGATGAACGGGGCGATCTTCGATTCGACGATGAACGTGTTCTACAAGGTCAAGTACTCGAAGCTCTACGACTCGGTGCTGGCCACGCCGATGACGACCGCTGACGTGGCACTCGGTGAGATCGCCTGGGCGATGCTGCGCGGGCTGATGTACTCGGTGGCGTTCCTGCTCACGATGTGGGCGCTCGGGATGACCGGGTCGGCATGGGTGGTGCTGGCCGTGCCGGTGTGCGTGCTGATCGGCTTCGCGTTCGCGTCGATCGGCATGGCCGTGACGAGCTTCATGCGCAGCTGGTCCGACTTCGAGTACGTGCCGGCGGTGCAGGTGCCGCTGTTCCTCTTCTCGGCCACGTTCTTCCCGCTGTCGCAGTACGGCAGCTGGGGGTGGGTGGTGCAGCTCAGCCCGCTCTACCACGGCGTCGCGCTGGTGCGTGGGGCCAACCTGGGTGAGTGGTCGTGGACGTATCTCGGACACGTGGCCGTGCTGGTGGGCCTGGCCGTGGTGGGGCTCACGATCACCGCACGACGTCTCCGCGCCCTTCTCCTGTCGTGACGGCTCCTCATCTGAGATGCGCGCGTAGCCTGGAACCATGCTGTTCCGAAAGAACGCCGAGATGATCACCGAGGCCGACGCACTGCCGGGTCGCACCGATCAGACCATGCCGGTGCCCGACGCCCACTTCGTGAACGGTGCGCCGCTGACCGGTCCGTGGCCCGAGGGGCACCAGACGCTCGTGGTGGGGATGGGTTGCTTCTGGGGTGCCGAGCGCATGTTCTGGAACACCGACGGTGTGTCCTCGACGTTCGTGGGGTACGCCGGCGGGTACACGCCGAACCCCGCCTACGAGGAGGTCTGCTCGGGCCGCACCGGTCACACCGAGGTCGTGGGCATCGTGTTCGACCCCGAGGTGGTCCCGCTCGAACGCATCCTGCAGGTGTTCTGGGAGGGCCACGATCCCACCCAGGGGATGCGCCAGGGCAACGACGTCGGGAGCCAGTACCGCAGTGCGATCTACACGACCGATCCGTCGCAGACCGCAGCGGTCGAGGCGACCAGGGCGGCGTTCCAGGAGCGCCTGCATGCGGCCGGCTACGGCGACATCACCACCGAGATCGCCCCGCTCGGCGAGTTCTTCTACGCCGAGCCGTACCACCAGCAGTACCTCGCCAAGAACCCCAACGGCTACTGCGGTATCGGTGGCACCGGCGTGAGCTGCCCGGTCGGCATCACGGGCTGAGACCCCAGCCGGTGGCGCGGATCTCGTCGCCATCGGCGTCGTGCGGTCGTCCCGCCCAGCGCAACACCCCGGGGGTGGCCGAGAGCCGCGCCACCAGCGACTGCATGGGTGTGTCACCCACCTGCTCGATGGCGCCGCGCGCCGCCAGGTGCGGATCGACGGCCAGGTCGGCCATGTCGAGCACCGGGCCCACGGCCGCGTCGGCGGCGCCGAACGCGGCGATGACCTCGTCGCGCGTGCGCGCCGCACACCAGGCCACCACGACCTCTTCGAGCTCGTCACGGTGGGCTGCCCGACCCTCGAACGTCACGAAGCGCTGGTCGTCGCCCACGCCCAACAGGTGCATCACCCGCCGGGCCACACCCTCGCTGCTGGTCGACACCGCCACCCAGCCACCGTCACGGCACCGGTAGGTGCCCCGGGGCACCGTGTAGGGCAGACCTCCACCCAGACGCGGTTGCTGCTCGCCGCGGAGCGCGTAGGCGCTCATCAGCGGACCCATGATCTGCAGCATCGACTCGAGCAGGTTCACGTCGACCACCTGACCAACTCCCGAGTGCACGGCCACCATCGTGGCGAACGCCGCCGCCAGACCGGTCACCTCGTCGGTCAGCGCGATCGGTGGAGGGAGCGGTGCCCCGTCGGGTTCCCCGTTGAGCGCCGCGAACCCCGACATGCCCTCGGCCACCGTCGCGAAACCCGGGCGGGCGGAGTACGGCCCGTCCTGACCGAACCCGGTCACCCGGGTGATCACGAGTCCGGGGTTGCGGTCGTGGAGCACGTCGGGGCCGATCCCCAGTCGTTCGAGCGTGCCGGGGCGGAAGTTCTCGACGAGCACGTCGGCATCGTCGAGCAGCCCGATGAGCACGGCCAGATCGTCGTCGTCCTTGAGGTCGAGCGCGATCGTGCGTTTGTTCCGGTTGACGAGCTTCCACCACAACCCCTCGCCGTCGCGCGGGTCGCGCCACGCCATCCGCCGCAGACCGTCGCCGTCGAGCCGCTCCACCTTGATCACATCGGCCCCGAAGTCGGCCAGGTAGCGGGCGCAGTTCGGCCCGGCGATCACGCTCGACAGGTCGACCACCTTCAGGTCCGAGAGGGGCATGTCCGCGAGCGGAGCGGTGCTCACGCCAGCCCCCGGATCCACGTGCCGAGCAGGTCGCACGCCTCCGCCACGTGGTCGGTGCGCCCTGCGTACGAGAAGCGCACGAACCGACCGCCCCGCTCGAGGTCGAAGTCGATCCCGGGCGTGCAGGCCACCCCGAGCTCGTGCAACCACCGGTGGCAGAGCGCCATCGAGTCGACGGCCGGGCCGAGCCGGCCCAGCAGCTCACCCACGTCGGCGTAGACGTAGAACGCGCCGTCGGCCTCGGCCACATCGGTGATCCCGGCCGTGTCCAGACCGTCGAGCAGCACGCCGCGGTTGGTGGCGTAGCGCACCACGTGGGCGTCGAGTTCGTCGGTGGCGTCCATCGCCGCGGTGGCGGCCACCTGTGAGACGTGCGCGGCGCAGATGTAGAGGTTCTGCTGCAATCGTGCGACGGCATCGACGTACCGGTCGGGAACGACCATCCATCCGATGCGCCATCCCGTCATCGAGAAGTACTTGGAGAAGCTGTTGACGACGATCGCTGCGTCGGTGGCGGACAGCACCGTGGGAGCCGGATCGGGTCCGTAGGTGATGCCGTGGTAGATCTCGTCGGCCACCAGGGTGATGTCGCCGGCCGAGCAGTACGCCGTGAGGTCGGCCAACGTGCGGGCGTCGAGCACCGTGCCGGTGGGGTTCGACGGCGATGCCACGACCAACCCGTCGAGTGGTCCGGCGGCGTCGAGCAGCTCAGCGGTGGGCGCCCAACGAGTGGCCGGCCCCACCGGGATCGGCACCGGCACCATGTCGAGCGCGAGCAGCGCGTTCCGGTAGCAGGGGTACCCCGGCTCCAGCACGCCGACCCGCGCCCCGGCGTCGAAGGCGGCCAGGAACGCGAGCGTGAAGCCAGCCGACGCGCCCGAGACGGCCACGATGTGATCGGGGTCGACGGCAACGTCGTGGCGGTCGGCGTAGTGGCGGGCGATCCGTCGGCGCAGCCGGGCCAACCCGTCGGCATCGGTGTACCCGAGCGGGTGACCGAGCGCGGCGGTGACCGCATCGACGGCCAGTCGTGGCGCTCCCGTCGAGGGCTGACCGACCTCGAGGTGGAGCACGCGGTGACCATCGGCCTCACGACGGGTGGCATCGCGGCTCATCGCCATGGCATGGAACGGCGGCACCCGCAGAGCGCGCTCAGAGACCGAGGACATCGCCGAGCATTGTGTCAGGGTGCGGTGAGCAGTTCGCCCGCACGGAGCTGGGCGGCGTAGGCGCCCCCGGCCTCGAGCAGCTCCGTGTGGGTGCCGATCTCGACGATCCGGCCGGCGTCGAGCACGGCGATGCGGTCGGCACTGCGCACCGTCGACAGGCGATGGGCGATCACGATGGCGGTGCGGCCGTTCAGCGCGGTGTCGAGCGCCGCCTGCACATGGGCCTCGTTGTCGTTGTCGAGATGGCTGGTGGCCTCGTCGAGGATCATGATGGCCGGGTCCTTCAGGAGCAGCCGGGCGATCGCGAGGCGCTGCTTCTCGCCGCCGCTCAGCCGGTAGCCGCGCTCGCCCACCACGGTGTCGTAGCCGTCGGGCAGCGCGGCGATCGTGTCGTGGATACGTGCGCCCCGACAGGCGGCGAGCAGTTCGTTCTCGCTGGCGTCGGGGCGGGCGTAGCGGAGGTTCTCGGCGATCGACTCGTGGAAGAGGTGGGGGTCCTGCGACACGACCCCGATCGCAGCCCGGAGCGAGTCGAGGGTGAGGTCGCGCACGTCGTGACCGTCGATGCGCACGGCGCCGTCGGTCACGTCGTAGAGGCGCGGCACCAGCGACGCGAGCGTGCTCTTCCCCGCCCCCGAGGCGCCCACGAGCGCCAGTGTCTCGCCGGGGGCCACATCGAGCGTCAACCCGGTCAGCACGTCGCGGTCGGGATCGGACTCGATCGAGGTGTTCTGCTCCATCGAGGCGATGGCGGTGGTCGACGCCGGTGGGTAGCGGAACACCACGTGGTCGAACTCGACCGACCCTCGGGGTGACACCAACTCGATCGCTCCGGGACGCTCGCGGATCGACTCGGGGGCGTCGAGCACCTCGAACACCCGCTCGAAGCTCACCATCGACGTCATCAGGTCGACCCGGGCGTTCGTGAGCCCGGTGAGTGGTTGGTACACGCGGGTCACGAGCGCGGCCAGCGCGACCAGCGTGCCGGGGGTGATGTCACCGTCGACCACGAACAGCGCGCCGATGCCGTAGATCGCAGCGGCGCCCACGGCCGCCACCAGGCCCAGCGCCACGAAGAACACCCGGCCGAGCATGGCGGCGCGCACGCCGGCGTCACGCACCGCGAAGGTACGGCCCGAGAACTGCTCCTGCTCGCGATCGAGGTTGCCGAACAGCTTGACCAGGACCGCGCCCGACACGTTGAACCGTTCCGTCATCTGGGTGTTCATCGCCGCGTTGTGCTGCATCTGCTCGCGGGAGATCACCTGCAGCCGTCGCCCGACCCGACGTGCGGGCACGACGAACACCGGGAGCACGATCAGGGCGAGCAGGGTCAGCCGCCACTCGAGCGCCAGCATCGCGGCCAACGTGGTCACGAGCACGACCACGTTGCTGACCACGCTGCCGAGCGTGCTGGTGACCGCGGTCTGGGCCCCCACCACGTCGTTGTTCAGGCGGCTCGTGATGGCGCCGGTGGGGGTGCGGGTGAAGAACGCGACCGGCAGCCGCTGCACCTTCGCGAACAGGGCGTTGCGGAGATCGGCGATCAACCCCTCGCCCACACGGGCGCTGCACCAGCGCTGCACGATCTGGAGTGCGGCGTCGGCGAGTGCGGCCACCACGGCGGCCAGCGCCAGCCAGCCGATCAACGCCCGATCGGCGTTGGGGATGGCATTGTCGAGGATCTCGCGCACCACCAGCGGTGGCACCAGGGCCAGCAGCGCCGCACCGAGGATCGACGCGAGGAACAGTGCGATGGTGCCGCGGTAGGGGCGGGCGAACCCCCAGACGCGCTTGGCCGTGCCCCGACCCACCGACGCGCCGGCGAGACCCTCGGTGTCCCTCGGCATCATGCTGTGGGGCGGCATCCGCATCCTCTGCAGGCTACGACCGGGCGCTGTGATGAGGCCCGCTGTGCCCGAAACCCACGTATCGTCCTTGCCGTGACCAGCCCCCCACCTGGCCGTACTCGTCGTCGCTCGGCGACCGTGCTCGTCGCAGCACTGCTCACGGCAGGTGCATGCGCGGTCGATGCCGGCGTGACCCGGACCGCCAGCGAACCGTCCGACACCGCAGCGGCAGAACAGCCGTCCACCACCGGGGCCCCTGACACTCCTGACGCCCCCGAGACGACCGATCCCGGCACGACCGATCCCGTGACGACCGATCCCGGCACGACCGATCCCGGCACGGTCCCGTCGGGCCCCGATGTGTCGGCGTTCCAGCCGGCGCCGTTCGAGTGGGAGCCGTTCCGCGACGGGGTCGAGGTGGCCACGCTCGACGTGCCGATCGACTACGCCGATCCCGACGGTGGCACCATCGAGTTGTTCGTGGCGCGCCGGGCTGCCACCGATCCATCCAGCCGCATCGGATCACTGCTCGTCAACCCCGGTGGTCCCGGCTTCGGCGGCTCGTCGTTCGCCCTCTTCGGCGACCAGATCTACGACAGCGAACTGCTCCGGCACTTCGACATCATCGGCTGGGATCCCCGCGGCACCGGTGAGAGCGAACCGGCCATCGACTGCATCGACGACTGGGACGACTACGTGGCGGTGCTCGACGTCAGCGACGATCTCGAAGCCGACAACCTCGCGCTCGCCCAGCAGTTCGCAGCCGAGTGCGAGCGCAAGAACGCCGACATCGTCCAGTTCGTGGGCACGAACAACTCGGCCCGAGACATCGACACCATTCGTCGTGCGCTCGGTGAGGACACCATCTCGTACTTCGGCTTCAGCTACGGCAGCGAGTTGGGTGCAACGTGGGCCACGCTCTTCCCCGACACCGTCCGGGCGGCCGTGCTCGACGGGGCATCCGATCCCGAGGCCGATCGACTCGAGTCGTCGTTGCAGCAGATCGCCGGCTTCGAGGCAACCCTCACCACGTTCCTCGACCGGTGCAGCGCCGAACCCTCGTGTGCGTTCCACAACGATGGTGATGCCGCCGCGG
The DNA here is from genome assembly GCA_007693335.1 of Ilumatobacter sp. GTDB lineage: Bacteria > Actinomycetota > Acidimicrobiia > Acidimicrobiales > Ilumatobacteraceae > SKSP01. Next base: position 21,029 of record REDU01000051.1, on the reverse strand, counting down.
CGTTCGACCGGCTGATGACCAGCCTCGAGGACTCGCCGATCCCGAGCCGTTCGGGCCGACCCGACGTGGGCCGCGGCGTGGCCACCATCGGGGTCGTCCAGGCGATGTACAGCGACTCGTTCTGGCCGCAGCTCGAGCGGGCGCTGGCCGACGCCGCCGATGGCCGCGGCGCTGGTCTGCTCTCGCTGTACGACAGCTATTACCAGCGGCAGAACGACGGGTCGTACGGCGACGAGCTCGAGGCCTTCCAGGTGATCTCGTGCGCCGACAGAGATGATCGCCCCGACATCGAGCAGGTGCGGGCCGAGACCCTGCGGTTCGCCGAGGTGGCACCGCGACTGGTGCCCGCCGACGCCGAACCCGGGTTCTTCTGTACGTTCATGCCGCCGGCGCTCGATCCACGGATCACCATCACCGGAGCGGGCGCGGGGCCCATCGTCGTGATCGGCACCACGGGTGACCCGGCCACCCCGTTCGAGAGCACCCGGGCGATGGCCGCCACACTCGACGACGGTCGTTTCGTGATCGTCGAGGCCGACCAGCACACCGGGTACGGCGTGAACCGCTGCGTGGTCGAGGTGGTCAACCGCTACCTCGTCGATCTCGAGCCGCCCGACGACGGCGTCGTCTGCGACTGACTGGCGGAAGGAGTGGGATTCGAACCCACGGAGACCCGAAGGGCCTCAACGGCTTTCGAGGCCGTCCCATTCGTCCGCTCTGGCATCCTTCCGTCGATCGAGGCTAGCGGCAGCACGCGCCGACGGCACTCAAGGGTTCCTCCGGATCCGCCGATGGGTCTCCGGGTACATCGCGCCGGTGTACACCTCGATGGACCCCGCCGATGGAGGAGCGATGAACGACATCAGGGTCATGGTGACGGGACCGTGCGCGACCGCCACCGCCGCGCTGATGCAGGCCGTGGCGGACGGACCCGTGCTCGCCACCGACATCGTGACCGATGTGCCCGGCGCGCCTCCGGTCGAGGTGGGCTCCCACGCCGGCACCGTCATGGGTGTGGCCTCGTTCACCGCCGGTGACGGCACCCGGCTGTTGTTGTTCGGTACCCCTGGCGCCGACCGCGGCTGGGAGCTCGTGGCCGCGCTCACCGGTGAGGTCGACGTCGCGATCTTCGTGGTGGACGCCCATGCCGAACACACCCACGCCGAGGCGGGCGTCGTCCTGCGCTCGCTGCTGCAGACCCTCCGCGTCCCACTGGTGGTGGCCGTGAACCGTTGCGACGACCCGGCCGAGGCCCGCACGCTCGCGTCTTCTCTGGGTGTCCCCGACGGCGCGAGAGTGATGGGGTGTCAGCTGGTCGATCCCCGGTCCGGGCGTGATGTGATGATCGAGACGCTCGACACGCTGCTGCTCTCGCTCGATGCGGTCGATCGGCAGGTGGCGTGACCTGGCGCGACGACGTCGGCGCGGACGCCGGTGAGTACGGCCCGGTTCGTGCGGGATGGGAGATCCTCGACTCGGCCCGTTCGATCGCGTTCACCGGCGAGATCGAGTTCGCGCTGATGCCGACGGCGAGCGTGTACCTCGATCGTGGTCGCATCTACTACGCCGAACGCTCCGACGATCTCGACGTGGCCGACCGCCTGGTGGCGATGGGCGTGGTCCGTGCCGACGAACTCGCAAGGGGGGTGCTCACGTCCGATGACACCGATCATCTCGGTCGGCTCTTCGACCGGGTGCCGACGCTCGATCGTCAGCGGGTCATGCTCGCGCTCGAGCACATCACCGCCGAGACGACGGCGTGGGTGGCCCGGCAGTCGGTGGGCGAGGCAGTGACACGGCCGTACGAGTACCACCCGAGCGGTGTGCACCAGTGGTACGAGCCGGCCACGAGCCCGGCACCGGGTGCCGCGCTCCCACCTCCGGCGGTCGGTGGACCGGCGGTGCGCGCTCGCCGCGCTGCACCGCCCGCGCCCGAGGAGCACCTCGACGGTGACCTCCACCGACCGACCACCACCGGGTCCGATCCGGCACCCGCACCGTCGTTCCGCGCCGTGCTCGGGGTGGACGAGCCCGACGAGCCGGCTCCGGCCGCGTCCGCCGCCAAGGTCGACTTCGAGCTGCACTGGCCGTCGGGTGAGGTCGGTCATCCGACGCCCCCCGGCGGTGAGTTCCCCGCCCCCGAGGTGGTGGCCGACGCCCGTCAGACCGCGTCCGCCGACGGGTTCGACCGCTTCGATCCACCCGGGGGGGAGGCCGATCTCCTCGATCCCGGTGTGTCGCGCGACGACGTGGACGACCCCGGGATGACGATCGCTGTCCGACGTGCGATGGCCGCCGTCGCATCGGGGACGGCTCGCGGTCGTCCGGTGTCACCAGTGCTGCCGGTACTCGACGACATGCCCGACCCGTTCGCGCGATGGTCGGAGACCTCCAGCTCCGACGCGATCCCCGACGGTCCCGGCGATGACGACCCGTTCGCGGCCTTCGCGCCGTCGCCGTCGCCGGAGGGGCTGCAGGACAGCGCGCCGCTGGCGCCGCCTCTACCGGGGTCGGGTGGTGGGCCGGACGATCGACGCACCGCGCTCCAGCGGCTCATCGACGGCCTCCGCAGCCGCTGACCGCCCACGCCGCGCGGCGAAGAAGTCCACCAGCAATGCGGCGCACGACTCGGCCATGACCCCGGTGTGACGCGGCACCCGGTGGTTGAGCAGTGGATGGTCCACCAGGTCGAAGCAGCTACCCGCCGCGCCCGCCTTCGGATCGCTCGCGCCGTAGACGAGGAGCCCCACCCGGGCGTTCACGATGGCTCCCGCGCACATCGGGCACGGCTCGAGCGTGACCACCAGCGTGCAGTGGTCGAGACGCCAGTGTCCCACCACGGCCGCCGCGTCGCGCAGCGCGAGCACCTCGGCGTGGGCGGTGGGGTCGCCGGTGAGCTCGCGCTCGTTGTGACGGGCGGCGATGATCTCGCCGTCGCGCACCACGACCGCACCGACGGGCACGTCGTCGTGGTGGACGGCGGCACGCGCCTCGTCGAGCGCCACGGCCATCCACCGTGTCATCTCGTCGGCCTGCATGGCGGAGGGAGTGGGATTCGAACCCACGGTGAGTTTCCCCACACACGCTTTCCAAGCGTGCCGATTCGGCCGCTCTCGCACCCCTCCTGGGTGCGGGCCAGGGTACCCGACGGGTACACTGGTGACACCGGCGAATGCCGGCTGAGGTGGCGACCGGGTCCTGTGCGACGGGCGCCCGTGAACCAGGTCAGGCCCGGAAGGGAGCAGCCTTCATCGGCATCGCTCGTGCGCCGCAGATCGCCTGGTCGTCACCTCAGCCGGCATTCCGCCGGGCGGCCAGCGCCTCGGCCCGGCGCCACAGTTCCGGTGCGCCGAGCTGATCGGCCACATCCGCGAAGCGGTCGGTGGGCCCGCTCCAGTGCCAGTCGTCCACCGAGCCGACGTCCACCGAGGTGTCGACCGTGGCGATGCGCCGGAACAGCACCGCCAGCTCCCGGTTCTCCGCCAGCGTGGCAGCCAGCTTCGGCGCTCCCCGCAGCCCCGGCACGTCCCATTGTCCGGCATGATCGGGGATGTCCTCGAGGTGCCCGTAGCGGGCCAGCACGGCCGACGCGCTCTTCGCACCCCATCCGCTCAGACCGGGGAACCCGTCGGCGGTGTCGCCCACGAGCCCGAGGTAGTCGGGGATCGACTCGGGAGGTACCCCGAACTTCTCGACCACCGCCTCGTGATCGATGATCTCGCGCTTGCGCCGGTCGAACTGGACCACCCGTGTCCCCACCACGCACTGGCCGAGATCCTTGTCGGGCGTGATGATCAGCACCTGCTCGACGCGCTCGTCGGCAGCGGCCACGGCCGCGGCCGCGCCCAGGGCGTCGTCGGCCTCGTGGGTCACCATCGCCCAGACCGTCACACCCATGGCGTCGAGCGCATCCTCGAGCACGGGGATCTGCTCCAGCAGCTCGGGCAGCATGCCGTCGCTCGTCTTGTACCCGGCCCACAGGTCGTTGCGGAAGCTCTCGATCACATGGTCGCTGGCGACACCGAGGTGGGTGGCACCGTCGTCGAGCAGCGCCAGCGTCGAGCGCAGCACCCCGATCGTGGCATCACGCGGCCCGGCATCGCCCCCACGTGCACTCCCGAAGTGCTGCCGGAACAGCTCGTAGGTGCCGTCGACCAGGTGGACCTTCATGAGGCCCACCCTTTCACACCACAGATCCGGGCTACCGTTGTCGTCATGCCCGAGCCGGGCGCGATGATTCCGAGGGCGGGTGCCGTGGCACTCGCCCTCGCGCTCGCGACACCCGTCGTCGGCCTGATCGTGCTGCTGTCGGCACCCTCCATCGACCTGCACTGGGACCACCAGCCGTCGCACTTCTGGATCGTGCTGGCAGCATCGCTGATCAGCGCGGTTCTCGGTTGGTCGGTCGGAGCGTCGGCGCGACGACGATCCGATGCCCGCCTCTTCCTCGTGTCGATGTCGTTCATCGCGTCGGCGGCGTTCCTCGGGTTGCACGCGCTGGCGACGCCGGGCGTCGTCGTGTCGGGGAGCAACACCGGCTTCGTCATCGCGGTCCCGATCGGGTTGCTGATCGCGTCGGCGTTCGCGCTCTGGTCGGCCATCCCCCTCGACGGCGCTCGGGCTCGTTGGGTCGTCGCCCGTGCCGTCCCCATCCGCACGGTGCTCTTCGGCGTGATCGTGGTCTGGGCCGGGTGGTCGCTCGCTGAGCTCCCTCCGCTGAGCGATCCGTCGCCGGTCGAGTCGGGTTCACCGTTCATGATCGCGCTGGGTTTCCCGACGGCGGCGGCGTTCGTGATCTGCGCCTGGCGCTACTTCGTCGTGGCGCGCCAGCGCGGCGCAGCGCTCCTCGTCGCGATCGCCGCTGCGTGGGTGCTCCTCGCCGAGTCGGCGGTCGCGGCGAGTCTCACCGAGAGTTGGCGGGTCTCGTGGTGGATGTGGCACGCGCTCATGGCGATTGCTTTCGGGGCCATCGCGTTCGTGGCCCATCGCATGCCCGACGACGAGCGGTTCAGCGATCTCTACCTCGACGAGGTCGTGGGTGGAACCCGGGAGGTCAGCGTGCTCTTCGCCGACCTCGAGGGCTTCACGGCGTTCTCCGAGGAGCACCCACCCGAAGCGGTGCGGGACATGCTGAACTCCTACTTCGAGGCGGTGCTTCCCGCCGTGCGCGCTGCGGGCGGGCGGGTCGATCGCTTCATCGGTGACGCCGTGATGGTGACGTTCAACGTCTCGGTGAACCAGCCCGACCACGCTGACCGAGCCGCGCGGGCCGCGCTCGGGTTCCGCGACGCCGCGGCCCGGGTGGCCGAGGTCCATCCAGGCTGGCCGAGGTTCAGGGTGGGCGTGAACACCGGGCCCGCCGTGGTCGGGGTGGTGGGCGACGGGTCGCAGCGCGAGTACACGGTTCTCGGTGACACCGTGAACGTGGCCGCCCACATCGAGTCGCTCGCACCGGTCGGATCGGTGGCCATCAGCGACAGCACTCGCCGAGCCGTCGAGGGTGCCCGCGTGGTGTCGCTGGGCACCGTCACCTTGAAGACCCGTGTGGGGACTCCGGAGATCTGGCGCCTCGACGACCTCGACGACCTCGACGACTGAAGGCGCCATCGATCGGCGTCGACGAGGTGGGCCCTCAGTTGTCGCTGGTGGTGGTGAGGAGGGGGCGGAGCACGAGGTCGGGCTCGTCGTTGTGGAGCCGTTGCAAGCGGTACGGGTTCTCGAACAGGGCGACCAGTTCGCCGTTGTCGCGGCGCAGCACCCGCACGCCGCTCACGCCGCGGAGGCGCAGCGCGGTGGGCGCGTCGGTCACGCGGATCGCCTGGTACGGCGAACTCAGCATCTCGGTGGGCGCGCCGAACTCGCTGGCGAGGCGATGGGCGAACACCTCGAACTGCAGTTGACCGACCGCGGCCAGCACGGCGTCGGTCTCGCCGCCGTCGGGATCGCGCAGCACCTGCACCACGCCCTCCTCGTCGAGCTGGGCGAGGCCGCGACGGAACTGTTTGGTGCGGCCGGTGTCGAGCGGGCGGGCCGATGCGAACACCTCGGGCACGAAGCGGGGGATGCCGGGGAACTCGACGGGCTCACCGGCGTAGATGGTGTCGCCGATCCGCAGGCCCTGGGCGTTGATCAGCCCGATCACGTCGCCGGGGTGGGCCAGCTCGACGGTGTCGCGCTCGGCACCGAACACGGTGGTGGCGTACTTGGTCGACACCGGTTTGCCGGTGCGGTGACAGGTGGCGTCCATGCCGCGCTCGAACGTGCCCGAGCACACCCGGGCGAACGCGATGCGGTCGCGGTGGGCCGGGTCCATGTTTGCCTGCACCTTGAACACGAACGCCGAGAAGTCGGCATCCAGCGGACGTACCTCGTCGTTCACGTCGGCGCGCGGCACCGGCGACGGCGCCAGGTCGATCACGGCGTCGAGCAGCAACCGCACCCCGAAGTTGGTCAGCGCAGAGCCCACGAACACCGGTGTGGACTCGCCGGCCAGGAAGCTCTCGGGATCGACGTCGGCCCCCATCGCCTCCATCAACCCGGCACCCTCGAGCGCGTCGTCCCAGGCGCGGCCCTCCTCGGCAGCGGCCTGCTCCGGATCGACCAGCTCCTCGGGAGCGATGCTCTGGCCGCGCACCGTGCGGGTGAACCGCACGAACTCGCCGGTGCGGCGGTCGATCACCCCGCGGAAGTCGCCCGAGATGCCGACCGGCCACGTGGCGGGCGTGGGGCGGAGGCCGATCTCGCGCTCGATCTCGTCGAGCAGTTCGAGCATCTCGCGACCGGGCCGGTCGTACTTGTTGAGGAATGTCAGCACCGGCAGCTTGCGGAGCCGGCAGACCTCGAACAGCTTCAGCGTCTGTGGCTCGATGCCCTTGGCCGAGTCGAGCACCATCACCACGGCATCGACCGCGGCGAGCACCCGGTACGTGTCCTCGGAGAAATCGCGGTGACCAGGGGTGTCGAGCAGGTTGCACACCACGCCGCGGTAGGGGAACTGCAGCACCGTGGACGTGATCGAGATGCCGCGCTTCTGCTCCATCTCCATCCAGTCGGAGGTGGCCGAGCGACGACCGGTCCGCGCCTTCACCGATCCGGCCTCGGCCAGTGCACCCGCGTACAGCAGGAACTTCTCGGTCAGCGTGGTCTTGCCCGCATCGGGGTGCGAGATGATCGCGAACGTGCGACGGTCGGGTACGGGGGTGGCACTCATCGGGAGGGTGAACGCTACCCGCCGTCGATCGACGGGGAGCGCCCTCAGGCGGGAGCGGCGGTGGTGGCGCGGGCCCTGAGCAGGGCGTGCTCCACCACGTTCACGAGTGCGCCCTTCACCTCGTCACGGACGCGGGCGTCGCAGAAGCGGACCGGGACCGCCGCGTCGAGTTGCAACGCCTGACGGACGTCATCGAGCCGGTGCACCCGCTGACCGTCGAAGGTGTTGACCGCGACGATGAACGGGACCTTGCGTGCCTCGAAGTAATCGACCGCCGAGAAGCAGTCGGCCAGTCGGCGGGTGTCGGCCATGACGATGGCCCCGATCGCACCACGGGCGAGCTCGTTCCACATGAAGTGGAACCGCTCCTGACCCGGCGTGCCGAACAGGTACAGCGTGATGTCGGCCGTGAGCCCGATGCGACCGAAGTCCATCGCGACGGTGGTGGTCGTCTTCTCGGCCGCCGGCTCGAGATGGTCGACACCGGTACTCGCCGACGTCATCACCGCCTCGCTGCGCAACGGTTCGATCTCCGAGATCGTCCCGACGAACGTGGTCTTGCCGACGCCGAAGCCACCGGCCACGACCAGCTTCACGGGGATCTTCGACCGGCTCGCGGTCGGGTGGTCAGAGGTCACGGACACCATCGAGTACCTGTTCCAACAAGCTCGTGAACGACGAGGAGGCGGGTGGGAGTTGCATGATCAGGGAACCGTCCTCGACGAGATCGGCCACGATCACCCGGGCGACCCCGATCGGGATCTCGAGACGGGCGGCCACCTCGATGAGGGCCATCGGGGTGTCGACCATCTCGAGGAGCGCGGCCGCCTCCCACCGGTGGGTGCCGTTGTGCGCGGCCGCCCGGGAGCTGGCGAGCACCTGGGCCTCGAGGGGGATCTCGGCACCCTCACCGCTGGTGCGGCCGCGGGTCATGGCGTAGGGACGGATCAGACGACCGGTGTGGTCATGGTCATCGCCGTCATCGTCCACATCTGGCGATGGCAACGACGACGCGACGGCTCCGCTGGGCGGATCGAGCGAGAGTGGCGTGTGACGGGTCATGATCACTGCCTCGACATCATCAGGGACTTCAGCTCGTTGCGGACGTTGGGGGTCAGGACGTCTCCGGCCCGGTCGGCGAAGACGGCGATCTCGTAGCCGAGCGTGCCGATGTCGGCGTCCTTGTTCGTGACGACGCACATCAGCGAACCGTCGCGGATGCCGGTGACGAACAGCCACCCCAGCTCCATCTCGACGATCACGTTCGACACGGCGCCGGCGCCGAAGCGTCCGGCCGATCCGTACGCCAGCCCGATCATGCCGGAGGCGACAGCGGCGAGCCGCTCGGCCGCCTCGCGCTCCACACTCTCCGACACGGCGAGTGGCAGACCGTCCGACGACACGACCACCGCCTGTCGGACGGCCACGACCTGTTCGGCGAACCGCGCGACCAACCAGTTGAGGTTCTCGGCAGCTGAGCTCATGATTCGTCGTCCTCCTGGGGGCGATCCTGGGCGACCTGACGGCCGGATTCGAACGCGGACAGCGCTGCTTTCAGCGCCGAGGGTGTCCCGACCGCAGTGGTGGATGTCTCACCGAGTCGATCGGTCTCCATGAGTGCCGACGACGATCCGGACCGGGTGCGCAGCGGCAGCCCGTCGGCGCCACGAGTGGGCAGCGGTGGCGGAGGTGGGTTCGTGCCCGGTCCGGCTGGCGCCGGCACGGCCGGCCCCCCGGTGGGCGGAGGCAACATCGGGCCCGTGGGCGGCGGTGGCGTCGCAGCCGGTGCGGTCGGCACGGTCGGCAGTGGCGGTGCCACGGTCTCCGGCTCAGGCGCCACCACCGACTCCGGTCGAGCCGGTTCAGGTGCAGCAGTCGTGTCAGCGTCGCGAACCCATGACGGGGTCACATCGAGGTTCGCGAGGTCGACATCGAGCTCGCCGATCGCAGCATCCCGGGATCCGCTCGGCGAATCGGCGTGTGGCGGCACCTCGCGCTGGGGCAGGCGAGTGGGCAGCTCGTCGGTGCCGGTCGGCAGGTCCACCAGACTGCTCAGGTCGGAGGGAACCTCGTCGTGGGTGCGGATCTCCGGTGGCGCCGCCACGATGCGATCGGGCAGCCGGATCGAGAGCGGATCGCCGATCACGGCGGTCGGCGGATGCTGCCCGTTCGAGCTGACCGCCTCGTTCGGCACTCCAGTGGTCGTCGGCGTCGGCGTCGACGTCGACTTCTTCTTCTTCTTCGCCGTGGCCTTGCCACCCGACCTCAGCTGCTTCTTGGCGTGCTTCTCGGCCGCCGCCTTGGCCTTGGCCTGAGCCTTGGCGTCGGCCTTCTCCGCCCGACGACGGGCCCGATTCGACGGGTTCACCTCGGCAGTGGCCGGCACAGCGGCGGGGCGCACGGCGGGAACCGGCTCGGTGGTGACCTTCGGCGCCTCGAGCATCGCGGACGATGTGGACGGCGTGATCGGGCTCTCACGCAGGCTGAGCTGCCCCGGCGGGACCTCGGCGTCGGCACTCCGGCCGTCCACCCGGCGTTCGAAGGTTGCCGGCGGCAGCACGACCTTCACGATGGTGCCCGTGCCGCCAGCGGCCAGCTGCACCTTCACGCCGTGCTTCGCCGCCAGCAACGACACCACGGACATGCCGAGCGTCGGCTCCACCGACAGCCCCACCACCGGCGGGTGGTCCAGCAGATCGTTGAGCTCGGCCAGCCGTTCGGTGCCGATGCCCATACCGTCATCGAGGATCAGGATCCGGTACTCGCCGTCGATCAGGTCGCCGGTGATCTGCACCCGCGAGGTGGGCGGTGAGAACGCCGTGGCGTTGTCGAGCAGCTCCGCCAGCAGGTGGGCCACGTCGGCCACCACGGTGCCCCGCACGTTGAGGTGCTCGAGGTTCATGATGTCGACCCGCGTGTAGTCCTCGACCTCGCCGATCGCCGCCCGCACCACGTCGTCGATCGACGCGGGCTTGTTGCGGCGGCGCATGGCGTCGGTGTTGGCCAGCACGAGCAGGCTCTCGGAGTTGCGGCGCATGCGGGTGGCGAGGTGGTCGAGTCGGTAGTAGTCGGACAGCACGTTGGGGTCTTCCACGTTCGCCTCGAGCTCGTCGAGCAGGGCGAGCTGGCGGTCGACCAGGCTCCGGTTGCGGCGGGCCATCGTCACGAAGATGTCCGACACGCCGCGTCGCAGCACTTCGATCTGTTCCTGGGCCACGTCGCCGAGCGTGGCCTGCAGCACGTTGAACGAGCGGGCCAACTCGGCCAGCTCGTCGGAACCGCGGGCGTCGATCTCGACCACCTCGGGCAGCTCGGTGCGACCACGCGGGTCGCGGAGGGCGTCCACCAGGACGGGGAGGCGCTCGGTCGAGACCTCCTGGGCGGCACCCGACACGGTGCGCACCCGCCGAGTGATCGATCGGACGATGAAGAACGCCAGCAGCAGGGCGAGCACCACGGCCAGCGCCGTCACGATCACACGGAACCACGTCTGACGGGCGATGTCACCGGCGGCCGCGTCGGAGGCGGCCACCACGTCGGTGGCCAGCTCGTCCCGCAGTTCCGCGATGCGGTCGACCGGTGCGGCCAGCCGTTCCACGTCGGTCGCCGTCAGGGTCGCGGTCTCGTCGCCCGCGGTGCGGGCGGTCAGCAGCTGCTGGACGGCCCGGCGGCTGTCGCCCAGCGCCCGGACGTAACCGCTGTTGCGGAACTCGGTCGTCCAACGGTCATCGGCGGTTGCCCGGAACAGGTCGACGGAGTTCTCGGTGCGGTCGATCTGCACCAGGAGCCGGTCGACGCCGACCGTGGTCGCTCCGCCGGCTCGTACCGTGTCCATCGCGTTCAGGACCACGATCGAGCCCTGCTCGACCTCGGCCAGCGCGGCCACCGCCGTGAGCGTGCGGGCGAGGTCGGTGTCGACCGCCTCGGTGGGGAGGAGTCGACCGACGGCCACGAGATCGGCCTTGGTGGCGTTGAACGAGTCGTCGGCCGACAGCCCGCGGGCCACACCCACGGCCGGATTGTCAGCCGCACCGCGTGCGGCACTGAGCGACTGGAGGGCCTGACCGAGCTGCACCAGGAGCGGCCGGCTGTCACCGAGCTGACGCAGTGCCGTGTCCATGTCGACCATCAGTTGGTTGGTGTCGCGGCGTGCCTGTGTGACGGCAGCGGCATCACCACTGGAACTCGCGGCTCGCTCCGTCTCGATGGCACGCATGGTGGTCACCAGCGGTTCCCAGGTCGCGCCGAGCTGCGCGCCCAACCGGGCCTGCTCCACATCGCGCATGCCCTCACGGATCGTGAGGGTGAGCAATCCGCCCAGTGCCACGATCAGTGGCAGCACTGCGATCAGCAGTTTGTTGGGCAATGACAATCGACGCATCTGTGGCGACCTCCCGCTCCGTTCGATCTGGACCACCTATCGGTCGGTCCAGACCATGCCTTGAGGATGAGGTGCGGCTGTCTGGCTTTTCTCAAGCCGTCGCAGTCACCGACCGATACGAGGGGCGTGGATCAGTTGGTGACCGACGAGCACGAGGCTGCGATGAAGTCGCGGATCATCGCGGCTGTACAAGCAGAGCTCGATCGTCACGCCACCACGATCGTGTCAGAGAACGCCAAGCTGCGTGCCGATGCGATCCGTGAGCGTGACGATCTCCATCGAGAGTACGGCGATCGGCTGGCCGATCTCGTCCGCACGGTCGAGGCGATGTCCGCGCAGAACGTCGAGCTCCGACGTGAGCTCGACGAGCAGAAGGTGGCGCAGACCTCGGCCCGGATCGATGCGAGGTTCACCGAACTCGAAGCTCGCCTGAATCGCCGGGTCGAGCAGATGAGCAGCACGCTCGAGACCCTCGTGGCCGATGCCGCCCGTCCGCTGTTGCAGTCGATGCACGACGAGCACGAGCACACGGTGCGTCGCGTCGACGTGCTCGACTCCGATCTGCGCAAGTTCGACGAGCAGGCCGCTCGCCTCGTCGTCCACTTCAACGACCTGACCGCCAAGATCCAGCAGCGCGCCGAGGAGCACGCCGAGAAGCTCGAATCGAACGTCACCCGCCGGATCGAAGGGCTCGACGGACGTCTCGAAGATGTGTCGTCGTCGTCCATCCGTCAGCACGCCGAGACGTCGAAGCTGGTCGGTGAGCGCTCCGATCGCCTCGAAGAGCGCGTCAACATCCGGGTGTCGGCGGTCGAGGGCTCGATCCGCGAGGAGGTGGGCGCCCGTATCGCCGAGATCGACGCCCACGTCGGTCGGGTGTCCCAGGGTCTCGACGACACCCTCAACGTGCTGGGCGACCGGATGACAGCGCTCGACCAGACGACGCGCGAGCTCGACGAGAAGATCGTCGCGCTGCGCGACGAGTTCGGTGAGGTCGACTCCGAGTCGCTCGACGAGCTCAAGGAGAGGTTGTCGGCCGCCGCCGGCGAGTCCGTGCTGATACGGATGGATCTCGAGAAGTTCGAGAAGGACACCTCCGAGCGGGTCGAGTCGGCCAATGCCCGGCTCGCCACCGTCGAGTCACAGCTCGCCGACACCACCATGGACGTCAGTACCGCCGTGCAGCTCGAACGGCTGGAAGAGCTGGAGCGAGCCGTGATCGAGCTCGACCCGAACAAGTTCGTGCGGCGCGACGGCGTGACCGTTGGCGTCAGCACCGATTCCGAATCCGACCACGATCACGAACGAGGGACCACCGGTGGCGCTGCGTAAACCGAAGCAGGAAGAACGCAAGTCGACGGGTGGCGAGGTCGCCACCGACGACGGGATCCAGGGTGAGAGCGTCGAGGAGTGCGTGGCCGTCGGCCAGGCGCTGGTCGACGCGACCCACCTCGACGGTGGTCGCCTCCAGGCGGCGCTGGTCGACGGTGCCGGCGACCTCGTCACGTTCGGCAACATCTTGTTGACCAAGTACGGCGTCGGTCGGGCCGAGTTCACCACCGCCCTCGCGAAGGCCACCGGCGTGCCGGCTGCCGACACCAAGGGCGTCGAGCTCGACAGCGAACTCGCGCACCGCATCGACGAGACGCTCGCCCGCCGGTTCCACATCGTGCCGATCGGCGAGATGAACGGCAAGCTGCTCGTCTTCGCGTCGCACCCCACCGAGTCGCTGCGGTCCGAGGCGGAGTCGGTCGCCAAGCAGGCGTTCGAATGGCGGGCCTGCGACCCCAAGACCGTCACCTCCTACATCGAGCAGATGTGGCGCTCCGACGCCGACATCGGTCGGCTGGTCGCCAGCTTCGAGACCAGCGATGCCCAGGTGGCCCTCGCCGAGGAGAAGGCGTCGGAGGTCAGCCTCGACGACCAGGCGCCGGTGGTGCAGCTCGTCAACCGCATCGTCGGTCAGGCGCTGCGCGACCGGGCCAGCGACATCCACGTCGAGCCGCTCGATGGCTCGCTACGCGTCCGGTTCCGCATCGACGGTCAGCTGGTCGAGGCCGTGGCCCTGCCCCTCACCGCCCACAAGCCGCTGGTCAGCCGACTCAAGATCATGAGCGGCATGAACATCGTCGAGACCCGCGCCCCCCAGGACGGTCAGTTCTCGACCACGGTCGACGGCCATCCGCTCGACGTGCGCGTCGCCACCGTCGCCACCGTGTTCGGCGAGAAGGTCGTCATGCGACTGCTCGACAAGAGCAAGTCGATGGTCGGCCTCGGCGAGCTCGGCATGCCGCGCGAGACCTACACCCAGTACTCCAAGATCGTGCACGCCCCGTTCGGCATGGTCATCTGCGCCGGCCCCACCGGCGCCGGCAAGACCACCACCCTCTACGCGACCCTGCAGGAGATCAACGACTCCGGCAAGAACGTCACCACGATCGAAGACCCCGTCGAGTACGTGTTCTCCGGCATCAACCAGGTGCAGACGAACGAACGGGCCGGCCTCACGTTCGCATCCGGTCTGAAGGCCCTCCTCCGCCAGGACCCCGACGTGATCCTGGTCGGTGAGGTCCGCGACGCCGACACCGCCCGCATCGCCGTGCAATCCGCACTCACGGGTCACATGGTGCTGTCGTCGCTGCACGGCAACGACTCGGTCGCGGCTGTCCACCGACTGCTCGACATGGGCATCGAGGCGTTCCTCGTGGCGTCGGCCGTGGTCGCCGTGGTGTCGCAGCGTCTGCTCCGGCGGATCTGCGACAACTGCAAGGAGCCCTACGAACCGACGGCCGATGAGCTCACGGTGTACCGCCAGCACAGCGGCGGGAGCGACAAGCAGACCTTCTACCGCGGCGTCGGCTGCAGCTACTGCGCCAACACCGGCTACCGCGAGCGCATCGGCGTGTACGAGTTGCTGCGGATCACCCCCGAACTGCGCCGTCTGATCGTCGGCTGGGCCACCACCGAGGAGCTCCGGCGCCTCGCCGTGGCCCAGGGCATGCGCACCATGCTCCGCGAGGCCATGCAACTGGTCGAAGACGACATGACCACCATCCCCGAGGTGGTCAAGACCCTCTTCGCCACCTGACCCGCGCGTCGGGTCAGGCAGCTCGGGGATCGCCGAGGGGTGTGCCGTCGGGTCTGGTCACGGTGTGGGTGCCGTCGGGGTTCCGGTGCACCCTGTACCCCTGCTGTTTCCAGCGGTTGTGTCGGCCGCACAGCGGAGCGGCGTTCTGCTGGTCGGTGGGCCCGTGACGGCCCCAGGGTTCTCGGTGGTCGATGTCGACCCGGTGGCGTCTGCACCCTGGCCACAGGCAGTGCGTGCCACCCAGGAGGGCGGCGTCGCGGGCCGAGCCGGTGAACAGCCGCCGTTTGCGCCCGAGGTCGATGGTGACACCGGCGGTGTCGAACACGACACGGCGCACATGACCGGCCACGGCAGCCGCCACGGCGTCACGCGGGTCGAGCGTGACGCCGTCGGTGGTCTGGCACCGGCGCCGGTCGACATCGGCGGGATCGGGCGAGGGCTTCTGGCCGCCGCCGGCATGGGCGACGTGCTCGGAGAACGTCTGGTGGTCGACCACGATGTTCACGAGCGGGTCGGGCACCTTCACCGTGCCGCTCGCTGCCGCCGCCACGAAGATGGCGTGGAGGGCGTCGAACCGGCGTTGCCCGGCGGTGCGCTCGAGCAGTGCGGCACACACGTCGTCGCCGTGGATCTCGCGGGCAGCGGCCCAGTCGGTGGCGAACTCGGCGTCACAGAACGCTCGGAAGACGGCCTCCATCGTCGCACCCTGGGCGGTGCCGCCCCTGGCGTCGAGGCGGTACTCGTTCCCGACGTTCGACAGATGAGCGTTGCGTGCTCTGTGGATCCGGTCGTGATCACGCCGGGCGCCGTCGGGATCGGCCAGTGAGACCCAACGCCGCATGACCACCACGAAGTCGTCGAACGGCAGCTTCCGGGCGTGACCCGTCAGCAACCCGGCCGACTCGGGGAGTTGGTCGCGGCACCGAGGGTTGGCGTGGGCCTTGGCGAGTTCTCGCGTCTGGCACACCCCGATCTCACCGGCCCGCAGGCGCTCCCGCACATCGTCGAGGTCACGCAGCGCCCTCATCGTCTGCAGCCGGCGCATCATCTCGGCGCCCGAGGTGTTGGTGAGCGCCAGCGCCCATGCCCGCACCGAAGAGTGCCCGTCGGTGGCCCACACCCGTTGCTGATCGGCCTCGTCCAACACGTCGATCAACCCGGCCTCGACCTGCCGGCGGGCCCGCTCGATGTCGACCAGCGCGGCTTCGATCCCGGCCGCATCCAGCTCGGAGATCTCCTCCGGCGATGGGATGACGACCGTGGTACCCATACGAACGAGTGTACGGAGGGGGTGTGACACTGGACCGTTGCCCCACCGGTCCAGGCCGCCGCGATCGTCTCAACCGTTCAACCAGTGGACCCTGCCGGCGAACGCGAGCCGGCCGGGGTATTGGGACATCAGGTCGTCGAGGACTTCCACGTAGCGGCCGATGGTGTCCATGGTGCGCGGCATGCTCGAGTCCGAGGTGAACACGATTCCGAGATGTTCCTGGCCCGACTCCTGCCACCGTCTGGCGATCAGGGCGAAGTCGGCCACGTTGTTCGTGAGGAGCGCTCGTCCTTCGTCACGACACCGATCGAGCACGTCCGTGTCTTCCATGGTCTCCCAGCCGACCTCCACGGCGGCCACGACGTCGTGGCCGAGTTCGCGGAGCTGCTCAGCAATCCGACGTGAGTAGTGATGGTCGAGTGCGAGCTTCACGTCAGTGCCGCTCGGCCCCGCTCCCATCGTTCCTTCTCGCGCCGCTCGATCTCATGGGCGCGTTCGATATCGCGCTCGATCTCGTCGCCGAAGTCGGCCACGTAGTCCACTGCGGCGCGAACGTTCGTCGGGGCAGTGCCCAGGTACTCCGAGGCGATGTCGATGTCGCCGCCGTGGGCGCGAACGGTGGTGATGACCTGTCTGACGCGGAGGCGTGTTCCGATCAGCCACGGCTCGCGCCGCCCGTCCTCACTGGAGCGGAACCGGATGAGTGGATGGCGGTCGGTGCGAACGGCCTCGCCGAGCAGTCGGTCGGTGAGTGCGTTCCGTGTCTCGCCCGACGCGTCCGACGCCTCGTCGAGCAGGTCTGCAGTGCGGCGCGACAGCCGAAAGGAGCGCTGGATGGACCCCGAGTGGGTGCTCATGTAGGACAGTGTATCCCAACGAAGCGACGGGACGCCGGCCGCCCGATGTCAACGAGTGGTCAAGAAGTGGTGAACCGGTGCCGAAGAACTCACCGGTGACGCACCGCGAGACGGGTGGTGGGTCACCGGTCGGGCGGTCACGGGACCGGTCGATCTCCAGATCCGCCTGACAGTGAGGGCTCCATGCCGAAGTTCGCGTACTCCGCAATCGATCCCAACGGTACCGAGATCGACGGTGTCACCAAGGCCGACACGATCGGTGCGGCGCGTCAGACCCTGGTCGAGCAGCAGCTCTTCCCGATCAAGATCCAGGAACGACGCGGCATGCTCGACTTCGAGCTCACCGCCGAGAAGGTGAAGAAGAAGGAGCTGATGCACTTCACGCGTCAGCTCGCCGTGTTCGTCAAGGCCGGCATCCCCATCACCGACGCCCTGGTGGTGATCGGTGACGAGACGAACGACGTCGCCCTCCGTCGGGCCATCACCGACATGATCGAAGAGCTCCGCAACGGCGGGCTCTTCTCCCAGGCTGCCGCCAAGTTCCCGAACGTCTTCCCCAAGTACTACATCGGCATCCTCTCGTCCGCCGAACTCACCGGTCGCCTCGACGAGTCGCTCGACAGCCTGAGCGTCTACATCGAGCGCGAGATGGACACCCGCTCGAAGGTGGTCGGGGCACTGTCGTACCCGTTGGTCGTGATGGCGATGGCCATGATCACGGTGCTGATCCTGGCCGGCTACGTGCTGCCGCAGTTCCAGCCGTTGTTCGAGGAGCTCGGCGCCGATCTGCCGCTCGCGACCCGGATGATGCTGTTCTTCTCGCGCTTCTTCACCGACCTGTGGTGGATCACCGCATCGATCTTCGCAATCTTCATCTCGTTCATGATCTTCCTGTTCAAGCACCCGTCCGGCAGGCTGTTGAAGGACCGTCTCGTGCTCAGGATCCCGGTGATCAAGGGCATCGTCGAGTACGCCATCCTCGAGCGGTTCTGCAGCATCCTGTCGACGATGCTCCAGGCCGGTGTGTCGATGCCCTCGGCGCTCCAGACCACGACCGATGCGACGGCCAACTCCGTGTATCAGGAGAGGCTCGACCAGGCGCGCATCGAGATGCTCGAAGGCGGTGGTTTCAGTGGTCCGCTCATTGAGACCGGTCTCTTTCCGGGAGCCGCTCGCCAGATGTTCAAAGTTGGTGAGGAGACCGGCACACTGGACGAGCAACTCGAGGTGGCGGCCCTCTACTTCAACCGCGAACTCGAGAGCCGCATCAAGCGCTTCACCACGCTTTTCGAGCCGGCGATGATCCTTTTCGTAGGTTTGATCGTCGGCTTCGTCGCCATCGCGTTGGTGTCCGCGATGTACGGCGTTCTGGGTGGAGTACAGGACGACGTGGGTTGATCGCGATGTCAGCGCTGCATCACCAGGTCCACAAGGTCCTGTCCCACGAAGATCGCCAACACCGTTCCGGCGGCCAGGAACGGGCCGAACGGGATGGCCGTCTTCCGTCCGCTCGCTCCGATCAGCATCCCGGCCACACCGGCGATCGCACCGAGCAGGAAGCCCAGGAACAGCCCGACCGGCACCAGGCCCGGGTTCAGCCAACCGAGGTAGAGCCCGAGCAATGGCGCGAGTCGCACGTCGCCCTCGCCCATGCCGCCCCGGCTCGCTGCGTAGATGAGCCCCATGAGGGCAAGGGCGATGAATGCGCCGACCACCATCATCCAGATCCGCTCGGGCTCGTCGAGTGCGACGGCGGCAATGGTGAGGAGCGGGACTCCGAGTCCGATCGTCACGTACGTGATCTCCCGAGGCAGTCGTTGCTCGCGGAGGTCGATCCAGCTGAGGGCTACCAGCGCAGCGGCGAGCACGCAGAACGCGATCAGCTCGACCGACAACCCGAATCGAAGCCCGAGGGCCACGAAGACGGTCGCAGTGGCCAGCTCGATCACCACCGGCTCGATGCCGATCGAGGTTCCGCAACGTCGGCACCGGCCACGCAGGGACAGCCAGCTGAAGAGGGGTACCAGGTCAGGAATACCGAGCCTCGTCCCGCACGCGCCACATGCGCTCGGCGGTGCCACGATCGACGCGCCGCGCGGCACACGGTCGACCACCACGGTCAGGAACGATCCGATCACCAACCCGAAGACCGAACAGACGATCACCACCAGTGTCGTCTCCGTCATGTCACGTCCCGTGGCCCGTCATCACATCGTGGCCCCGAGCGGCCTTTCCAGGAGGTTAGTCAGTCATGAGCGAGCCCGATCAGGTTCTCGTCGCCCTGCTCCACGCCACCGTCGAGGCCGGCTCGTCCGACCTCCACCTCACGGTGGGTCGTCCGCCGACCGTCAGACGGGACGGCATGTTGGTGCCCTTCGACAACGTCGAAGAGCTCTCGAGCGACGACATCCAGCGAATGGTCATGTCGGTCGTCCCGCCCGACCGCGTCGAGGAGTTCGAGACGGATCGTCAGCTCGACTTCTCGTTCGGTCTCCCCGGCATCGGGCGTTTCCGCGCCAACGCCTTCCACCAGCGGGCCTCGACGGCGCTCGCACTCCGCGTCGTGCCGAGCCGTCTGCGCACGCTCGAGGAGCTCGGAGCTCCGGCGGCGTGCACCATGCTGCTCAACAAGCCCTACGGCATCGTGCTGGTGGTGGGCCCGACCGGTTCGGGCAAATCGACCACCCTGGCCGCGATGATCGACAAGATCAACGACACCAAGCCGGTGCACATCCTCACCATCGAGGATCCGGTCGAATACCTCCACAATCACAAGGTGGCGATGGTGAACCAGCGCGAAGTCGGTAGTGATGTCGGCTCGTTCACCGACGGTCTCCGCAGCGCCCTGCGTGAGGACCCCGATGTGGTGCTCCTGGGCGAGATGCGCGACCTCGACTCGATCCAGATCGCGCTGAGCCTGGCCGAGACCGGTCACCTCGTGATGGCCAGCCTCCACACCAACGACGCCGCCCAGGCGCTCGACCGCATCATCGACGTGTTCCCCGCCGAGAAGCGCGACCAGATCCAGACGATGCTCGCGGGCTCGCTCCAGGGTGTGGTCAGCCAGCGTCTGCTCCCGGGCGTGAACGGTGGTCGAGTGGCCGCCTACGAGGTGCTGATGGGTACCGATGCCGTTCGCAACCTGATGCGTGAGGGCAAGAGCCGTCAGCTCCGCAACGTGGTCGCGACCGGCGCCGCCGAGGGCATGCAGACCATCGAGATGGACCTCGCCCGACTCGTGACGGCTGGCTTGATCACGCTCGACACCGCCAAGTCGATCAGTGCGTTCCCGAGCGAGATCCAGGCCCAGGTGTCGACGCTGCGGTCCCAGGCGCAAGCGGCCGCCACCGTCAGCAGCGGCCAGGCCGCCACCGACGGTGCGAACACCCAGCCCGCCGCGCCCGAAGAGCCAGAAGTCGCACCCGAGCCGGTGAAGGAGCCGGCTGGCGTGTTCGGTCGCCGCCGCCGCTGAGCCATGCCGCCGAAGGCCAACCCGTTCACCAACATCGCCGGGGTCACCCCCTGCCCCGGCGGTTGGTTGGTGCTGCCCGCCCGGTTGGCCGGTGTGACGGTGGTGGCGGAAGAGGCGTTCGTGCTCCCGACGCTGCTCGACGTGCTCGACCATCGACCCCGTTTCGACTTCGCCGGTCTCAACGCCCCGATGGGTTGGAACGAGGGCCCGGTTCGTCAGTTCCGGCAGTGCGACGAACTCGCACGCGAGATGGTCGGCTGGCCGCGCATGGTCGGCGTGCCACCTGTTCCGTCGAGAGCGGCACTGAACGCACCCACGCCTGACGACGCACGCCGTCTCGAGCCCTGGCTGACACGTGACGACTTCCGGCGTTTCCGCTGGTACCGAGAGGCCGAACGAGACATCCAGCCGTTTCATCAGCGCAGCTGGTTCTCGGCCAATCCCGATCTGTCGTTCGTGGTGATGAACGCCGACCAGCCACTCTCGACGTCGCCGTTCCACGAAGATGGCGTGGTCGAGCGGATCGAGCTCATCCGACAGCGCCTCCCAGGTGTCGACGAGGTGGTCTCCCGCACTCCTCCGCAGGGAGCGGGCCTCCACCACATGCTCCAGGCCGCGGCGATGCTCTGGACCGGACGCCGAGCGTCAGGCCGCGCCGTGAGCCGCCTCCCGCTCGATCCCGACTGGGACGAAGCCGGCATGCGCATGGAACTCGTTCGTTGACTCTTTCTTGAAGAACTTGACCTCAAGT